>NZ_JBQCGQ010000001.1:0-4407 GCF_051955515.1 Sinomonas sp.
GAGCTCCTCGTGGAGGAGGGTGTGGCGGCGGATCCGCTGATCGAAGGACTCGAGCTCGGACGGCGTCGGCAGGTTGCCGTAGATCAGGAGGTAGGAGACCTCGAGGAAGCTCGAGTGCTGAGCCAGCTGCTCGATGGGGTATCCGCGGTAGCGGAGGATGCCCTCGTCGCCGTCGATGAACGTGATCGACGAAGTGGTCGCCGCAGTGTTCATGAAGCCAGGATCGAAGGTGACAGCACCTGTCTCCTTCAGCAGCTTCGACACGTCGTAGCCGTCATTGCCTTCGACGGCGGCGATGCGGGGAAGGGTCAGCTCCCCGCCTTCATGGCGCAGGGTGGCACCGTTCTTCTCAGTCATGGTTCCCCTTACATGGGTAGCTCGCAACAGTCCAAAACTACTCCGAGCGCGCGCACCGGACTAATCGGTGCCCTTCATCGCAACGATCAGTACGCAGTGAGGCGGTCGACGGCGGCATCCACCCGCTCGTCGGTGCCGGTGAGGGCCACGCGGACGAAGCCAGCGCCGTCGTCGCCGTAGAACACGCCCGGTCCCACGACGATCCCGCGCTCGGCCAAACGGCCCACCGTAGCCCAGGTATCCTCGCCCGCGGTACACCACAGGTAGAGGCCCGCCTCAGAGTGGCTGATCGTGAGCCCGAACGCCTCGAGCGCGGGCACGAGCCGCTCCCGGCGGCCCCGGTAGAGGTCCTTCTGGGCGTCCACGTGGGCCTGATCGCCGAGCGCGACCCGCATGGCTTCCTGCACCGGGAAGGGAACGATCATGCCGGCGTGCTTGCGGCTGTTGACGAGGTTCGGCATGAGCTCGGGGGCGCCGGCCACGAAGGCCGCACGATAGCCCGCGAGGTTGGACTGCTTGCTGAGCGAGTAGACGCTCAGCAGCCGCGTGAAGTCGCCGCCGCTCACGCGAGGATCCAACACGGAGGGCACGGCGGATCCGCCCCGCTGGACGTCCCACTCGCCCCACCCGAGCTCCGCGTAGCACTCGTCGGAGGCGACGACGGCACCCACGCTGCGAGCATCGTCGACGACGGCGCGCATCGCCTCAGCCGTGCGAACCGCGCCCGTCGGGTTACCCGGGGAGTTGAGCCACACGAGGCGGACACGAGCGCGGGTCGGTGCGTCGAGCTCGTCGAGGGAGTCGGCAGGGATCGCCTCCGCGCCCGCGAGGCGCGCACCGATGTCATAGGTCGGGTAGGCAACTCGGGGCCGGACCACAACATCGCCCGGGCCCAAGCCGAGGAAGAAAGGAAGCCACGCGACGAGCTCCTTCGACCCGACCGTCGGCATCACGGCCTGCTCGTCGAGCCCCTCGACCCCGCGCCGCCGCGCAAACCACTCGACGACGGCCTCGCGGACGGCCTTCGTGCCGTGCACAGTCGGATAGCCGGGGGCGTCAGCGGCGGAGCGAAGCGCATCCTGGACGAGCTTCGGCGTCGGATCGACGGGCGTGCCGATGGAGAGGTTGACCACGCCGCCCGCGTGCTGCTTGGCCCTCTCGAGGTACGGCGCCATGGCCTCCCACGGGTAGTCGGGGAGGTCGAGCCCGAAGGTGCTGGTCTGCACGCTCAGTCTTGGTTCTGCGGGGGCAGCGCGGAGACGAGCGGATGGTCCCTGCCCGTGTTGCCGAGCTTCGCAGCGCCGCCGGGAGAGCCCAGATCGTCGAAGAACTCGACGTTCGCTTTGTAGTAGTCGGCCCACTCGTCCGGAACGTCGTCCTCGTAGTAGATGGCCTCGACGGGGCACACCGGCTCGCACGCGCCGCAGTCCACGCACTCGTCCGGGTGGATGTAGAGGGACCGCTCGCCTTCGTAGATGCAGTCGACCGGGCACTCCTCAACGCAGGCCTTGTCCTTCACATCCACGCACGGCTGCGCGATCACGTATGTCACTGCTACACCTTCTGACGACTCGCTGATGGGGGACGCCTTGCATCCCGGCGGAACGAGCCTATTATCATCCCGCTCGACGGCGCCAATCCAGCTGGGTCAGCATGCACGCCCGCCGAGCACAGCACGCCTGTCATATGCCGTCACACGCCGTAGCATCGCGTCGGCAGCCATCCGGTGCCTAGGATGTTCGGATGCTTCCGCCCGCCCAGCGACCCGCCGACGTGCTGCGCGCTCTCGCACCGGGGACCCGCGTCGTCGTCCGCTACCGCGTTGAAGGAGGCTTCACGGACGCACTCGGTGAGCTCACCGCCGTCGACCATGCTGAAGCGGTGATCGCCACGCGACGCGGCCCGGCGAAGATCCCGCTCGCGGTCATCGTGGCGGCGAAAGAGGTCCCGCCGCCTCCCCCTGCCCGTCGACCCCGCGTCTAGAGGCGGCTCAGTCCCCCTCGCCGTCGGGGAGGCGCCGCAGCCGGAAGAATGGACCGATCGCCACGGGGAGGCAAGAGAGCAGCATGCCGACGATGCCGATCCAGAGCGTCGGAGCAATCCCCAATTCCGCGCCGAGCCATCCGCCGAGGAGGCTCCCGATCGGCATGACGCCCCAGACGACGCAGCGGATCGAGGCGTTCATGCGTCCCAGCAGCCGGGGTGGGCAGACGCGCTGGCGCATGCTCACCTGAAGCACGTTGTAGACGATCACGCCGAAGCTCATGACGAAATCGCCCACGCTGAGCAGGACGAGCGCGAGCGTTCCCGATCCCGCCGTGAGCGCGAGCGGGAAGAGCGCGACGGCGGCCCCGCCCACCATGAGCCCTAGCGGCAGAAGCGGTCCTTCGCCGACGCGCGCCGCGAGGTGGGGAGCCGCGAGCGCTCCGATGACTCCCCCGACGGAACCGAACGAGAGCATGACGCCGAGCCCGACCGGGCCCAGACCGAGCTCCCGCAGGGTCACGAGGGGCATGAGGACGTAGACGACTGACGAGAAGAGATTCCCGATCGCGGTGCTGGCGACGATCCGGCGGATGAGCGGATGGGAGACCACGAAGGCCGCCCCTTCGCGGATCTCCGCGGAGAGCCGGCTTCCTTCCGCGCGCGGGCGGAAGGTCTCGGTGTCGCGGAGCCGCGCGAGGCATAGCGCCGAAACCAAGTAGCCCGCGGCTTCGCCGGCGAACAGGAGCGGCGCGCTCACCACGGTCAGCAGGAACCCGCCGAGCGCGGGGCCGGCGAGGCGCGCTGTCTGCGCCGTGGCCTCGAGCTTGCCGTTCGCGTCGGCAACGAGCTCGCGGTCGACGAGGAGCGGGATGTAGCTCTGGTAGGCGACGTCGAAGAACACGGTCGCGACGCCCACGATCGCGGCCACGACGAAGAGGTGCCACATCTCGAGCACGCCAGCCTCCCACAGGATCGGCACGGCGAGCATGGCGGTCATCCGCACGACGTCCGCCCGGATCATCGTGCGCCTCTTGAGCCAGCGGTCCACCCAGGCTCCGGCGGGAAGCCCAACGACGAGAAAGGCCGCCATCGACGCGGCATTCAGGACGCCCAGGTCCAGCTCCCGTGCGCCGAGCAGGCTGACGGCGAGGACCGGGAGCGCGAGCTGACCGAGTTGGACGCCCAGCTGGCTCACTCCCTGCCCCGCCCAGAAAGCGAGGAAGGAAGGGCGCCGGACAAGCGGAGCGACGGTGCTGCGCGCCACGGAGTGGGAGGCCATGCGGTCAGTGTGCGCCGAGTGATTGGGAAGTGTCAATCACTCGACGGTAGAGTGATCCCATGTCGATCTCCGACGACGCAGCAAAGGGCCGCGCCCTCAGCTCACCCTTGCGCCTGCGGATCCTGCGCCTGTGCCTGCACCATGCCCGCACGAACAAGGAGATCGCAGACGTCCTCGGCCTCAATCCGGCGTCGACCCTGCATCACGTGCGCACGCTCGTGGCCACGGGATTCCTCGAACCGCAGGCCGAGCGGCGCGGGAACCGCGGTGCGCGGGAGGTGCCCTACCTCGCCACGCGGCGATCTTGGGGCCAGAAGGTCGACGACGTCGCCCCCGTCCTCATCGAAACCTTCGTCCAGGAAACGGCCGCGCTCCCCCCAGAAGATATCGAAGTGTGGCGGCTTGGCCTCAAGCTGAACGCCCGCCACCGGGCCGACCTGCTCGCCAAACTCCGTGCCGTCGTCGACGAGTATGCGGCCCTGCCGAGTGACCCCGATGGTCTGGCCACGTCCCTCATGATCGCTCATCACCCGGACCCGACGGCGCAAGAGGAAGGATTAGGCGCGGGCGCGCGCCCGGTTCGCCTTGAGCCGCTCGTTCGCGTCGAGGATGACCTTCCGGATACGGATCTCCTCCGGCGTGATCTCGACGCACTCGTCCTCGCGGGCGAACTCGAGCGACTCCTCGAGCGTGAGCGTCTTCGGCGGCGTGAGCCCCTCGAAGTTGTCCGCCGTGGAGGAGCGCATGTTGGTGAGCTTCTTCTCCTTGGTGATGTTGACGTCCAT
>NZ_JBQCGQ010000002.1:0-15280 GCF_051955515.1 Sinomonas sp.
GCTCCCAAGAACCTCCGACATAGAGGCCCTTGATCGTCTGGCTCCTGACTTCAGGTGCGAGCGTCGCTACTTCAGCCATGCCGCCACCTTGTCCGGGTTGGCGTCGATCCACTTCTGCGCGGCCGCGTCAGGGCTCATGCCGTCCTTCGCGATGTATCCGGCCACGGCGTTCTGGTCCTGGTTGGTCCACTTGAAGTTCTTGACCAGGTTGTAGGCCGGGCTGCCGGAGTTGGCGAACTTGGTCGAGACAATCTTGTTCAGGTCGTACTTGGGGTAGTCGCAGGCGACCTTGGCGGGATCGGCATCGCAGCCGTCGGTGTAGGCGGGGAGGTTCACCTTGACCAGCGGCACCTCGTTGAGGAACCACTGGGGCTCGTAGAAGTAGCCGATGAGCGGGGTGTGATTCTGCTCGGCCTGCCGGAACGCCTGGATGAGTGCGGGTTCGGAGCCGGCGTAGACGACCTTGAAGTTCAGCCCGAGGTTCTTCACCAGGGCCTCGTCGTTGGTGACGTACGAGGGGTCGCCGTCGAGCAGCTGTCCCTGGCCGCCGGACTCGGAGGTCTTGAACATGTCCGCGTACTTGTTCAGGTTCTTCGAGTCGGTGATGTCCGGGTACTGCTTGGCCATCCACGGCGGCACGTACCAGCCGATCACCCCGGTGTTCCCGGTGGGCCCGGCGTCCTGGGCGGTCTTCTGCTGCTTGATGTACTTGTCAGTGAGGTCGGGGTGGCCCCAGTTCTCGAGGACGGTGTCCACCTCGCCGCTCCCGAAGCCCTGCCAAGCGACCTCTTCCTTGAGGGTCTTGTAGTTCACCGTGCAGCCGAGCTTCTCCTTCGCCACCGTGCCGACCACGTAGGCGTCGGCCTCGTAGCCGACCCACGGGTTGACCGCGACGTTGAACGCCCCGCACTTGGAGGCGCCGCCGGCGGCGTTGGACGTGGAGGAGATGTCCCCGCCGCCGCAGGCCGTGAGGCCCAGGAGGCCCGTGAGCGCGACCGCGGCGAGCGCCGCCTTCTTGCCGTGTTTCTTCATCGGAGTTCCTTTTCTCATGCCTTGCCCAGGCGGGCGGCGGCGTGCTGGGTGATGCGGTCGAGCATGATGCCAAGGGCGGTGATGGCGATGCCGGCGGCCAGTCCCTTGCCGAAGAGCTGGCCCTGGGAGAAGCCGGAGACCACGAGGTAGCCGAGGCCTCCGCCGCCGACGAGCCCGCCGACCACGACCATGGACAGCACGTACAGCAAGCCTTGGTTCGCGGCCAGCACGACGGCGGCGCGGGACATGGGGACCTGGACCTTGGAGACCATCTGCCAGGAGGTGGTGCCCATGGACTCGGCGGCCTCGACAGTGGTCGGGGAGACGCCGCGGATGCCGTCGGCGACGAGTTTCGTGGCGATCGGAACCCCGTACGCCACAGCCGCGATGATCGCGGTGAACCGGGTGGGCCCGAACAGGGCCAGCGCCGGCACGAGGTACACGAACGACGGGATGGTCTGGAAGGCGTCCAGCACCGGGCGGATGATGCGGTCCGCGAGGCGGCTGCGCCCCATCCAGACGCCGACGACGACGGCCGCGGCCACCACGAGGAGAGTCGCCACGAGGGTGGTGGCGAGGGTCTTCATGGACTCGTTCCACAGGCCGGTACCGAGGATCACTGCCTCGCACGCGGCGGTCGCGGCCGCAGCCCGCCACCCTGCCAGTGCCACCGCGACCCCGAGGAGCACGAGGGCCATGACCCACCAGGGGGACTGGGCGAGCAGGGACTCGAGCGGGTTCACCAGCAGCGCGGTAGCGGTGTCCTTGAGCCATCCGGTGAAGCCGGAGAACGTGCCCACCGTCCAGTCGGTGGCGGCGGAGACGGCCTTCGCCAGGGGCCCGCCCAGATCGGGGGAATCAGGGAACTTCGCCAGGGCGAGGTAGTTGTGCGAGAGGTAGATGGCGACGGCGGTGATCACCGCCCCCGCGGCGATCACGAGCCGCCGGGCCTTGGGACCGCGCAGCCCGCCCGCGCGGGATCCGCGCTGGACGCGGGCGGCGACGCTCGAGCGCTCGGAGGCGGCCGTTGTCGTCCGGTCGAGCATGATCGCCATGAGCACGATCGCGAGGCCCGAGACGAACGCCGAGCCCACGTCCAGCGACTGCAGGGCCTGCAGCACGGGCTGCCCCAGGCCGGGGCCGTTGATCAGGGCGGCGATGGTAGCCATCGACAGGGCCGCCATGGTGCACTGGTTGATCCCTACGACGATTGTGCGCCGGGCCATGGGCAGCTGGACCTTCGTCAGCGTCTGCCACGCGGTCCCGCCCATCGACGTCACGGCCTCGAGGGTGGTGGGCGAGACGTTGCGGATGCCGTGCTCGGTGATGCGCACGAGCGGCGGGAGCGAGTAGATGATCGTGGTCACGATGGCCGCGGCCGGACCGATGCCGAACACGAGCGCCAGCGGCGCCAAGTACGCGAACGAGGGCAGCGTCTGCATGAGGTCCAGCACCGGCGAGACGACGGCGGAGACCCGGCGGCTGCGGGCCATCCAGATCCCCAGCGGGGGGCCGAGGATCGCGCACAGGCACACGGCCACGAACGTGACGACGAGCGTGTCGATGCTCTGCTGCCAGTAGCCGAAGAAGCCGAACAGCAGCACGCACGCCGCGACCAACAGCATCGAGCGTACGCCGGCGAGCACGAACGCCAGCCACGCAAGCAGCGCGATCACCCCGAGCCAGCCCACCTCCGGGACCGGGCGCAGGGCCGAGGGCTGGCTGACCAGGTGCTGCAGGAACGCCACGAGCCCGTTGAGCCCGTCCGTGAGCGGCTGGATGACGTACTCGAAGAAGCCGGAGGTCGAGCGCGCCGCGTCGAAGCTGTCGCGGACGCTGTTGAGCCACAGGTGCACGTCCGTCTTCTCCGCGCCGCCCAGCTCGAGCGTCTGCGTCCCCTTGAGGAGGGCCCAGAGCGCGAGCCAGAGGACGACGACAGTCGCGAGGGTCAGCGGCCGCCAGCGGCGGCGGAGCGAGACTCGCGGTCTGCTGGCGCGTGCGCCGGCCGGGGGCCGCGCGGGTGAGCCCGTCGGACGCTCCCGCACCTCCGCCGTCGCACTCATGAGGTCTCCTCGGCAACCACGACGCGCAGGATGTCCTCGTCGTCGACCACGCCCAGGAAGGAGTCGCCGTCGTACACCCGCACCGGCAGCGCCGAGTGCAGGACCTGCCGTGCGGCCTCGCGCACCACCTTGTCCGCCTGCACGACCGGGCCGTCCAAGGACTCGCCGTCGCGGGCGGGCCGGACCACGTAGCGCAGGGTGAGCACGTGGGAGCGGGGCACGTCGGAGACGAAGTCCCGCACGTAGTCGTCGGCGGGGTTCGCCACGACCTCCGCGGGGGTGCCGATCTGGACGATCTCGCCGTCGCGCATGATCAGGATCCGGTCCCCCAGCCGCAGGGCCTCCTGCAGGTCATGGGTGATGAAGACCATGGTCTTGCCGACCTCCTCGTGGAGGCGGCACACCTCGTTCTGCATGTCGCGGCGGATCAGAGGATCCAGCGCGGAGAACGGCTCGTCGAACAGCAGCACCTGCGGATCCACTGCCAGCGCCCGGGCCAGCCCCACGCGCTGCTGCATCCCCCCCGAGAGCTGATCGGGGAAGGAAGCCTCGTACCCGGACAGGCCCACCAGGTCCACCATCTCCTGAGCACGCGCAAGCCGCTTGGCCTTCGGCTCGCCGCGGACTTCCAGGCCGTAGGCGACGTTGTCGATCACCTTCCGGTGCGGCAGGAGGCCGAACTGCTGGAAGACCATGGCCATGTGGTTCCTGCGCAGGGCACGCAGCTGGGCCTTGCCCGCCTGCGTCACGTCCTCCCCGTCGATGCGCACCGTGCCCGCGGTGGGCTCGATCAGGCGGGTCAGAAGCCGCACGAGCGTGGACTTGCCCGAGCCCGAAAGGCCCATCACCACGAACACCTCGCCCTGGGCCACCTCGAACGAGACGTCCTTGACGGCAGCGAGGCAGCCGGTCTTGCTCTGGAGCTCCTTCCTGGAGAGATGCTCGTCGGGAGTGCCGATGATCCGGTCAGACTTCGCGCCGAAGATCTTCCACAGCCCTTCGACCTTGAGGGCCGGTTCGATGGAATCCGCGCGGCGCACCGCGCGGCGGCTAGTTTCGGGGTCCAGTGTCGGTGCGGTCATGATGCCTCCTCGAGCTCGCTGACCGTGGAATGGCGGTAGAACGGCTCGGGCTCCGCGGGGAGCTGCCGGCCGAGGATGAGGTCCGCGGCCTTTTCCGCGAGCATCATGACGGGGGCGAAGATATTGCCGTTCGTCACGTACGGCATCGCGGAAGCGTCCGCGACGCGCAGGCCCTCGGTGCCGTGCACCTGCATGGTGAGGGGGTCGACGACGGCCAAGGGGTCCGAGGCGGGCCCCATCTTGGCCGTGCACGAAGGATGGAGAGCAGTCTCGGCGTCCCGGGCGACCCAGTCCAGGATCTCCTGATCCGTCTGCACCGAGGCACCCGGTGAGATCTCGCCGCCGTTGAAGGGAGCCATCGCCGGCTGGCGGAGGATCTCGCGGGAGACGCGGATCGCCTCGATCCATTCGCGGCGGTCCTGCTCGGTGGAGAGGTAGTTGAACAGGATCGACGGCCGGGCCGTGGGGTCCGCCGATCGGATCTTGAGATGGCCCCGGGCGTCGGAATACATGGGGCCCACGTGAACCTGGAAGCCGTGATCGACGTCGGCCTTCTTGCCGTCGTAGCGGACGGCGACCGGGAGGAAGTGGTACATGAGGTTCGGATACTCGACGTCGTCATTCGAGCGCACGAAGCCCCCGCCCTCGAAATGGTTCGTGGCCGCCGGGCCCTTCCGTCCGAGGAGCCACTCGAGGCCGATGAACGGCATGCGCCACAGCTCGAGCGACGGCTGCTGCGAGACTGGCTGGAGGCACGCGTGCTGGATGTACACCTCGAGGTGGTCCTGGAGGTTCTCCCCCACGCCCGGCAGCTCGACGCGCGGGGTGACGCCCACGGAGCGGAGGTGCTTCGGGTCGCCGATGCCCGCAAGCTGGAGCAGCTGCGGCGTGTTGAACGCCCCTCCACAGAGGATGATCTCTGCGCCCCCCACCGTGTGGGTCTGGCCAGCGTGGCGGTAGGTCACGCCGGTGGCGCCGTTGCCCTGGAACTCAATCCCCGTGACGTACGCGAGGGTCTGGACGGTGACGTTGGGCCGCTTGCGGGCGGGGCGCAGGTAGCCGCGCGACGCCGAGTAGCGTTCGCCCTTGTGCACGTTCCGGTCGAACGGGCCGAAGCCCTCCTGCCGGTAGCCGTTGACGTCGTCGGTCCGGGGGTAGCCGGCCTCGACGGCGGCGTTGAAGAAGGCCTGGAAGAGCGGATTCGTTGCCGGGCCGCGCTCGAGGATCAGCGGGCCGTCGTGGCCCCGGTACGGGTCGCCCGGCGCCGCCGCGAGGCAGTTCTCCATGCGCTTGAAGTACGGGAGGCAGTGGGCGAAGTCCCAGGACTCCATGCCTGCGTCCGCTCCCCAGCGTTCGTAGTCGAGGGGATTGCCGCGCTGGAAGATCATGCCGTTGATCGAGCTCGAGCCGCCGAGGACCTTGCCGCGGGCGTGGGCCACGCGCCGGCCGCCCATGAAGGGCTCGGGATCAGACTCGTACCGCCAGTCATAGAAGCGGTTTCCGCTGGGGAAGGTCAGCGCTGCGGGCATCTGGATGAACAGGTCCCACGGGTAGTCGCTCCGACCGGCCTCGAGAACGAGAACTGACCGATCCCCCTCGACGCTGAGGCGGTCGGCCAGTACGGCGCCGGCGCTGCCACCGCCGACGATGATGTAGTCATAGTGTTTGGCTGTCATGCTGCTTGCTCCTTGGCCCTTCTGGGGGTGTTGACCAGTGAATTGCGTCACATGCAACTGAGTTCGGCATACACAACAGTGAGTCAGGTCACAGGCGGTGTCAAGCACTTTGGCGCGCTGGGGGAAAAATGTCACCCGCCCGAAACAGGTGCGGAGAATGCGAGCAAAGCCGCCGTTGACGCAAGGCCGCGAAGACGGTTAGCCTGATTGATATATCAGAGTCACTTCAACTCGCATACCAGTGGCGTGAGCGACTGCTTTCTACTCGACTTCTGCTCGACCTCGACGAGGATCACCGCGATCTCGAGCCTGCGAAGAGGCAGTTCGAGCACGTCGCCCGTCAGCATGCCGCCATAGACGTTGCCATCCGCCGGGGCGAGCCGGCGGCTGCCCGCGCCGCAGCAGAAGAGCACGTGCGCCACGACATGAATCGGCTCTTCGATGCCCGGATCGCGATGGAGCCTCGCCTTCCAGCCTCACGGCGAAAGGTCGACGACGACGCCGTCGTCGAGGCGGTCAAGGCCCTCGCGAAGCAGATCGAGGACCGCAGCCGCCGCAGCCCGCGGGTTGGCGAGGCTGTGCGCGCAAGCTCCCCGAGGTGTGCCGAGGCCCCTCAGCGCGACGCAAATGGGCCGACCCCTACATCATCACCATCAGCTGGACGGCCATGATGGATGGCAGAATGATCGGGGCCGCCGCAGCCCACGTCCTGATCGGCCAGCTCCAAGCGCAATTCTCGCCGCTCCTGGAATCCCTGCCCGCAGGCTCACGCGTCGTGGATCAGAACAACGTTGTCATTGCGATGAATTCTGGGAACCAGCATCGATATCACGGGGAAATCGTCATGAGGGGGAAACCGTGGACGTAGTGTTCGAAATCGTAGGGTGGTTCGGGGCCGTCGCGGTCCTCGTCGCCTACCTCTCGGTCTCCATGGGCTGGTTGCGCCCGACGCGGCGATTTCAGGTCGCGAATCTGATCGGCTCGTGCGCCTTCATCATCAATGGAGCATTCCACGGTGCGTGGCCCTCGGTCGTGACGAATATTGCGTGGGGCTTGATCTCCGTGATCGCCCTCGTTCGCATGCCGCGGAATAATCCTGAACCCCTTCAGCGCGAAATGCTGGTTCAGGGCGAAATGCTGGTAACTCCACCAGGGCCCCCAGAGACCCTGGCGGAACTCGCTGGTGTCAGCGAGACGGACTGAGCGCTCGTCTCCCGTGAGCGATGCTTCGACTCCCACCTCCCCAGGCATCAGTCGCCGAAGCACCGTTCACAGAATGCGAGCAGGAGCCGGGAGGCCGCGCAGCCTCCCGGCGCCAAACTCAGTGCCGCCCAAATTCAGTGCCTGGACCGCATGAGGTCGAACGGCATGTCATCAAGGTTGATGAGGGGGTTCCGGTCCTGCGTGGCCACCAACTCGTCCGCCTCGGCCCGTGTGTCCACGCTCGGCATCGAGCCGGGCAACGGGCGCTGCGCAGCTTCGCGCAGGAAGTAGACGGCAATGGCTCCGATCGCCGACGTCGCCATGAGGTAGTACGCCGGGGCCATGTCGTTGCGGGTGATCTGAATCAAGCCCTGGACAATGAACGGCGTTGTCCCGCCGAAGATCGCCACGGCGAAGTTGTAGGCGATCCCCATGCCGCTGTAGCGGCTTGACGTGGGGAACTGTGCCGGAAGAGCCGAGGCCAGATTGGCCACGTAGAACGTGACGGGGAAGGCGATCAGGGCCAGACCCATGAGGGTGGACCAGATGGCGCCGACCGAGATGAGCAGGAACGCGGGAACCGCGAGCACCACGGTGCTTCCGGCACCGATCCACAGCACGGGGCGACGGCCGATCCGATCCGACAGCCTGCCGGTGAGCGGAATGCAGAGGGACATCACCACCAGCACGGGGATCGTCAGCAGCGTGCCGTGCACCGGATCGTAGCCCTTCGACTCCGTCAAGTACGTCGGCATGTACGAGGTCAGTGCGTAGCCCACGGTATTCGCTGCAGCTGCGAGGATCATGGCCAGCAGGATTTGCCGCCAGTAGGCCCGCACCACGCCGAGCGGTCCCTTGGCGAACGCGCTGTCTGCGGCTACCGCGTGCGAGGCGGCGGCCTCCTGCGCGTCCAACGTTGCCTGGAACTGGGGCGATTCCTCAATCCGATTCCGGAAGTAGATGGCCACGAGGCCGAGAGGGCCGGCGAGGAGGAACGGCAGCCTCCAGCCCCACTGCTCCATCGCGCTCTGCCCGAGGACCAGCTGCAGCACGGAAACGAGCGCGGCCCCGAGGGCAAAACCCAGATACGAGCCCATGTCCAGGAAGCTCGCGAAGTAGCCTCGACGCTTATCCGGGGCGTACTCGCAGACGAACGTCGTAGCTCCCGCGTACTCGCCGCCCGTGGAAAAGCCCTGAACCAGCTTCAGAACCACCAGAAGCACGGCGGCCCACACGCCGATCTGCGCATAGCCTGGCAGGAGGCCAACGGCCAACGTGCTGGCCGACATGAGGATCAGGGTGGCCGCGAGCACCTTCTGGCGGCCCACCTTGTCCCCCAGCCACCCGAACACCACGCCGCCCAACGGGCGAGCGATGAAGGTCGCCGCGAACGTTCCGAGCAGGAAGAGCGTCTGGACCGTCTTGTCCGCCTCCGGGAGGAACACCGGCCCCATCGTGGTGATGAGGTAGCCGAAGACGCCGACGTCGTACCACTCCATGGTGTTGCCAACGATCATGCCCCCGATGGCCTTCTTGAGCGTGGGATGGTCTACGACGTTGATGTCGGAGACCGCAAGACGCCGGCGTCGGCTGGGCTGAACACTCTCCACCTCACCGATGGTGACATCACCTTTTGCTGTCATGAAGAGCTCCTTTCGCTGAACATGGTCGACGGCTCAGACGTGGCCGTCGACGGTGATGCCCGGCGGCAGATTGGGCTCCTCTTCGGACTCCTTGAGGTAGATGTCGCCGTCGCGGACCTCGACAGCGTGCACGCGGACCGGCAGCTTGGCCGGCGGGGCGTCGACCGCCCCGGTGCGCAGGTCGAACTTGGACGCGTGGAGCGGGCACTCCACCTCGCAGCCCTCCACATAGCCGTCCGCAAGGGAGGCGTCCTGATGGGTGCAGGTGTCGTCGATGGCGAACAGCTCGCCTTCCTCGGTGTGGAAGAGCGCGATCGGCGGCCGCGTCTCAAGGCGCATCGCGTCCCCCCGCGCGAGCTGCGACAGGGGGCAGACGCGCATCATCTGATCCGTCTCGCTGCTCATCGGACTTCCTTCCGCGTCCCGTGAGTGCTCTCCGGCACCACGTCCCCGACCTGGTCCATGACCCAGTCGTGGAACGCCCCGATGTGGTGCTCGCTCGGCACGAGCACGCCGCCCTTGGCGTAGATCCGCGAAGACATCGCCGGCTGGCAGCGCTCGCACGCGTCGAAGTCCTGCTGGTTCACACGGTGGAAGAGCTCGACGGAGGCCGAAACGTCCTTGCCGCTCTCAACGACCGACGGCAGGTAGAGCCAGTCGCACTCGACGATGGTGCGGTCCGCCGCCATCGGGAACATGCGGTGGATGATCACGTGGTCGGGGACGAGGTTCACGAACACGGTCGGCTTGATGGTGATCGCGTAGTAACGGCGGTCCTGATCCTCGGCGACGCCGGGGATCACGTCGAGGCCCTCGGAACCGTCGACCGTGAAGCCCTTGATGTTCTCGCCGAACTCGGCGCCGTGGCCCACGAAGTACTGTGCCGCGAGGCCGTCGGCGAACTCGGGGAGGACCTCCGTGAGCTCCGGGTGGATCGTGGCGCAGTGGTAGCACTCCATGAAGTTCTCGATGATGAGCTTCCAGTTGGCCTTGACGTCGTAGGTGATCCGGCGGCCCAGGCTCAGGTTCGCCACGTCGTAGCCGTCGATCTTGTGCACGTCACCGAGGCGCTCCTCGATGGCGCCCATCACATCCTCTTCGAACGAGGGCGGCTCCTCCGCGAGGCAGAGCCACACGTAGCCGAGGTACTCGCG
Source organism: Sinomonas sp. (assembly GCF_051955515.1). Lineage (GTDB taxonomy): Bacteria > Actinomycetota > Actinomycetes > Actinomycetales > Micrococcaceae > Sinomonas. Next base: position 9,854 of record NZ_JBQCGQ010000002.1, read on the forward strand.
GATGTGGACCTTCACGAGGCCGTACTCGTGCCGGTCGATGTCCGGCATCTTGGTCAGGTTCGGCGCGGCGATGAGCTTGCCGTCTAGGTCGTAGGTCCACGCGTGGTACGGGCACTGGAACGAGCGCTCGGCCTGACCCGACTCCTCCATGCACAGCTTGACGCCACGGTGGCGGCAGATGTTGAAGAACGCGCGGATCTCGCCCTTGCGGTTGCGGCTGACGATGACGCTCTCGCGGCCGATCTGGACCGTCTTGAACGAGCCCGGCTTCTCAAGGTCGGCCGAGCGCACGGCGCAGAACCACATCTTCTCCAAGATGCGCTCCTGCTCGGCCTCGAAGACGCCCTCGTCCACATAGGTGTAGCCAGGAAGCGTGGAGATCAGGCTCTCCGAGATCTTCTCGTGCGTGCCCTGTGCGGCAAGCTTCTCCGGTGCAGTGGTCATCTCGTCTCCTTCTGGAAGAAATCAGGCTGGACAGCGAAAGTGATAGGTCAGGAAAAAGTGAAAGTCTGGGCGGCGAGCTCGCGCTCGAGCTGGCGGCGGCGCTTGCCGAAGAGCCGCGGCTGGCCGCTGCTGAGCAGGCCGATCGGCTTCTCGCCCCGGTAGTACGCTGCGAGGAAGCTGTTGGTCGAGAGGTCGCCCTCCTCGATTTCCACGCGGTCGGCGAGTTCGGCATGGCCGCTGAACTGGATCCGGATGCCGTACTGGTCCGACCAGAAGTAGGGGAGGGTACCCACCGGCTGAGGGTCGGGGGTTCCAAGGAGCGCCTTGATCGCACGCGCGGGCTGCGTTAGCGCGGCGTTCCAGTGTCCGTGGCGGTGGTGCCGGCCGAGGTGCCGGTCCTCCCATGCCGCGCAGTCGCCCACAGCGACCACGCCGGGGACGCTCGTCCGGCCGTGGTCGTCGCAGATCACGCCGTCCGCCGTCGCCACCCCGGATCCCGCGAGCCATGCTGTGGCGGCTTCACCGCCCACGGCGACCAGAACGGCGTCGGCCTCGACGACTCGGCCGTCGCTCAGCCGTACAGACAGCAGTCGAGAGCCTTCCGCACGCACGGATTCGAGGGCAGCGTCCTGGATGAACGTGACGCCGTGGGCCGCGTGGAGTCCTGCGAGCACCGCGCCCATGTGGGCACCGACGCTCCTGGTGAGCGGCACGCGCGGACCGCCCAGCACCGTGACCTCGGCTCCCGCGGACTGCGCCGTCGACGCCACCTCGGCACCGATGAGGCCAGCCCCGATGACGAGCAGCCTCGCCCCGTGTCGGAGTTCCGCACGGAGGGCGAGAGCGTCGTCCAGCGTACGAAGGGTGTGGACGTTCTCAAGGCCGTCCAACTGGGGAAGCGTCCGAGCCGTCGACCCGGTGGCGACAACAACGCCGTCGGCCTCCACCCGCTGCCCGCTCGCAAGGACGACGGCGCGCTCCGCGGCTTCGAGCGCGACCGCCCGCTCCCCGAGCACCCAGTCCATCGACAGATCTTCGGTAGGGTCTTCGAGGCTCAGTGTCTCCTGGCCCACCTTCCCGGCGAGGAAATCCTTGCTGAGCGGCGGGCGGTCATATGGGCGATGCACCTCGTCCCCGATCAGCAGCAGCCGGCCATCGAAGCCTTCGGCCCGCGCCGCGCGGGCCGCGGACAGTCCCGCGAGGGACGATCCCACGATGGCAAGAGTCTTCATGAACGCTCCTCTTAGACCAATTGCAGCAATTGCAACTTGATTCGCTATGCACAACAGTGGGCCACGTCACAGGCGCGTGTCAAGACATTGCGCGGAAGAGAAGAGGATGCATTGACCGAGGCTTTACAGCAGCTTTAGAGTGCGTTGATATATCAGTGTCGTATCAGATGAATATGAGACTTACGGAGGCCCCATGATCAGTTCCGAGACCATCGAGGACTACCTCGGCCGGCTGGCATCCGGCGAGCCGACGCCAGGTGGTGGAGCTGCTGGGGCACTTCACGCCGCTCAGGCCGCGGCTCTCCTCAGCATGGTGGCCCGGTTCAGCACAGGTCCGAAGTTTGCCGAGCACGAGGCGGAAGTCCACGACATCCTCGAACGCTCCGAGGAGCTCCGGCCGACGGCCCTTGCCCTTGCCGACGCGGATGAGGAGGCCTTCGGGTCCGTCATCGCGGCGTATGGGCTGCCGCGCAGCACCGACGACGAGAAGGCGGCGCGAACCCGCGCCATCCAGTCGTCTCTGGTCGCTGCCGCGGTTCCGCCGCGCGAGCTCGTCACCGTTGCGGACGCTCTCGTGCAGCTCGGCCGGCGACTCGTGGACTTCAGCAATCCGAACGTGATCAGCGACGTCGCAGCTGCAGCGGAGGCTGCGCGAGCCGCCGCCGCCACCGCGCGCGTGAACCTTGAGATCAACCTCTCCGGGATCAAGGACAGCGACGTCCTTTCGGCGCTCGTCGCCGCCATCGAGACCGCAGACGTGGTCATCGAGGAGGCCGAATCGCTCTCCCAGCGTGTCAGGAAGCAGATCCTCCGGTGACCGCGCAACTGCTCGGCGGCAAGGAACTCGCCCAGAAGATCAAGGCCCAAGTCGCGGCGGACGTACGGAATCTCGACGGGGGCCGCCCCACGCTCGCCGTCGTCGTCGCGACCGACGACGACGCCGCCCACTGGTACGTCCGCTCCATCGCCAGCGCGGCCGGGAAGGCGGGCATCAACTGCCGCATCGTGGACCTCGGCGCGGGGGCGTCGCAGGCGAACCTCGAGGCAGAACTCGTGTCTCTCGCCGAAGACGCCGGCGTGCATGGCCTCATCCTGCAGACCCCGCTTCCGCCAGGCGTATCGACCGCCCAGCTCGTGGGGCTGATCCCGCCGGAGAAGGATGTCGACGGCGCCAATCCCGTCAGCCTCGGCCGGCTCGCCGTGGGCGAGCCGTCCTTTGCCCCGGCGACTGCGCGGTCCGTCGTCGAGCTCCTCGACCACCATGGAATCCCCGTGAGCGGCCGTTACGTCGCGGTCGTCGGGCGCTCGGCCGTCGTCGGGAAGCCCCTCGCACACCTGCTCCTGCAGCGCGACGCAACCGTGACCGTGTGCCACTCCCGATCGGTGCCGCTGGCACGGTTCACGCAGCCAGCGGACATCGTGGTGGTGGCTGCCGGCAGAGTTCGACTGCTGAACTCGGAGCACGTTGCACCCGGAGCAGTAGTGGTTGACGTTGGCACTCACGTCCTGCCCGATGGGAGCCTCGCGGGGGACGCCGATGAAGCTTCGCTCTCCGAGGTCGCCTCGGCGCTCTCGCCCGTCCCCGGAGGAGTTGGCTCGGTCACGACCGCCCTCCTGCTGCTGCATACCGTCGAGGCGTGCAGACAGCATGTAGCGGCAGGCGTACTGGCCTGAGTTAGCGGCTAGAACGGTGGCGGGTCGGGATCGTTCTGCGGCGACTGTCTCCTCCTCGGGGAACCGAATTCGCGGCCCAGGGGACCGGCGACGGCGTGCCCGCCGAGGGGTGAGGTCCAGTGGAGGTCGCCGGCACCGCCGTCCGGATTCGCCTCGAGCCGCTCGGCCTGCCACAGTCCGAGGCTCTTGAGCGCGTGGTGCTTGCGGCACAGCAGCTGCAGGTTTGCCGCGCTGGTGGTGCCCCCGTGCTCCCATTCCACGATGTGGTCGGCCTCCGCCCGGCGGGCAGGGCAGGTGCAGGAGGGGAACTGGCAGATCCCGTCACGGTACTCGATGAAGCGCCGCAGCCCCTTGGACGGCCGGTACGCGGCCCGCCCGAGCGACAGCGGCACCCCGTCCGCCGAGTCCAGCAGCCGCTGCCAGGTCGGCGCCGCGACCGCCAGCGCCCGGGCCGTGGCCGCGTCGATCGGGCCGTAGCCCTCGAGCACACCCGGCTCTTCCTCGGGCCCCAGCAGCGTCCCTATCGGGATGTGCACCACGACCTCCGCGGCCGGCACGGGAATCTCCCCGACGCTTCCCTCTGAGCCGTCCTGAGCGCTGCCGAGCAGGGTCGCGGCGAGGGCGTCAGCGCGCAGCTGCGGCAAGGTCCTGGCCTCCTCGGGATCGGCGTCCCGCCGGGACCTCGCAAGGGTGTCGACACGATTGAAGGCCGCGAGCCCCACCTCGGCCGGCAGGAAAGCCGACAGGGTGCACATCCCATCCGGCTCGGGCTTCACCCACACGCCCCGGTCCTTCTCGGCCCGCGCTCGACGGGCACGGATCGAGTCAGGGTGCAGCCGCTCGCGCAGGGACCGCACCGCGGCCCGGAACTCCGCCGGGGAACGTCGCCGCCCGGTGCGCGTCTCCAGCCGGCGCAGGCACTCGATGCCGAACTCCCCGGCCGCCGCCTCGGGCAGGGTCGCGGTCTCGTCGGTGATCACCCGGGCATGCGCCTCGGTGAGCATCCCAGCCTCGAGCCGGTCCAGCACCGCCAGCTGCACTCCGCACAGGGATTCGGCCGCGTCGAGCAGCCTGGCCGCAGCGCGCTCCCCGATGCCCTCCGCGACCGCGACCTCGGATACCGCGAGAGCCCGCCCCACGTCCCCGCCGAACCGTTGCGCCCGCGATCCGGCGCTAGCCTCGTCGGCGCGGCGGGCCTCCTCCTCGCACGCGAGACGCACGCGCTCCACCGCCAGTGCCTCCACAGCGGCCAGGAACGAACGCATCGCCACGACGTCAGTGAGCACCTGCCGGGCCTGCTGCCCTGTGAGTGTGGACGGGTCTGGATGCCACAGCTCACCGACGAGCAGCGACCCCGGGGCTGGCTCGAGCAGCACAGCGCCCGAGCCCTCAGGCCCCTCCGAATGCCCAGCCCCCGCCATCGATGCCCCCAACATCAGATAGAAAGTATGTTCTCATACTAGCACAGAACCATCGTTGATACGAAGATACCTACGGTTATATGGGCACGGAATCGCAAGTGCGTGCTGTCTGAGTCGACCGAAAAACAGGGGCGGCCTCCTGATGGCGGCCGCCCCTGTCTTTGACGCAACGTCCTTATCGCAACGCCCTGGGCTCAGGCCCAGACTTCGTAGCCCGTGAGCTTGTCGTAGAGCTTCCGGCGCTGGATGCCCTGCGCGGCGATCCACACGACCATGTCGTCGGACGTCGCCTGGTCCACGACGCCGGTGGTCACGAGGTTGGCCCCGAGCCACACCTCGACGGTGCGCCCCACGAGCTGCGACCAGTCCTCACGGCGCCCCCGGCCCGTGGGGCTCTTGATGGCGCTTGCCTGCAACAACATGCACAATCACCCGATTTCCACGTGTCCCACGTATCCCAGGTATCAGCACTCGATGACGTTCACGGCGAGTCCGCCGCGGGAGGTCTCCTTGTACTTGACCTTCATGTCGGCCCCCGTCTCGCGCATGGTCTTGATGGCCTTGTCGAGGGAGACCTTGTGGCTGCCGTCCCCGCGCAGCGCGATGCGGGCGGCGTTGATGGCCTTGTTGCTCGCGACCGCGTTCCGCTCGATGCA
>NZ_JBQCGQ010000003.1:0-3678 GCF_051955515.1 Sinomonas sp.
CGCACGGCACCCCCTGGCGCACCCCCCGGTGTGCCGTCAGCCCCGCAGGGCGCGCACCCTGCAGCCCTGCCGGCACAAGTGGGTGAGCGAGCTACCCGGCCCCACCGCCCGAGCCCCCCAGCCGCCGCGGCAGCGGCAGAAGCTGCGGGAGCAGCGTCCCCAGCACGTTGTTGTACAGCGAGGCGTTCCATTCGGGGCTCGCGTGCGCGGGGAAGGCTCCGATCGTCTGGAGCGACGACGAGACGAGGTTGTCCGGGAAGTTGTGCTCCCAGCGCGAGCGCGCGGACTCGTAGTCGACCGTCTGGTCCCCCGGATTGCCGATGAAGCCCATCTGGACCCGGTCGAGCTCGCCCGCGAACCGCGTCACGTCCCAGTTGTAGATGTACTCCGACTCCGTCTGGATCAGCACGCTCGACGGAGCAAGGGGCGTGAGCTGTTCCAGCGCCTGATCCACCACCTGGTTCCATGTGCGCTCGTGCTTGTTGATGATCCGCTCACCGAGCTCGTACCCCCCGCGGAGGAGCGACGGGACCCGGAAGCCGAGCTCGTACAGCTCGACCACGCCCTCGAACCAGGTGAGGTCCTTGACGTCGTACTTCGAGGCAGGCGTCGAGTCGAGGACAATCGCGCCCACCCGGGGAACGTCGCTGCCCGGGACTCCGCCCAGCCGCAGGAGCCGCGACGCGACGTCGACGGCGAGCATGCCGCCGAACGAGTGGCCGTAGAAATGGAGTTCGTTGAGCCCGTTCTGGGCCGCGTGACGCAGGATCGTGGCCATGACTTGGTCCACGTCGAGGCCGTCGTTGGAGTACCCGAGGGCGGCGATCTGTCCGCGCTCCCCGAGCGACGGCGCAAGCAGCGTGATGATGAGCTGCGCCTCCTCCCAGCTCGTCTTGTAGCCCGGGAACAAGACCCAGGAGGTGCCGGGGAAGCGGCGCTTGGCGTCGTCGTCGTTCGCGGCAAGCATGACGGTCTGGCGGCGCTGGTTCTGGATCGCACGTGTGGTGAGCATGTCCGCAGCCAGGAGGCCACCCCCGATCATGCCGGTCAGGAAGGCGCGGCGGGACACCCGGCGCATCCTGTCCGCGGTGCGGAGCAGCGAGCCGAGGCGCGTGGCGCCGCCGCCCTCGACGAGGGCGGGGCGCGGCGGAGACTGCTTAGTCGAGACCCAGCTCATCCTTGCCGAAGGCATAGAGGTACGGCACGCCGGCCTCCGCTTCGATGCGCTCCTTCGCGCCAGTCGCCCGATCAACAATGACGACGACGGCGGTCACCTCGCCGCCTGCCTTGCGGACACCTTCGACGGCGGTGAGCGCGGAGCCGCCCGTGGTGGACGTGTCCTCGACCACGACGACCTTCCGCCCCTCGACCGACGGACCCTCCACCTGCCGGCCCATACCGTAGGACTTCTGCGCCTTGCGGACCACGAACGCGTCGACCTCGCGGCCGGCTTCACGCGCGGCGTGCATGATCGCCGTTCCCACGGGGTCTGCGCCCATGGTGAGACCGCCGGCGGCCTCGACGGCGACGCCCGCCCCGTCGATCAGGTCCAGCATGACGCGCCCCACGAGCTGGGACGCCTCATGATGCAGCGTGATGCGGCGAAGGTCGATGTAGTAGTCCGCCTCCTTGCCGCTCGAGAGCGTCACGCGGCCATGCACAACGGCAAGCTCCTTGATGAGCTCGAGGAGGCGCGCCCGGGAGGCGGCCAGGTCGGGCAGTGCAGAGTCAAGGGGCGCAGTCATGGCTACGATTCTAGTTGCTGGCCTCGATAGGCTCGGATCTGCCGCAAGCACCAGCTCGCGAAAGGCTTTCATGGACACCACGACCCCTGATGAGGTCTATTTCGCCACCCCCGATACCGAGCTCCAGCCTGCCCAGGAAGTCACCTCGCCGGAAGCGGGGAAGCGCCTCGCCGACCGCGACGACGTCACCAAGACCAAGCGCGGGTACGCGCTCATCAACACGACGCTCACCCCGCACGAGGCCATGGTCGAGGACCTGCTCTTCGTGGGAGACGTGCTCGACCGTGCAGAGATCCCGTATCTCCTCGTGCGCGGCAACGACGCTCGGCCTGTCATCGCCGTGGATTGGAAGCGCCGCAAGGATCTCCGCCGGGCCCTCGTGGAAGCGTGCCGCGACGAGCCCTTCTACTCGATCACTGTGGACGCGCGGAAGGGCGACGCCCTGCTCGTTGCCGACGGCCGACTTGCCGCAAGCGGCAACTCCCGCATGTTCCGGCTGTACCGTCCTCGGCTGGAGCCGAAGGGCGGGCTCCAGTACGGCCAGGACTTGGGCGTACAGATCGAGCTGTGGAAATGGGAGGGCGACCTCCTCCACCTGCCAATCGAGAACTCGCTCACTCGGCGAACGCTTCCCTCCGGGGACGCTGTGCGGGGGACGGTCGAGCGTTTTGGGCGGGAGTGGCCAACGATCGAGAACATGTTCGCCGACCACGCGACGGACATCGACTTCGAGATCGACATTGTCTTCTCCTGGGTGGACGGGAGCGACCCCGATTTCCTTCGATACCGGGCATCGTTCCTCCCCGGGGTGGTCCTCGGCGAGGGCGACGAGGCCGATGCCCGCTACCGTCAGATCAACGAGCTCAAGTACGCGCTGCGGTCCGTCCACATGTTCGCGCCGTGGATACGGCGCATCTTCATCTGCACCGACTCCAAGGTTCCGGAGTGGCTCGACGCCGACCACCCCAAGGTCACAATCGTGCGTGCGGAGGAGCACTTTCGTGACCCGTCGGTGCTGCCGGTGTTCAATTCGCAGGCCATCGAGGCCCAGCTGCAGCACATCCCCGACCTCTCGGAGTACTTCCTCTACTCGAACGACGATATGTTCTTCGGCCGCCCGATCGGCCCCGACATGTTCTTCTCCCCCGGCGGGATTACGAAGTTCATCGAGGCCACCACGCGCATCGGCCTTGGCGACAACCACATCTCGAGGTCAGGGTTCGAGAACGCGGCCCGCGTGAACCGGCGGCTCCTGTACGAGCGGTTCGGGCGGATCACGACTCGTCACCTCGAGCACACGGCCGCGCCCCTGCGCAAGAGCGTTCTCCTCGAGATGGAGCGCGAATTCGGGCCCGACTTCGCGGCGACGGCTGCCAGCCGGTTCCGCGCGAAGGACAACATCTCCGTGACGAACTCGCTATACCACTACTACGCGCTGCTCACCGGACGTGCTGTCACAAACGTGGGCGCGAAGGTGCTCTATGTGGACACGACCATGTACTCCGGACTCGACCTGCTCGGCAAGCTCCTCAAGAAGCGGAACCAGGACTTCTTCTGCCTCAATGACGGCTCATTCCCCGAGGTGCCTGCGGAGGAGCGGCAGAAGCGCGTGACCTCGTTCCTCGAGAAGTACTTCCCGATCCCGGCCCCCTGGGAACGCTGACGTCTCGGGTACACCAACTCACCCCCACCCTCGTGTCATGTCTCAGGTGATCGTGGACGGTTGGTGTCTCGTGTGAGTGTGGACGTTTCATGTCTCAGGTGAGTGTGGACGGGTGGGTGGGGGCGGGGGGTTTGAGGCCGCTGCGGGGGACGAAGCGGGTGCCCTCGGGGGGTCTGGGGTGGGTGAGGATCTCGGTGCCGCGCTCGTCGTAGAACGCGATGCTGCATTCGTCGTAGAGGACGCGCACGGGTTGTCCTGCCCAGGCCGCGC
>NZ_JBQCGQ010000004.1:0-8106 GCF_051955515.1 Sinomonas sp.
CGCGGGTTGCCCCGCAGGCATGGGGCGCCGAGCCCCTGTGCCTCCCGCCCGGGTTGCGGCCGACCTGTTGGGGGGGGCCCCCCCCCCCCCGGGCCACGGCGCATTCGGAGAGCGCCGAAGTGCCCCGATGAGCAGCACCGAAGTGCCCCGATGAGCAGCACAGAAGGAGCCAGCATGCGAGCCACGATGATCTACGGCCCTCACGACATCCGCGTTGAGGACAGGCAGGATCCGGAGCTGCACCTGCCGGGGGACGCGATCGTGCGGGTGGTCGCCGCCTGCGTCTGCGGCTCCGACCTGTGGCCCTACCGCGGTGTGCGCGCCACCGAGAAGGCGCACCCGATCGGTCACGAGTTCGTGGGCATCGTCGAAGCCGTGGGGGACGACGTCACGGTCGTCTCCGAGGGCGACTTCGTCGTGGCGCCGTGGGCCGTCTCGTGCGGGGAATGCCCCCAGTGCCTCAACGGCGTCCAGGTCGCCTGCGACCACCGCGCCGCGTGGGGCGGAACGGACGAGGACGGCTTCCCCGTGGACGGCGGGCAGGGCGAGCGCGTCCGCGTTCCGATGGCCGACGGGACCCTCGTGCCGGTACGCGGCGTGACGGAGCCGGACGAGCCCCTCCTGAAGAGCCTGCTCACGCTCTCCGACGTCATGGGGACGGGCCACCACGCGGCGCTCGCCGCTGACGTCGGGCCCACCCGGAGCGTCGTGGTGGTGGGCGACGGCGCCGTCGGCCTCTGCGGGGTCCTCGCCGCGAAGCGTCTGGGCGCCGCGCGCATCATCGCGATGTCACGGCACGAGGATCGCGCCGAGATCGCCCGCAAGTTCGGGGCGACGGAGATCGTCGCGGAACGCGGGAAGGCCGCCGCGGACAAGGTGCGGGAGCTGCTCGGGGGAGTCCTGGCGGACTCGGTGCTCGAATGCGTGGGCACCAAGGAGTCCATGGATCAGGCCCTGCACTGCACCCGTCCCGGCGGGAGCGTGGGTTTCGTGGGCGTTCCCGCGGGTGGCGCCGAGCTGCCCATCGGCCTGCTCTTCTCGAAGAACATCTCAGTCGGCGGCGGCGCGGCCTCAACCCGGGCGTACCTGCCGGAGCTGCTCGAGGACGTGCTGTCCGGGGCCATCGATCCGGGCCTCGTCTTCGACTCCGTGATGCCGCTCGAGGACGCCGCCGAGGCGTACGCGGCGATGGATGAGCGCCGGGCGATCAAAGTCATGCTCGTGCCGGGCGGGACGGACTGACGGCGGGAGGCTCGAAGGCCGCCTACGCGGAGATCGACCGGCGCGGCGGCTCGCCCTTGGCTTGCCGGTGTCCCCGCAAGGCTTCGGACTCCGCCTTGCGCGCCTTCCGCGGCGGGAGGGTCCACCACGGGCCGAGCGCTGCGTCCAATGCCTCGGCCTCGTTCGCCGTCATCTCGCCCGCGGCCCAGCGCCGGCGCTGGCGGTAGAGCCACGAGCCGAGGTTCCGCTCCTCGCGTGGCGCGCGCCCGCACCCGGGAAGCCGCCCCTCGGCGGTTTTGAATTCGACCACGCGGGCGAGGAGGTTCCGGAACTTGAGGTTCGGCTGCGAACTCGTGCCGCCGGGCCCCGCGTGAGCGGGTGGGACCGAGAACGGGAAACTGCCCGGCGTCGGGGGCGTGCGGCCGGATGCGGGCTGTGCGGGGGAGGCTGACGGCACGCCGTTGAGCAGACGCAGCTGTTCGACGAGGCCGCGGATCTCCCGGGCCTCAAGCCCTCGGGCGCCCTTGGGGGTTCCGGACGGATTGGCCACACGCGGAGCTTAAATCGGCAGCCTCCGGGTTGTGCGGAGCCACGCCGGATGCGTCCGCTCAGAAGCCGCCCGCGACGACGACGCCGGCCGCGGCGGCCAGGAGCGTGAGGCCGAGGGTCCCGAGGGCGTTGAGCGCCGCGAGGCCCGGGCGACCGGCCTGGACGAGGCGGACCGTCTCGACGCTCGCCGTGCTGAACGTGGTGTAGCCGCCGAGGAATCCCGTGCCCGCGACGGCCTGGAGGTCGGTCGGCGCGCCGTGGAGGGTGGCGCCCGTGACGAGGCCCAGGAGGAACGAGCCGGTGACGTTGATGAGGATGGTCCCGAACGGGAGGGCCGTGCGGAACAGGGACCGGACGAGCCCATCGACCATGAACCGGGTCCCGGCGCCGAGGCCGCCCGCCATTCCGAGGAGGAGGACCGTCATGCACTTCTCCGGGACCGCTGCACCGACGCGACCCAGATTCCCAGCACGCTCGCGAGGACCCCGCCGATCACGGTCGCAGCGAGGTAGGCGAGGGCGCCGAGGGGGCGTCCGGAGGCGAGGAGGCGGTCGGCCTCGACTGCGAAGGTGCTGTACGTGGTGAACGCACCGACGAAGCCGGTTCCGATGAGCAGGCGGAGGAGCCGCCGTCGCCCGTGGTCTGCTCCGCGCCGGGCGAGCGCCTCGAGGAGGAACCCGAGGATGAAGGCCCCGGCGAGGTTGATCACCAGGGTGGGCAGTGGCCAGCCCGCGGGTGCGGGTAGCGTGAGCTCGAGGCCGTAGCGGGCAAGCGCTCCCGGCACTCCGCCGAGGACGACGACGGCGATGTAGCCCGGGTGCAGATGCAGCGGGAGGCTCGGGCGCCGGGCACCGAGGGTGCCCGCGTCCCGCGGGTCCGCGGCCGCGTTGGGCTTCGCGGCCATCACCGCTCCCCGCGCCCGTGGTGATGGCCGAGGGGCACGACGACGACGGGCCGCGCCTGGCGATGCGAGAGCCGCAGTGCCACCGACCCCCCGATGACTTCCTCGAGGCGGGCGCGCTCGCGGCTGCCGACCACAATCATGGAGGCGTCGATCTCCTCCGCGTGGCCCCCCAAGGCGGCGGCCGGCTCGCCTGCGAGGGCGACGAAGGTCCAGTTCAGTTCGGCGTCGGCGAGTTCCGACGTGAGGCCGCGGTAGAGATCCGCGCGGATGTCCGCGGCGTCGTCGTCGACCCCGTCGGGATCGATGGCCACCGCCTCTCGCCGCCCGTCCGCCTCGCGCTCGGGGAAGGCAGCGGGGTCTGCGAAGGCGCAGACGAGCGGGACGCCCAGGGTGTGCGCGAGGTCCGCCGCCCGGTGCAGGACCGCGAGCGACTGGCCGGGAGTGACCCCGACGAGCACGGCACCGTTGAGGCGGCGGAGCCGGTAAGGGGTCGGCTGAGCATCGGGCACCCGGCCAGCTTACCGCCGGGACATCGCGGCCCTCGGCTGGCGCGATCAGCTCCGGTATTCCGGATTCGGATGCTCCGGATTGCTCAGGTCCCAGTTGAACGTGACGTTCCCGTGGGCGGGAATCCCGCCCGCGTCCTTCAGGCGCCGCGCGGTGTGGAGCATGTTCCACGCGGCGAAGACGGTGTTGCGGGTGGTCCAGTGGTTCTGGGCGCCGCGGTTGTCGTCCAAATAAGAGGGCCCGGGGCCGGCCTCGCCGTTCCAGTAGGCGTCCGCCTGTGGCGGGATCGTGAAGCCGATGTGGCTGAGGGCGTAGAGCAGCTGGGCTGAGCAGTGCTTGCCGCCGTCCTCGTTGCCGGTCACGATCACGCCGCCGACCTTGCCGTAGTAGGACCACTGTCCCGCCGGATTCAGCTCGCCCGACCAGCCGTACAGCCGCTCGACCATCTTGCGGGTCACGGACGACTGGTCGCCGAGCCAGATGGGGGTGGCCATGACCACGATGTCGGCCGGCTCGATGAGGCTGTGGTACAGGTCTGGGAACTCGTCCGTCTCCCAGCCGTGCTCCCGCATGTCGGGATAGACGCCGGGAGGAATGTCGTAGTCAACTGTGCGCACTACGTCGACGCGGGCCCCCACGCCCTCCAGCACGTGCCGGCTGATCGCGAGGAGGCCGTCCGTGTGGCTCACTTCGGGGCTGCGTTTGAGGGTGCCGTTGAGATAGACGGCACGCAGGTCGGCGAAGTCCGTGGTGTTGGCCGCGATCTCGGCATCGATGAAGGCCTGGACCGATTCCGGCAGCATGGCCGGCTCCTTCCGTCGGGGTGCCTCGATGCTAGGCGCGCCCGCGCGCCCGAGGCGAGGTCCGGCGTCGTCCGCTTGTGTGACTAGGCTGGTCAGGCGACAAAGGAGGAAGCTCTGGCCAGGAGATTCGGGGACGTACATGTGCTCGACGAGCGCAACGGGATCCACGTCCGGACCGGCGGCTCGGGAGAGCGGACCTTCGTGCTCGTGCATGGAATCGGGGCTTCGTCGGTCTATTTCCGGCCGCTCGCCGAGGAACTCGCGAAGCACTCGCGGGTGTTCCTGCTCGAACTGCCCGGCCACGGGAAGAACCTCGAGCCGAAGCGCCCACTGAGCATGGGGGAGTTCGCCGAGGCTGCGTGGCGGGCGTTCGATCGGTTCGAGGCCGGCCAGCCGACGATCGTGGGGCACTCGATGGGATGCCAGGTTGCCGTCGAGATGGGCATCCAGCGGCAAGGCCGCGAGCGCGTTGCCCTGCTCGCGCCCACGGTGAACACCGCCGAGCATTCGGTCCCGCTGCAGGGCCTCCGGCTCCTGCAGGACACGCTGCGGGAGCCGTGGGACGTCAACGGGATCATCACGAGGGATTACCTGCGCTGCGGGGTCCCTTGGTGGCTCAAGACGCTGCGCGAGATGATGGCGCATCGGATCGAGGAGCGCATCGGCCTCCTCGAGCGGGAGGTGCTTATTGTCGGCGGGGAGCGGGATCCCATCGCTCCGCCCGACTGGCTCCACCGGCTCGCGGCGCGCGCCCGCTCGCCGCGCGTGGTGGTCGTGCAGCGGGCCCCGCACGTCATGATGTACACCGACCCGCGCGTGGTGGCCCGCCTGCTGCTGGAATCGACGCCCTCGTGAGCCGCGGGATCGGACGAGCCACCGTCCTGGCGCTGCTCGCCGTGGGCCTCATGTCCCTCAACGCGCGGGCGCCGCTCGTGAGCCTCGGCCCCGTGCTCGGGAGCATCCAGCATGACACCGGCCTCTCAGCCGCAGTCGCCGGTCTGCTCACGGCCATCCCTGTGCTGTGCTTCGGGCTCGTCACGCCGGCCGCGGCGTGGTTCATCGGGAAGATCGGGCTCAATCACGCCAACCTGTACTTCTTCGGGGGCCTCGTGCTCGGCGTCGTGATCCGGTCGTTCGGCGGGCCGGTCGGGGCGATTGTGGGCACAGTAGTGCTCGGTGTCGCGATGACGATCGTGAACGTGGTGACGCCGCTCCTCGTCGGCAGGGACTTCCCGCACCGCGCCGCGCTCATGACGGGGCTTACGACGGCGGCCGTCAACGTGGGCACGACGATCGCCTCCGCGGCGACGGCGCCGCTCGCAGGAGTGATCGGGTGGCAATGGTCCCTCGTCTCGTGGCTCGCGCTGACCGCGCTCGCCGGTGCCGTCTGGTTCTCCGTGTTCCCGCCGTCCAAGGACGGTCCACGGTGGTCCGACAACGACTTCCCGGGCCCGCTCGCCCGGGCAGCCGCGCGCCGTCGTGCCGAGCTGCGCGCCGCCCAAGGACAGCCCGGCACCCAGACCGGGCCCCTGCCCACGGTTCCGGCGCCGAAGCTCAGCCCGGCCAACCGCCGCATGACCCGGCTCTTCACCGTGGCGTTCGCCCTCCACAACCTCGGCTACTACGGCATCACGCTGTGGCTGCCCACGTTCCTCGTGCAGACCCGCGGAATGACCGCCTCCGAGGCCGGGCTCGCGGCGAGCCTCTTCCAGCTCTTCGCGATCTTCGGGCCTCTGCTCGTGCCGGCGCTCGCCCGTGCCGGATGGGGGGCGCAGCGGCTGTTCGCCCTCGTTGCGGCGTGCTGGATCACGCTGCCGGTCGGCATCCTGCTCGCCGCCGACCTCTGGCCCCTGTGGGCGCTCGTGGGCGGCGTCGCTCAAGGCGGCACGTTCACGGTCATGTTCACCGTGGTGATCCAGCGGGCCCGCTCGCTTGACGAGAACCGGCGCATGACGGCGTTCATCCAGTCAGTCGGCTACGGTTTCGCGTCCGTGGGCCCGATCCTCATGGGCTTCCTCCGCGATGCCGCGGGCGGCTGGACGGCGCCGTTCCTGTTCATCCTCGCGGCCGTCGTCGTCATGGCCGGGTGCGGGATCGCGGCGATCCGCTCTCGCTAGCCGCGGTGTTCGGTGCCCGAGGCCACGTGCGCCGGCGCCGCCGTCGACCGGCGGACCACGAGTCTCGGGTTGCTGCTCTGATCCACTGGGGGCGCCCCCGGGTTGGCGAGGCGCGCGAGGGCGGCGGCGCCGGCGGCGCGTCCGAGGTCGAGGGCGTGCAGGTCCACGGACGTGAGGTCAATGCCGTGCAGCCGTGCGATCCGGGAGTCGTCGTACCCCACGAGGGAGAGATCGCGCGGCACGCTGAGACGGAGCGCGTGGGCGGCCTCGCGGACGCCCAAGGCGAGCTCGTCGTTGTGGGCGAAGACCGCCGTCGGCCGTTCTGCCCCGACGAGCAGTGCGCTCGCGGCGCGCCACGCCGCCTCCTGGGTGTATTCGTCGGCGACCACGACGCGCGGGGTGAGGCCGGCGTCGAGCATGGTTGCGGCGTAGGCACGACGCCGCTCGAGATGGCCTTCGGCTCCGGGGCCCGTCACGTGGGCCACGCGCGTGTGCCCGAGGCGCAGGAGATGCTCCGTGGCGGCGCGAGCGCCCGCGCGGTCGTCCGAGTAGACGCTGTCCACGCCGTCGATCCGCCGTGCCACGTTTACCAGCGGCATACTGGCCGCCAAGGCCTTCACGCGCTCGTCGGTGTCGAAGAGCGTTGCCGCGATGACGATGCCCACCCGGGCTTCGACGAGGGAGTCCATCGCGCCCTCATCGACGGTGCCCTGCGACTGCGAGACACTGAGGATGAGGCGGTTCCGTGCGCCCTCGAGGGATTCGCGCACTCCGCTGAAGATATCCACGAACACTTCATTGCGCAGGTCCAGGAGGAAAAGCCCGACGGCGGAGGGCCGCTTGCTCGCGAGGTCAGCGGCCGCCGCGTTGTGCCGGTAGCCGAGGCGCTGGGCGGCTTCCAGGATCGCCTGCCGCGTCTCGCTGCTCACCCCCGGCGCGCCCCGAAAGGCGAAGGAGACCAAGGTGCGGGAGACCCCTACCGCTTGGGCGACGTCCTCTTGCGTCACGGCCCTTTGGCGGTTGCGCTCTTCCCTCACCCTGTCATCCTCGCATGGCTGTTCAGGGGATTTGTCGGTTTGACTTTACATAGTTTCCTTTCGCGCGTTAGTCTCATTGAGACGCGGGTCACTTTCCCGCCTCCAGCTGACAAAGGAGTCCAGATGGCTACTGCCTCTGCGCACAGCGGAACCCCCAGTACTGCTCCACTTCCTCCGCTCACAGATGGCCCCCACCGCAAGCGGCTCGGGCTCGTGGCTCTCGTCGCCACGTTCGGAGGACTGCTCTTCGGCTATGACACGGGCGTCATCAATGGCGCGCTGAGCCCGATGTCCGCCGAACTAGGACTAACGCCCATGACCGAAGGGGTCGTCACGGCCTCGCTCGTCTTCGCGGCCGCGATCGGTGCGATCTTCGGCGGGCGCCTCTCGGACGCCTGGGGCCGACGCAAGACGATCATCCTCCTCGCCGTGCTCTTCTTCGCCGGAACCGTCGCGGTGGTCTTCACCCCGAATTTCGAGGTCCTCGTGGTTGGGCGGATTCTCCTCGGCCTCGCGGTGGGCGGAGCCTCGACCGTGGTGCCGGTCTTCCTCGCGGAACTCGCGCCCTACGAGATCCGCGGCTCGCTCGCCGGGCGCAACGAGCTCGCGATCGTGATCGGCCAACTCGCCGCGTTCGTGGTCAACGCCATTATCGGCAACCTCTTCGGCCACCTCGACGGCGTCTGGCGCATCATGTTCGCGATCTGTGCGCTGCCCGCCATCGCCCTCTTCTTCGGCATGCTCCGGATGCCCGAGTCGCCCCGCTGGCTGGTTGAGAAGGGCCGCCGGGATGAAGCGCTCGCCGTGCTCCAGACCGTCCGCGCCACGGATCGGGCCGTCGCCGAACTCGCCGACGTCGAGCTCGTCGCCAAGGAGGAGCGGGAGAGCCACCAGATCGGCTGGCGTGCCATCTTCTCCAACAAGAACCTGTTCCGGATCCTGCTCGTCGCCATCGGCCTCGGGATCGC
>NZ_JBQCGQ010000005.1:0-51606 GCF_051955515.1 Sinomonas sp.
CTCCCCCAGCAGCTCATCGCGCTCATCGATCAGGTCATCGCCCAGCAGCACCGCGAACGGCTCATCGCCCACATGCCGCTCCGCGCACAGCACAGCATGCCCGAGGCCGTTGGGATCGCCCTGGCGCACGTAGTGGATATCGCCCAAGCCGCTGGCTTCCCGCACTGCGGCGAGCTTCTTCTCGTCGCCCTTCTGCTCGAGGGCAGACTCAAGCGTCGGCACCCGGTCGAAGTGGTCCTCGAGAGCGCGCTTGCTCCGGCCCGTGATGACGAGAACGTTGTCCAGGCCGGCGCGCGCCGCCTCGGCCACCACGTATTGAATGGCTGGTCGATCGACCACAGGAAGCATCTCCTTCGGCATCGCCTTGGTGGCCGGGAGGAAGCGTGTGCCGAGGCCCGCGGCCGGAATGACCGCTTTCGTAATGGGAGCTGTGTCAGGCATGCGGGTAGCTTACGGGAGGCGCTGAGCGGCCGATAACGCAGGAACAACACAGATTTTCCACAAGAACAGAAATTCACGTGAATCACACTGTTCACATCTTTAACACTGTTGCTATGGTGGTTCCGCTCCCTCATGTCCTGAGGATCGGATCGTCTATGCGGGCAAGGCTATGAAACTCACATCTATGACACACACGGTGGGACTGTCTCTTCTGGCTGTGGGGTTGGTAGGCGGCTTGTCTATGCCCGCCGCTCTCGCCGCTACGGCACCAGCCCCAGCACCCACCGCATCAACCCCCACGGCCACGGCGACTCCTGGCAACCCCAGCTCCCCAACGCCGTCGACCTCCCCTGCAGCATCGCCGGGGGCATCTCAGCCCTCGCCCCCACCAGGGGCGATCGCGGCGGCGACCTCCGATCCTGGAGCCAGTGCAAGGCTTCGCGATTTCATGCGCCAGGCGGTAGGGCTCGGCGCAAAGATGGGGCAGGTCAATCCCGAGAACCCCAAAAAGCTGGGGTCCCCGGCCAAGGGAAGCGCGCTCAATATCCTGGCGGCTACGTGGCAGCCAGGCTGGGGAATCGCGGGCGTCGATGTGAGCGCCTACCAAGCAGCGTACTCCGGAGGCCAATGGGTCGACACAACGGACTGGGTCGGACAATTCAATCAAGGGGTTCGATTCGCCTACGTCAAGGCGAGCGAGGGCAACTACTACACGAATCAGGCCTTTTCGCAGCAATACTCCAATTCGCGGAATGCGGGCATGATCCGCGGGGCGTATCACTTCGCCATCCCCAACTGGTCGAGCGGGAACGATCAGGCCAACTATTTCGTCCAGAACGGCGGCGGCTGGTCCTCCGACGGGACCACGATGCCTCCCGTTCTTGACATCGAGTACAACCCCTACGCCGGGCAAACGATCAATGGCGTCTATATGGGCGACATCTGCTACAGCATGGCCGGCAGCGCAATGGTCAACTGGGTGGCAGACTTCAGCAACTCCATGTTCTCCTTGACGGGACGGCGACCGGTCATCTACACGACCGCAGACTGGTGGAGCCGCTGCACTGGGAACTACGGCGGCTTCGGAAACAACCCACTCTGGATTGCTGCCTACAACCAGTCAGGGCCTCCCCTTCCCGCCGGCTGGCAGACATTCAGCATCTGGCAGTACAGCTCGGGCGGTCCCTTCGTCGGCGACTCCAACGCTTGGAATGGCGACTACCCCAGCCTCCAACGCTTTGCGACCTACGGGGATACGAACCCGAGCGCAGCGATAGGACTGGTTGCGGCCGGCGCGAACCTCGGCGCCCAAACCACCGGCGTGATCACCGGGCTCAGCAGCGGAGGGGCGTTCCAGAACTTCCAGAACGGCTCCATCATGTGGTCCCCCACCACCGGCGCCCAGATCTCCCCCGTGGGCCCGATCCGCGACGCCTGGGCAGCCTCGGGCTACGAACGGGGCTCCCTCGGCTATCCGGTCAGCGGCGTGATCACAGGCCTGGCGAACGGCGGAGCGTTCCAGAACTTCCAGAACGGCTCCATCATGTGGTCCCCGGCGACCGGCGCCCAACTATCGCCGGTTGGTCCGATCCGTACCTATTGGCTCAACTCGGGCGCTGAGCGGGGCAGATACGGATATCCGACCGGGGGTCAAACCTGCAACAGCGCGAAGACCAGCTGCTCGCAGTCGTTCCAAGGCGGCACCATCTCCTGGAACAGCACTTCGGGAATCACTGGCTAGGCCAGGTACCGACTGAGAAGCAAGGAGGCCCTCCGCCGAGATCGGTGGAGGGCCTCCTCACATTGATAGACCGTCAGTCCAGAAGCTCCAGCAGATAACGCCCATATCCGCTCTTGACAAGGGGCTCGGCACGTTCCCGCAGCTCGTCGTCACTGAGGAAACCGAGTCTCCACGCGATCTCCTCGGGCGCACCGATCTTGAGTCCCTGCCGGTTCTCGACGGTGCGGATGAAGTTCGAGGCGTCGTTGAGATCGCTGAACGTTCCGGTGTCCAGCCACGCGGTCCCGCGCGGAAGAACCTCGACTTGAAGCTTCCCGGTTTCGAGATACGTCCGATTCACATCAGTGATCTCAAGTTCACCGCGGGGTGAAGGCTTGAGGCCCTTGGCGATTTCTACGACATCGTTGTCGTAGAAGTAGAGCCCCGGAACGGCGTAGTTGCTCTTGGGCTTGGCCGGCTTCTCCTCAAGAGAGATCGCGCGGCCGTCGGCGTCGAACTCCACGACGCCGTACGCCGTCGGATCTTTGACCCAGTAGCCGAAGACTGCCGCGCCATCGATGTTCTGGTGACGCCGGAGCTGAGTGCCCATACCGGGACCGTAGAAGATGTTGTCCCCTAGGACGAGCGCCACAGTCTCAGTGCCGATGTGCTCTTGGCCGAGGATGAACGCTTGGGCGAGACCGTCCGGGGAGGGCTGCTGGACGTAGGTGATGTTGATCCCGAATCGGGATCCGTCTCCAAGAAGCCTCTCGAACGAATCCGCGTCATGCGGAGTCGTAATCACGAGGACGTCGCGGACGCCCGCGAGGATCAGGGTGGAGAGCGGATAGTAGATCATCGGCTTGTCGTACACCGGAACCAGCTGCTTGCTCACCCCCAGGGTGATGGGATGAAGCCGGGAGCCTGTGCCGCCTGCCAAGATGATTCCACGCATGGTGTCCATAATCGCTAGGCCCGAGCACCCATGCCAAATCCGGTATTTTAGAACGCATGCAGCGACTCCTCGTCACCGGCGGCGCCGGGTTCATCGGCTCGAACTTCGTCCGCTATGTCCTGAGCCACACGGACCATCACGTCACGGTGCTCGACAAGCTGACCTACGCGGGCAACCTCGAGTCGCTCAAAGGGCTCCCGGGACAGCGATTCCGCTTCGTCAAGGGCGACATCGCGGACACCGCGCTGGTCGATGAGCTCGTCGGCGCGGCCGACGCCGTCGTGCATTACGCAGCGGAGAGCCACAATGACAACTCGCTGCACAACCCCCGCCCGTTCCTCGACACGAACATCATCGGCACCTACACCCTGATTGAAGCGGCGCGACGGCACGGCACCCGTTTTCACCACATCTCCACGGACGAGGTCTACGGCGACCTCGAACTCGACGATCCGGCTCGCTTCACCGAACAGACTCCGTACAACCCCTCGAGCCCATACTCATCGACCAAGGCGGGATCGGACCTTCTGGTCCGCGCGTGGGTTCGCTCCTTCGGCCTTCAGGCCACGATCAGCAACTGCTCCAACAACTACGGCCCCTACCAGCACGTGGAGAAGTTCATCCCCCGCCAGATCACGAACGTGATCGATGGAATTCGCCCGAAGCTCTACGGCAAGGGCGAGAATGTGCGTGACTGGATCCACGCGGACGACCACTCCTCGGCGGTCCTCACGTTTCTGGACAAGGGCCGGATTGGAGAGACCTACCTCATTGGTGCCGACGGCGAGAAGGACAACAAGTCCGTCGTCGAGCTCATCCTGAAGGCGATGGGCCAGTCGGCGGACGCCTACGACCACGTCGTCGACCGCCCCGGCCACGATCTGCGCTACGCGATCGACTCCACAAAGCTTCGCACCGAGCTCGGCTGGAAGCCTCAGTATCAGGATTTCGAGGCTGGTCTTGAGGCAACAGTGCAGTGGTACCGCGACAACGAGGCATGGTGGCGCCCCCAGAAGGCCGAGACGGAAGCAAAGTACAAGGAGCAGGGCCAGTGAGCGCATCGAACGAGAGCCACAGCATCGAATTCTCCAAACCGCTCGCAGCCCATCGGACGCCGATCCCCGGCGTTGTCGTCTACGACCTGCCGGTTCACGGCGACAACCGCGGGTGGTTCAAGGAGAACTGGCAGCGCGAGAAGATGCTCGCCCTCGGCCTGCCTGACTTCGGTCCGGTGCAGAACAACATCTCCTTCAATGAGAAGGCCGGGACGACGCGGGGTATCCACGCCGAGCCGTGGGACAAATACATCTCCGTTGCTACAGGGCGAATCTTCGGGGCATGGGTGGACCTCCGCGAAGGCCCGTCCTTCGGCACGGTCTTCACCGCCGAACTCGACCCGTCGAAGGCGATCTTCATCCCTCGCGGGGTGGGGAATGCGTTCCAGACGCTCGAAGACGGGACCGCCTACACGTACCTGGTGAACGATCACTGGTCGGCGGATGCCCAGAGCCAGTACACCTTCCTCAACCTCGCCGACGAGACCGTATCGATTCAGTGGCCCATCCCGCTCGAGCAGGCCGAGCTTTCCGACAAGGATCGGGCTCACCCGCGCCTTGCTGACGTGGTGCCGATGTCGCCCCGGAAGATCCTGGTGCTCGGAGCCGAAGGCCAGCTCGGCAGGGCGCTCAAGGCCACGTACGACGGCGACCCGCGCGTTGAGTTCGCAGGTCGCCGAGAGTTTGACCTCGCCGATCCGGCCTCCTACTCCGCCCGCAACTGGAAGAACTATTCGGCCATCATCAATGCGGCGGCTTACACCGCCGTGGACAAGGCCGAGTCGCCGGAGGGCCGGAGAGCGGCGTGGTCGATCAACGTGAGCGCCGTCGCGCACCTCGCCCGCGTCGCCGTCGAGCATCGACTCACTCTGGTCCATGTCTCAAGCGACTATGTCTTCGATGGCAGCGCCGAGGTTCATTCCGAGGACGAGCCGTTTTCTCCACTCGGGGTCTATGGTCAGACGAAGGCGGCGGGTGATGCCATCGTCTCAGTGGTTCCACGCCACTACATCGTGCGGACGTCGTGGGTCATCGGCGAGGGCAGCAACTTCGTCCGCACGATGTCGAACCTCGCTGAGCGAGGCATCAAGCCGTCCGTCGTGAACGACCAGTTTGGACGGCTGTCCTTCACCGAGGACATCGCCGCGGGAATCCGCCACCTCTTGGAGACCGAGGCGCCGTTTGGCGTCTACAACCTCACCAACGAGGGCGAGCGTCAGTCCTGGGCCGACATCGCGTCGTCGGTCTACGCCCTCACCGGGCATGATGGCGACGATGTGACCGGAGTCTCCTCGGAGGAATACTTCAAGGGCAAGGACGCGGCGCCTCGCCCAACCCACAGCATGCTCGACCTTTCGAAGCTGAAGTCAACGGGGTTCACCGCCCCGGCTGGTGTGCAGCGCCTTGAGGGGTACGTACGACAAGAGGTATCCACTCCGTGACCACTGCTCCCCGCTCGAAGACCTTGGTCATCATGCCTGCTTGGAACGAGGCCGAGTCTGTCTTCTCCACCGTTCAAGAAGTGCTGGAACACGGCCCCGATTGCGATGTGCTCGTCGTCGACGACGGTTCAGCCGACGCCACGGCGCGGCTTGCCGCCGACGCAGGTGCGCGTGTCATCCGCCTTCCCTTCAACATGGGGGTTGGCGGAGCGATGCGTACAGGATTCAAGTACGCCCTCCTTCACGGCTACGAACAGGCAATCCAAGTTGACGCCGATGGCCAGCATGATCCGCGGGAAATCCAGCGGGTGCTCGACGGGCTGGCCAAGGCGGACATCGTGATCGGCTCCCGGTTCGAGGACCGGAAGGAATACGAGGTCACCGGTCCGCGGAAATGGGCCATGGTGGTCCTCGGAAGTGTGCTCTCCAAGATCAGCGGCACCCGCCTCACAGATGTGACTTCCGGCTTCCGTGCCGCGAACCGGCGGGCCATCCGCCAGTACGTCGCCCACTATCCTGCCGAGTATCTTGGAGACACGATCGATTCGCTCGTCGTCGCCGTCCGCTCGGGCTGCACGGTCGCTCAGGTTCCCGTCAACATGCGGCCCCGCCAAGGCGGAACTCCTAGCCACCACCCAGTGAAGGCAGCCGTCTACCTCGTCCGCTCCGGGCTGGCTCTGGTCTTCGCCCTCACCCGCAAGAAGACGTCGCCGGTCGGCGACTAGGAGGACCCCTTGACCATCGTCGCAGTCCTGTTTGTCGTCGTCGTTCTGCTGTTCATCGTCGAAATGCTGCGCCGTCAGAAGATCCGCGAAAAGTATGCCGTCCTGTGGATCATTATCGGCATCGCTACATTGATTCTCGCCGCATTCCCCGATCTCCTCACGTGGGCCGCTCACCTCGTCGGCGTACAGGTACCCTCCAATCTGCTCTTCGCGATCGCGGTGATCCTGCTGCTCGGCGTGACTCTCCATCTCTCGCGCGAAGTGTCATCCGCTGAGGACGAGATCCGCTCGCTGGCCGAAGAGGTGGCCATCCTCCGGGCGGACCTCCGCGATGTGCAGGGCCAGCTCCCAACGGGCCCGGAGGCCCGCCCATAGCTCTCGTCCAAACCAACGACGGCGGCTCGCTCTTTGCGCAGCCGCCGTCGTTTTCGGGACAGAATCGCTTCTAGCCAAGGATGTGCTTGACAAGACGAGGAAGAGAGTCGGTCCTTCGCTTCGCCAAAGCCTTGAGCACCAGGCTTCCAGCATTCAGGCGACTTGTGAGGTGATTTGACGCTGCCCGCGCCGCATGCGTCCACCCGAGAGCGCGAAAGCGCTCCGCCTGGCTTTCGAAGAAGCGGCGCTCCTCGTCGAAGCGCCGCCCATCCAGAGCCCGGACGGACGAATCGGATGCGGAATGCCGGCGATAGAGAAAAGCGAGCTCGGGATCAACGACCATTGCCCCGCCTTCGGCGGCGATGTCCAAGAGGAGTGCAAGGTCTTGGACTACGTCGAGTCCTTCGGTGAACCCAATCCGCTGAATCTTCTCGGTCCTCCAGGCGAGAGATGGGAAGTACGCCCAGTCAGCTCGAACAAGACTCGTCGCCATTCGCTCGCCTGCCAAAACAAGCGGAACCCGAGTCTTCGGCGCGTACATCCGCTTGACCGCGTCTACGAGAGGAAGCCTTGCAATACCCAGCTCGTCAATAACCTGGACTCCGGGCTGAACGACATCGGCTTCTCGGTGGGCCTCGAAATTGCGCACCACGACGTCGAGGTAATTGGGAAGCATCACATCGTCGGCACCCATGATGACGACGATGGGAGCCGTCGCACGGGCGAGTGCCTTGCGGTAGTTTCCGTTCGCGCCAAGATTGACGTCATTCTTTTCATACGAGACGCGGGGATCTTCGATACCCGCAAAGAAGGCAGCAGGCTCATCGCTCGGGTACCCGTCGTCGAAGACGTGAAGATTCCAGTCTTCGTAGTGCTGGCTCATCACGCTGCGGGCAGCGAGCTTCATCTGCTCGACGTCGCCGTAGTAGGGCAGCATCACATCGACTGAAGTCATCGTGGGCGTGGGCCTTTCGGTGCACAACAAGGGCGAATGGGCGGCCGTGGGCGTGCCGCCGCCTCCCCCACTATATAGGCCTGCCCTCACGAGGGCTTGCTGTCCCAGCTCGACCTGCCCCGGGACCTGCCCCCGGTATGATGGCCGAGTTGCCCGGACTCGCGAAGGAAGATCCTCCCCATGACATCTCGGCCGAGCGTCAGCGTCTGCATGGCCGCCTACAACGGCGCTCTGCACATCACGGAACAGCTCGATTCCATCCTTGCCGAGCTCGCGCCGACTGACGAGGTGATCATCGTCGACGACGGTTCGACGGACGGCACGCGGGAGATCCTGTCCAAAGTCGCTGACCCACGGGTTCGCGTTGTCTTCAATCAAGTGAACCTCGGCTACGTGCGGAACTTCGAAAAGGCCCTCGGCCTCAGTACTGGCGAAGTCGTCATGCTCTCGGATCAGGACGACGTGTGGATTCCCGGTCGCGTGAAGAAGCTGATTGCTGCGCTCTCGGACGTCGATGCGGCAGTAGGCAACTGCCAACACTTCGGAGGCACTCCTGGAGCGTTTCAGAAGCTCCGGGTCAGGGCGGAATACTCTACGACGTATCGACGGAATCTGTTGGGAATCCTCGTCGGCTACCGACTGCACTGGGGCTCGGCGATGGCCGTTTCGCGGAGTCTTCTCAACGATGCCCTCCCGTTCCCGAGGGTGATGACCGAATCTCACGACCAGTGGCTGGCGATGGTTGCGAATGTTCGCAGGAGCATTCGTTACCTGCCTGACGACACTGTTCGACACCGGCTTCATGATGAAAACCTCACGCCCAAGAAGCCACGGTCGCTGGGGAAGGTCCTCCGTGCCCGCGGCGAGTTCCTCGCCGAACTCGCTACCGCCGTCGTTCGGACCCAGAGGTCACGGCGAAACAGGGCTGCCCACAGTATCTCCATCGGCCCAGTCACGCATCGGTCGTCGACCGCCGCCGTGGTGTCCTCTTATAACCCCGGATTCGAGTTCCCGAAGCGAATCGAGTCCCTCCTCACGCAGATCGAGCACGTCGTGGTGGTGGACGACGGTTCATCGAACGACGTGAGCGAGATCTTGGCGCAAGCCGAGCAGAAGGGGGCGACGGTCCTACGCCAGGCGCGGAACTCAGGCATTGCGGCAGCACTCAACGCGGGAATCCGTCATGTCCGAAAAGAGTGGGATCCTGCGTGGATCATGACGATGGACCAAGACTCGGAGTTGACCCCTGGATATGTTCGCAAGGCCTTGGCGTGTGCCTCGAGCACCTCAGAGCAGCCCGGCTCGATCGGGGCTGTCTCCGCTGAGAGCCACAACACCAGGTCGCTCCCGACGGTGATCATACGGGGCAGGCGAGAGGTCCTGGATCCCATGCAGTCGGGCACTCTGTATCGGAGCGAAATCTTTGAGAGAGTGGGGTATTTCGACGAAGGACTCTTCATCGATTGCGTTGATTCTGATTACAATGCCCGGATTCGCAACGCCGGATACCACATCGCTATCGGCAGAGGGGCCGACTTGACCCACAGTTTGGGCCGGTCTCGCCCTATGCTGCTTCTAGGCTGGCATGCACATATCGGGTCAAAGCCGCTTTTTGTCTACGAACACCAGCCGTTCCGCGTGTACTACATCACGAGAAACATCTTGACGATCGCGAAACGCTATTCGTTCACGCAACCCTCGTGGGTGGCGCGCCGGCTGCTGATGGAAGTCGAGAGCAACGCTGTGCGACTCGTCTTCGGACCTCGACGAGGCCTGAGCGCTGCTGCCATCCTTCGGGGAGCCGCTGACTTCGCAGCCGGACGCACGGGCCCCATGCCCGAAGACGTCGCCCGTTCCTTGAGTGCTGTCCCAAACTGAACCAAGGCACCCAAAAAACGACCGGCCAGAAGCCGAGAGATGATGGCACGTCTGTATCCAGATGCCTCGGCGCCCGATCCGAGAAGACCGGACCGAGCAAGGCGGTTCGATAGACTGCTTTGAGCCCCGCGGAGTGCCCACGAACCAAGACACTCTCAAGTTGGGGGCAGCCATCAGATCGATTGGAGCAATTCACGTGTGCCGACGACGAGCGAGCAAGGCCCTTCGTCGGCGGGAGAAATGGTCCCTTGATCACGCACAATTGCCTCCGCGACGATCAGCGCTCGCCGCCTCCGCCTCCTACTCCGACTCGGAAGGGAGGATTCAGGCGTGAGCTGGGTTCAGGCGTGGGCTCCTCTCGCAACGGCTCTGGCACTTCTGATGGTCCCAGGTCTTGCGGTGGCGGCCTGTTTGCGGTTCAGGAACCTCTCGGCCGTGGCGTTGGCTCCGGCTTTCTCGTGCGGGATCATTGGCGTCTTCGGCATCGTCCTCAACTGGATTCACGTGCCTTGGAGCCTCTGGTCCTACCTTGGTTCCACCGCCCTGACCACGGCGGCGGCCGCTCTTCTCAGCCGGAGATTCCGACCAGACAGGGAACCCGCCACTCGTCTCAATGCTGTCGTCCCTCTTCTCGCGCTACTCCTGGCCTTGGGGTTGGCGGGCAGACGGCTGACTTCCTTGCTTGGCTCCCCAACAAACATCGCCCAGGTCTTCGACAATGTCTTCCATCTGAACGCGATCCGCTTCATCGTTGAGTCCGGCAATGCGTCTTCGCTGACGCTCGCGTCCTTTCAAGGATTCTCCGGCCTTCAGGCCTTGTATCCTGCCACTTGGCACTCGGCGGCAGCACTCGTCATGGAGCTCACTGGCTGCGGGCCTCAGGTTGCCGAGAACTCGGTGAATGTGATTGCCGCAGCCGTGGTCTGGCCGCTCTCATCGATCTTCTTCAGCTTCGTGCTGTTCCGACGGAGACCAGTCGCCGTTCTTGCTGCGGGTGTTTTCTCTGTTGTGCAGGTAGCGTTTCCGTACCTCCTGCTCGTCTGGGGTCCTCTGTTCCCCAACCTCCTCTCGATCTCCTTGCTGCCCGCGGTCCTCGCGGTCATCGTTCACCTTGCGCGCAGAATGAAAGTGTCGATGAAGGGCACGGGGCGCTGGTGGGCCGCCCTTCTCGTATCGCTCGCCGGCTGCGTTACGGCCCACATGAGTGCTATCAACACGATTCTGGCAATGGCCACGCCACTGATCATCGCGGTCTGGTTCCGCCGCTTGAACCGCTGGAGTTCCACCCCGCGGGGCGAGCGCCGAACCGTCCCCTGGCCTCTGCTGCTGTTCGGGCTGATCTTCGTGGTGGGCGCAGTGGTGTCGTGGACCAAGGTGCGTCCCGTCCCGTATGACAACTGGGGCCCGACTGTGACTGCGGGAGCTGCCGTAGGTGAAGTCATCACCAACAGTCCTATGCAGACCGGAATCGCCCTTGTCGTCTCGGTATTCTGCATAACGGGGGTGGTTTGCGCCTTTCTCAGGAAAGAGCACCGATGGCTCGTCGCGAGCTATGCCCTCATCGGTGCCCTTTACGTCACTGATGCTGCTGGCGCCAAGGGGTTCTGGAGAGACTTGGCTACTGGGACGTGGTATCAGGACACGTACCGTCTGGCTGCCCTGCTTCCGGTCGTGGCCACCCCCCTTGCTGCCTATGGATGCGCCATCACCTTCTCTGGGTTGCGCAGATGGTTCCGCCAAGCTCAGACGCGGTGGCAGCTCAGCCGACCCGTTCTGATCACCTTGTGCGTTCTGCTCGGCGCGATGGCCACCGCACTGGCATACCTCGGACCCGTCAGAGGCTACGTGGCAGCTTCCAAGTCCGTCTATAGCCTGCAGGGTGACTCACCGATTCTCGGAACGGGCGAACTGTCCCTGATTGAACGACTGCCCAGCCACGTGCCAGCTGGCGTCAAAGTGGCCGACAATCCGTGGAACGGAAGTTCACTCGCCTTCGCTTTCGGCAGCACGAGCACGCTTACCCCTCACTTGTTCGCCGCTCCCGACCCCGAGGCGGCCTTCATCTCACAGCGCCTGAAGTTCGAACCGTCGTCGCCTGCGATGTGCAAGGCGCTGAAAGACGAGAATGTGGATTATGTCTTGGACTTCGGCCACTACTACATGCTGAACCTCCCGTCCACGGGGGACTATCCGGGAGTCACGGATGTGGGAGGCACCCCTGGTCTGACGCTCGTCGATTCGCAGGGGACCGATGCTGCTCTCTACCGCATAGACTCGTGCCCCGACTTGAGAGGCTGACTGAGGCCGCCGGCGAGTGGGTGATGCCGACAGGTCTTGTCCCGGGTGAGGTAGCGCGGTTTGTCCCGGTCCGCGTTCGGGCGCGGCCAAACAGGGAGGCGCCGTCAGAAAGATTCGCCTCCTGACGGCGCCCTGAATGAATTCCAGTTTGACCAGCGGGGTCAGCTCGTCAGGTCTGCCGTAGCCGTCTGACAGCCTCGTCTACAGGTCCATCCAGGACGACCCGTCCCTTCTCAAGCAGCACCCCTCGCTCGCAGATCTGAGGAATGAGGTTCAAATCGTGGCTCACCACCACAAGGGTCTTGCCCTCGGCCGCGAGCTCCTTGATCTTCGCGATGCACTTGCGCTGGAAAGGCTCGTCTCCGACCGCGAGGATCTCGTCGACGAGGAACACCTCGGGATCGGTGTGCACTGCCACTGAGAACGCGAGACGCAGATACATTCCCGAGGAATAGAACTTCACTTCGGTGTCGATGAACTCACCGATCTCCGAGAACTCGACGATCGAGTCGAACCGTTCCTTGATCTGCTGCTCGCTCATCCCCAGGATGGCGCCGTTGAGATAGACGTTGTCGCGGCCCGTGAGGTCGTGATGGAAGCCCGCACCGACTTCGATGAGTCCAGCGACTCGGCCACGCGTCAGGACTGATCCGCTATCGGGCGTCATGACCCCGGAGATGTGCTTGAGCAAGGTCGATTTGCCGGAACCGTTGAAGCCGAGAAGGGCCACGCTCTCGCCCTGCTCGACGGTCAGCGAGACGTCATTGAGCGCATAGAACTTCTGGCTGAGATCCCCTTTGCGTCCCCTCAGAAGCCAGACCAGGGCCTCTTTGAGCGATCGCGTATGGCGCAGAACGAACTGCTTGCTGATATTGCTGACTTCGATTGCCGTGGCCACCGTTAGAGCTCCTGGGCAAAGCGGCCCTCAAGCCGCCGGAAGGTGAATTGGCCGATCACCGTGACGACCATGGACACAACGAGGCCGACGGGAAGCCACAGGGTCATCAGCTGAGGCGGAAGCTCGGCGGTCCCACTCGTGGTCGGATACCAGAAGGCGTAATGGAAGATCTCTACCGCAATGGTGATCGGATTGGCCTGATAGACCGCAAAGAAGCCGGCGCCCAAGGTGTTCCTGACCATTGTCCACACGTAGAGCACCGGCGAAGCCCACGTGACCACCATCAGCAGCAGGTCGACGATGTTCTCGAAATCCCGGAAGTAGACATTGACTGCACCGAAGAACAGTCCGAGCCCGGTCGCCAAGAGCGCGACGACGACGAAGCCTGCGACGGCGGCGGCCAGCTGGAGCAGTGATGGGTGCCAGCCTGAGAACACGCAGGCGACGATCAGGACGAGCAGCTGCGGGAAGAAGTGAACTCCCGAGACCCAGACTGATGCCACCGGGAAGAGTTCGCGTGGAAGGTAGATCTTCTTGATCAGGCTTCCATTGCCGACGATCGAGCGTGCGGCGTTGCCAAGAGCCTCAGTGAAGAAGTTGATCAGGATGATGCCCGAGAAGAGGTAGACGGCGTAGTTCTCTGTCCCCTTGTTCAGCCCGAGGAATACACCCAACGCCAAGTAGAACACGATGAACTGGACGCCGGGCTTGACGTATGACCACAGGAGGCCCAATACGGATCCCCTGTATCGGACCTTGAGTTCCTTGCGGACGAGCAGCTTGAGGAGAAACCTCGCACGGTAGGTGTCGGCCAGGCCCGAGCCAACGCCGGGCCTGACCAACTGCTGTGTTGCACTCACCGAGAATCGCTCACCGTGTGCTCGTCGAAGGTGTTCTTCCAGGCCTCGATCGAGGTGAGCTCGTCCAAGGCAGCCTTGTACTCCGCACTGAGAGAGCGCCACCGTAGGAGCAGTTCCCCGTGCAGCTTCGCGCTCTCAGAAAGCATCCGGCGCAGAACCTCAGGGTCCCGCTTATACCAGGAAGCACCGGTTCCTTCAGCATTCGACACAATTGCGGAATCGTACTGGGACATGCGCCACCACTTGTTGTCGATGTGGGGGATGTTGGCTTGAGGGCGCTCCCTGGTCGAATCAACGACCGGCTTCACGAGCTGACGGGCCATGGTCTTGACTGCCCATGGAACGAGGAGCATCTTCTTGGGCCGGCTGAACCCCTGACCATGCCGCGGCGGTTTCGCCATACGAGGAGCCGGGAATTCGTCAGGATCAGGCTTGAACAACGAGTCCGTGTGCTCGGAGAGCATTTTGCGAATTTCGGGAAGCTTCTTCTCCAGGAGTCCACGCAACGATCCGGGTCCCTTGAGGAGATCCTGCACCGCCCACGTCCGCCCCTGAACGGTGGCGTACTGCATCGATAGAAGGTGCTTGACGTCGTCTTGCTGGAGTTCGCGGATCACGCGCCCACCGAGCTCATAGGGGCTGTGCAGAAGCGCCGTGATGGCACGGTTCCGGGTGTGGAAGTAGGCCTGCCAACCGACAAGGTCGTCCTTGTCGATCCATGACACGTGCCACACTGCTGCCCCGGGCATCGAGACGGTGGGGAAGCCACGCGACTTCGCCCTCAGGCCATACTCCGAGTCGTCCCACTTGATGAAGATCGGCAGCGAGAGGCCGATCTCGCGGATCACCGACGTCGGGATGAGGCACATCCACCAACCGTTGTAGTCGACGTCGCAGCGGCGATGGAGCCACGGAGTCTGGCGCAGGTTGGACACCAGGAAATCGTGGCCGAGTTCCATATCCTCGCTCGGCAACGCGGGCTGGATACGGTACGGGTTGACCACTTCACCGAACGTGTGGAGCACTGTCCGGTTGTAGAGGTCGAACATGTGGCCGCCCACGATGGTCGGCGTCTTGCAGCGATCGGCGAACGTGACGAGGCGAAGGATGCTCTCAGTCTCGACGACGATGTCGTCGTCCATCAGAAGGACGTAGTCACTGCCGTTCGCGACGGCCTCGTACATTCCTCGCGAGAACCCGCCGGAACCGCCCAGATTCGCCTGCTCGATGACACGGAGTCGGCTGCCCAGCTGAGCCTTGACCTCAGCGAAGCCGTCCGCCTCCGACACCTTCTGGGTGCCCTGATCCACAATGAGGATCTCTTGGACGACATCGAGCGCCTCGGTGTCCTGCGCGAGCAGGCGAAGATTGTCGAGGCAGAAGTCCGTCTTGTTCAGGGTGGTGATCTGGAGGGTGACGCTGCCCCGCTTCGGAGCTTCGCCCGAGGCCTGCCACTCCGCGCGCCGGATCGCGACCGGCTCTGCGGCCGCCACGACGTCAAACCAGTACCAGCCGCCGTCGCCGAAGGGCTTGAGCGAGAGATCGAAAGCGGTGGTCACGTCTCCCTCGACTCGCTGCGAATCCACTCGCTGCAGTGAGCCGCGTGCATTGGACTTGTAGACGACGACGGCGCCCGGGCCGGAAGTCGTGACGCTTAGCCGAACGGACTCCACCGTGGTCCAGCGCCGCCAATAGCTCGCCGGAAACGCGTTGAAGTAGGTGCCGAAGGAGACGCGCTCGCCTGGGCGGACCATCATCGAGACCCGCGACAGGAAATCCTCAGCGTGTGCCTCTCGGGCCTGACTGCTGATCGTCCGAGGCCGCTTGTCACGCTCGGTCGACTCGCCCGTCGTCGGAATCTGCACGCCCGCAGCCGTTCCCATGTCCACGTACAGTGGCACGGTATCCATCTGCGCCTGGGGCGGGAGGATGACGCGCTGAAGAGTCTGCCATGCGTTCTCTGACTGGTCGTCGAGGGTCTGCGTCATGTCAACCGCCGTCACTCGTCCACCCCTCCGCTCACGAGCGCCTCGCCGCCCGCGAAATGAGGCTTGATCTTGTTGTCGAACATGCTGAGGGCCGAGCCGATGGCCATGTGCATGTCGAGGTACTTGTACGTCCCGAGGCGCCCCCCGAAGAGGACTGACTTCTCATCCTTCGCGAGGTCGCGGTAGGCAAGAAGCTTGGCGCGGTCCGCTTCCGTGTTCACCGGGTAGTAGGGCTCATCGCCCTTCTCCGCGAACCGGGAGAATTCGCGCATGATCAGCGTCTTCTCGGTCTGGTAGTTGCGCTCCGGATGGAAATGACGCGGTTCGATGATGCGCGTGAACGGCACGTCGTCGTCGTTGTAGTTGACGACCGAAGTGCCCTGGAAGTCTCCGACGTCGAGGACTTCCTCCTCGAAATCGATGGTCCGCCACGAGAGGTCGCCCTCTTTGTACTCGAAGTAGCGGTCCACGGCACCGGTGTAGACGACAGGCACATTGCCCACGACATTGCCCTTGCTGATGGGCTGGGACTCGTCGAAGAAGTCAGTGTTGAGCTGCACCGAGATGTTCGGGTGATCGGCCATCCGCTCGATCCACGCCGTGTACCCGTTGGTCGGGAGGCCCTCGTAGGTGTCGTTGAAGTAGCGGTTGTCGTAGGTGTAGCGCACGGGGAGGCGGGAGATGATCCCGGCAGGCAGGTCCTTGGGGTCTGTCTGCCACTGCTTGCCCGTGTAGTGCTTGATGAAGGCCTCGTAGAGCGGCCGCCCGATGAGCTGAATGCCCTTGTCATTGAGGTTCTGCGGATCCGTGCCCGCGAGTTCTCCGGCCTGCTCTTCGATCAGGGCGCGGGCCTCTGTCGGCGAGTAGTTCGCGCGGAAGAACTGGTTGATCGTGCCGAGATTGATCGGCAGGGGGAAAACTTCCCCCTTGTGCACTCCATACACACGGTGGACGTAGTTGGTGAAGGTCGTGAATTGGTTCACGTAGTCCCACACGCGCTTGTTGGACGTGTGGAAGAGATGAGCTCCGTAGCGGTGCACCTCGATGCCCGTCTGGGCATCATCCTCGCTGTAGGCATTGCCCCCGATGTGATGGCGGCGGTCGATCACCGTGACCTTGAGTCCGAGCTCCTTGGCTGCCCGCTCGGCCACCGTGAGGCCAAAGAAGCCGGATCCGACGACGACGAGATCAGCGTCCACAAATTCTCCTGTATTCGGGGCACGCCAGTGCCTTGGGCACTGGCCTTCCTGCGGTCCAAGACTACCGGACGACGCTGAAGCGCCTTTCCAGCCCTGAGGTTATCCACATAGCGGCCCTCACGGCCTCCACGCATCGCTCGGCTTGCGTAGCCTCGCATGAAGAAAGGTTGGGGGGACCTGTGGAACTGCACTTCACTCTTGTGGCCGGCGCCGAAGCCGTGCGAGCACCGGTGCGTCATGAGCTGGTGGCATACGCGCGGCCCGGCACTGCCGGAAGCGAGCTCGAAATGGCCATCGAAGGCGCCACGGGCGTGAGCGGAATCACCTTGGACGGTCGAGCGCTGAACTCCCTGACGATGGGCGAGCCTCCGCTCTGCGATGGCGCAGTGCTCACGGCAGGCCAGGCGGGAGAACTGCGCGACGACACGAGCTGGTCGCGTCTCTGTCTCGCCGTCCGTTCGGGCCCGAGTGCGGGGTTGCTCCGCCCCCTGGCCCGCGGCGTCCACAGGATCGGCAGGGGCGACGGCGATCAGGCGCCCCTGCCGGGCGTGATCGCGGTGTCCGATCCCCAGCTGTCCCGTGTCCACGCAGAACTCCGCGTGAGCGATACAAGCGTGGAGATCGTTGACCGCGACAGCACGAACGGAATCTGGGTGGCGGGGCGCAGGGTCGGCACCGCCCACCTCGTCGCCGGGCAGAGGGTACGGATGGGTTCGTCCGAACTGAGCCTGGAGTTCCCAGACGACGTCCTTCTCGATCCGAGGGCCGGCCTGGGTTATGGCCAACCGCTGCGGGTCGCCCGGCATGCTCCTTTTCAGAGGACGACGGCGATGCTCGCCGCCGCGGCCCTGCCGCTTCTGTTCGGGCTCGGCATGGCGATCTTCACCGGTCAGTGGATGTTCCTCGCCTTTTCCGGTGTCTCGGCCCTCACCCTGCTCTTTCCACTCGCCGAGGCCATCCGCGGCCGGCGGGCGTTTGGGCGTCGGATCAGCGAAGCGCTCGCCGAAGATCGTGCAAGACGCTTCGCGGCAGCCCCTGACGCGGCGGAGCTGGGCCTGGCGGGCGAGGCGACCGTGCAGACACCTCCTGCCTGCCCTCGCGATCTCGTGGTCCGCCTCGGCCGCGCACCTCTCCCTGCCGACGTTCAGATCGACCCCGAGCCGCCGTCCAAGCCAGCCCACACGGCGGTGCCGCTGACTGTGCCTCTCGGAGGAGTCGTCTCCCTCCGCGGCAATCCTCGCGCAATCGAAGGCCTCGCACGGTTCCTGCTGCTTCAACTGGCGGCCTTCCCGAGCTGCTCCCAGGTGACCGTCGTCCTCGCGGGCGGAAGCCGGTCTCTCCGTACCGGCGCCCGCTTCGCACCCCGGATCGCGGTGCTATCCGAGGCAGAGCTCGCTGATCACGCGCGCACGCTCGCACGTCTCTCGGCTGACCGCACCGTCGTCATCGCTTTGCCTGACGCCCGCATGGGGACTGAGGAGAACGCCGTTCGCGCCTGCGCCGAAGCGATGGCTGCACGCGGCTACTGCGTTGTGGATGCAACACGAGCGGTCCGGGCGCCGAATATCGTGGTCGACGTTGACGAGGTTCAGGGAACGGTCCTCAGCGGAACGTCACAGCAGCCGTTCCAACCGGATCTGGTGCCGGCCCGACCTTTCGAAGCCGCTGCCCGCGCGCTTGGGGGCCGGGCCCGCCCCGTGGAGTCAACAGGCCTTCCCGAGCGCCTCGGGCTTGCCGATATCATCCCCAATACCGTCGGAGGCCTCCGCGCGGCCTGGAGCAAGAACGCAGGCATTGACGGCGGTCTCCGTGTTCCTCTGGGGTGGGCCCTTCACGGACCTGCCGAGATCAACCTCGTCTCGGACGGGCCCCATATCCTGATCGCCGGCACCACGGGGTCTGGAAAGTCCGAGCTGCTCCGCACCCTCGTCGTCAGTGGAGCTGCTGCCCACTCCCCTGCCCGCCTCACGTTCCTCCTCCTCGACTTCAAGGGAGGCGCGGGCCTGGAGCCGCTTGCCGGGCTCCCACACTGCGTTGGCCTCCTGACGGATCTCGAAGACGGCATGAATCGCGCTCTCGCATCTCTTCGCGCCGAACTGAAGCGTCGGGAGAGGCTGCTTGCGGACCTTCGCTGCGGCGACGTCGACGACTATGCGCGGCAGTCGTCCGGGGAGGCCCTCCCTCATCTCGCGATCGTTGTGGATGAGTTCCGCATGCTGGTCGAAGACGCTCCCGAGTCGCTAGCCGAACTCCTTCGCGTGGCGACGATCGGGCGGTCTCTCGGAGTTCACCTGATCCTCGCCACACAACGGCCCCGAGGAGCTGTCACGGCCGATATTCGGGCCAACATCGGATCCGTGATCGCCCTGCGCGTCGCCTCGGAAGAGGAATCCCGCGACGTTCTCGGCTCTCCGGACGCCATGAGGATCTCGGCGGATATCCCCGGACGGGCAGTGTTGGCGGTGAACGGCCGTGAGTCCTTCGAGTTCCAGACAGCGTCCTTGACCTCCGCGCCAACCACGGCAGGCCCCGAGTGCGTAGAGCTCGTTACCGTCGAGGACTGGCTCGGCGACTCTCGACGACCCCGCAGTGAATCCGGCATGACAACCGCTGCTGCGGCCGAACACTTTGTCCGCATCACAAGGGAGGCGTGGCAGCGTGCTGGAGGCGGACCACTCCGAAAACCTGTCGCGCCTCCGCTGCCCCTCGCAGCGGGACCGGCGCCAACAGGAGCTCCCCAGATCCCTTTGGCCATCGGGGACTATCCAGACCGCCAGGAGACCTCCGTGCTTTCTTGGGCTCCTGCGGAACAGGGGCACCTTGCTCTGCTGGGCACACGGGCCGGAGGCGTCGACCTCGCCACAGCGGCGGTCATCGGCCAGATTGCGGCCGCGGAGACGGAGCGGCACCTGTATCTCCTCGACGGCGACGGCTCGCTGACCCGCCTCGCGACGCACAGAAGAGTCGGCGCCTACGCAGAGCCCTCCGACCTTCGGCTCGCGGCAAGGGTCATCGAGCGGGTTGCCGAGGCAGCAGCGAGCACGGGAGTCCCTCTCATCCTCGTCGTCTCGGCCTGGGGCAACTGGATCGCGGCCTTTCGCCAGAGCCCTCAGGCCTCGGCTGAGGACCGCCTTCTGGATCTCCTGCGCGGCGCCGCCGCTCCACGCGACATCACCCTCGTGCTCTCGGGCGAACGAGAGCTCTCAGCCTCCCGCGCTTTTGGGGCCTTGCCGTGCCGCCTGTTCTTCCCGCTCGGAGTGACCGCCGAGGCCCAGCTCGGCTGGCCCACCCTTCCCTCCGGGACGGCAGCTCCGCTCAGAGCCATTGCCACAGGGCCCCTGAGCCCGGGAGGGCCCATCGCAGCCCAGTGCTTCCTCCCGCCTGACGCCGAGGCGCTCGAACCGCCCGACGAGCGCTGTTCAGCGGGGCCGCCGCCAATCCGAGTCCAGCCGTTGCCGACGGTCGTTGTGGCCGAAGACGTAGGCCGT
Organism: Sinomonas sp.; assembly: GCF_051955515.1. Classification (GTDB taxonomy): domain Bacteria; phylum Actinomycetota; class Actinomycetes; order Actinomycetales; family Micrococcaceae; genus Sinomonas. Next base: position 20,278 of record NZ_JBQCGQ010000005.1, read on the forward strand.
CGCAATCAGCCGCACCGGCGATTCCGTCGGCCACCGGCACGCGGGCTCGCCGTAGGTCTGGACTGCGATCGCAATCCGGTGGTCCTTCCGCTTCAGCCTGGGGAAGCGCTGATGGCCCTGGGCAGACGGAGAACGGGAAGGTCGTCGCTCCTTGCTGCCCTGCCCGCAATGAACCCGCACCTGGGGCCTTGGCACCACGTGACCAGCGAATGGCTGGCTGGGTGCGCCGCCCCAGCCGAGGCGGACATGAGGCGGGAGCGGCCGGCAGAGACGCCCATTCTGCTCGTCGATGACGCGGACCGACTGAGCGCGGCCGAGAGTCAAGCGTTGGCCTCGGCGGTGCAGGCCGGCGCGGCCGTCGTCGCCACCGCGGGCCTCCGTTCCGGCCTGTTCACGCGCTATCCCTTCGTAATCCAGGGAACTTCGGTTCGCTCGGGAATCGTCCTCGCTCCACAATCACCCTCTGACGGCGATGCATTCGGGGTCCGCCTCGAGCCGCTTGGGCGAGTTCCACCCGGCCGCGCTGTGGCAATTGTGGCGGGCGAGCCCGCCGAGGTTCAGCTCGGGACGCTGCGGTGAGGGTCAGTCCGAAGAACTACGCACCGCGCGCTGGGTTGCGGCGAACACCGGTTTGGTGAAGAGCAGAACCAGAGCGGCCGCCGCCGGGATCAGGATCAGCAGGCCGTAGAGAACATAGCCGCCGGTCATGGTCGGAAGGCCGATCGTCGCGGCAAAGAGCTGCACCACAAGAACCGCTGACCGCGTCCAGCGATATCCCCGAGCGAGGAGAAGCCCCGCGAAGGCGATGCCCACGCCGAAGAGAGCCAGCAGCACCATGGTGAAGATCGCGCCACCCGGCGAGACCTGCGCTTGGCCGTTGGCGAGCTCAACTCCATACAGGACGGCAAGCGCCAGAAGCACAAGGGCCTCGAGCCACACAATGGCGACGAGGACGACAAGTTGGACGGGTCTAGCCTGTCCCCGGGAGGACGGCGTGGAAGACTGCACAGGCTGAGATTACCCAAGGCTCCGGGTCTCCCCGAATGCTTGAGAGGCGAGTGGCTCAGATGTGACGCATCCCTCCCCTCAGCGGCTCAAATCCTCGGCCTTCCCCCTTGTTTACACCCAGTTAACGTGACAACCTTAATGAAGTTGACCGCGGGGCCCCAAGCAGGCCCCTTTGCTTTGGGACGCCTCGTGAAAATCTTCACAAGCGCATCCCCCGGAAACGGAGTACTTCAAGAACTATGGACTGGCGTGATCGTGCTGCCTGCCTGGACAAGGATCCCGAGCTCTTCTTCCCCGTGGGGAACACCGGCCCGGCGCTGCTCCAGATCGAGGAAGCGAAGAGCGTCTGCCGTCGCTGCCCCGTCATCGACACCTGTCTCCAATGGGCGCTTGAAAGCGGTCAGGACGCCGGGGTGTGGGGCGGAATGAGCGAAGACGAGCGCCGCGCTCTCAAGCGCCGCGCCGCCCGCGCGCGTCGCGCATCCTGAACCACGTCGAAATATTCGCGAGCCTCCGGGCAGGCAATCTCTTCACCGAATTCGCAATCCCTTCATTAGAAGGAACCATCCGCCCGCTGCGCTTCGCACAGCGGGCGGTGTCGCGTCTAAGGGGATTCAGCTGCGGCCCGGACGAAGATGGATCGTCACCTCGGTTCCGCCTCCGGATCGCGGACCCCACTGGATGGACCCCCCGAGTTCGCTCGTGACCAGAGTCCGCACAATCTGGAGCCCAAGACCCTCATGGCGGTTTCCGTGCTCAGGCATGCCCACGCCGTCGTCCGCCACGGTGACCTCAAGCGTCTCCTCGCCCGATTCCTCCCGGCCACGGCGCGCGATAAGCCAAACCGTCCCCGAACGGTCCTCGAGGCCATGTTCGACGGCATTTGTCACCAGCTCGTTGATGACGAGCGCCAGCGGGGTCGCGAGGTCGCTCGGAAGTCCACCGAACTCGCCTTCGCGCTCCGTGGTGACGTGCTGGTTGCCCGCAGCAACCTCGGCGGAGAGACGGAACTGCCGCTCAATGAGCTCGTCGAAGTCGACGTTCTGGGTGAGTCCTTGGGAGAGCGTCTCATGGACTAGGGCAATGGTGGCGACTCGTCGCATCGCTTGTTCAAGTCCCTGCCTGCCCTCCTCGCTCTTCATGCGGCGCGATTGCATCCGCAGGAGCGCAGCCACGGTCTGGAGATTGTTCTTGACCCGGTGATGGATCTCGCGGATCGTGGCGTCTTTGGTCACGAGCTCCATTTCCCGTCGCCGGAGTTCTGAAACGTCGCGGCACAGCACCAGCGCACCAAACCGTTCGCGCTCGTCGCGGAGCGGGATGGCGCGCAGCGAAAGACTCACGCCCCGGGATTCGATCTCGCTGCGCCACGGCATCCGCCCCGTGACCACGAGTGGAAGCGTCTCGTCGACCAGGCGCCGATCCTTCAGGAGGTTCGTCGTCAGCTCGGCAAGTGAGCGACCCTCGAGCGAATCAAAGCCCCCGAGCCTTCGGAAGGCGGAGACGCCGTTCGGGCTCGCGTATTGGACGATGCCCTCAGCGTCGAGCCGGATCAGCCCGTCGCCCACGCGTGGGGCGCCGCGCCGCGATCCAGTTGGCGAAGCGAAGTCGGGCCAGAGTCCCAAGGTGCCCATTCTGAGGAGGTCGTAGGCACACTGACGATAGGTCAGTTCGAGACGCGACGGCATCCGCGAACTCGAAAGGTCCATGTGAGACGTGACGACCGCGAGTGTCCGGCCATTTCGGACAAAGGGAACGGCCTCGACCCTCAGAGCCATTTCTGCGTTGAAGCTCGTCTCATGACTCCGCTCGATGCTCTGGCTCACCCAAGCCCTGTCGACGAGGGGCCGCAGATCACCCCGCACCTTCTCGCCCACGATGTCCTCATGGAACACCGTGTGAGTCGTAGACGGCCGCACATGCGCGAGCGCGGTGTAACCGCCCTCGAGGTCTGGGAACCACAGGGCCAAGTCGGCGAACGCCAGATCCGCAACGAGCTGCCAATCGCCGACGAGCAGATGGAGCCACTCGGCATCGCCTGGTCCGAAGTCAGCCTGTTCCCTGATGGTGTCCGTGAAGAGGGCCACCGCACCGCCTTGTCGATAGAAAGCACTTGCTTGTCGATAGAAAGCACTTGGCCGCGGGGGCACAGCCCCCGCGGCCTCCAGCCGACGCACCTCGTGGAACCAGCTCCTGAAGGAGAAAGCCCTACAAGAACGAAGACCTAATGCCGGACGATCGACCGGAGCAGCCTCAATGCTACCGACAGCGAGGCCATGTCGTCGCTCTCGAGCGCATTGACCTCCTTGAACATCGTTGCTGCCCGGCTCAGCGACTCCGCGTTCTGGGATTCCCAGACGGCGAGCCGTTCCTCGGGCTTCGTCCCAGCAGGAGCAACCTCCATGACCGAACGGGTGATGTCTGCCACCGTGCTGTAGAGATCGTCCCTGAGCGCCGCACGTGCCAGGGCCTGCCACCTGTCGTTGCGCGGAAGTGCTGTGATGCGCTCCAGGAGGGCGTCGACATTGAAGCGGTCGAATACGGTGTAGTAGACCCCCGCAATCTCGTCGACGCCCTCGGAGGAGGTCTGCGCGATGCGAGCGATGTCGAGCAGGGCGAAGCTCTCGAACAGTTCTGCCCACCGCTGCGCGAACTCCTCCGGGAGGCCCCATGCCCTGCCCCGTTCGAGCCACCCGCGGACGCGCTCTGCGTCCTGACCTCGCAGGTACTGCAGAAGGCGTGATCGCAGGGCAGACATCGGCTTGGAGTAGAGGTCGACGACCTCTCCGATCGTCCGGCTCCCGGTCCCCTGATGGATGAGCCACCGCAGGGCACGGTCGAGCAGACGGCGGATGTCGTGGTGGACCGTGGTCCAGTGTTCGGTGGGGAACGAGGCCGGGAGCGAGTTGACGACCGCGATCATCTCATCGAGCTGGTACAGCTCGCGGAGCGCGACGAAGGCCTTCGCGACGGCGGAATCCGTTGCGCTCGTCTCCTCGATGGCCCGGAAGGCGAAGGCAATCCCGCCCATGTTGACCATGTCATTAGCTACGACCGTCGCGATGATCTCGCGCCGCAGCGGATGAGTGTCCAGCTCTTCGCCGAACCGTTCGCGAAGCTGCTTCGGGAAGTACCGCTGCAGTGTGTCCTTGAACCAGGGATCGTCGGCGAGATCACTCTGGCCGAGCGATTCGGCAAGCTCGATCTTGGCGTAGGCGGCCAGCACCGAGAGCTCAGGAGATGTGAGGCCCTGTCCTTGCTCGAGGCGACGGTGCAGTTGCTCGGTCGTCGGGAGGGCTTCGAGGTCGCGGTTGAGGTCCGCGTGCTGCTCAAGCCAATCCATCATGCGCTCGAAGCTCGGGCTCCATTCCGCAACCCGCGCCCGATCATTCACCAGAAGGATGTTCTGGTCGATGTTGTCCTCCAGAACGAGGCGCCCCACCTCGTCGGTCATCGACGCGAGGAATGCCGCTCGTTCATCGGCGGAGAGCTTCCCAGCGGCAACCATGCGATCCACGAAGATCTTGATGTTGACCTCGTGGTCGGAGCAGTCCACCCCAGCCGAATTGTCGATCGCGTCCGTGTTCAAGATGACGCCCTGGAGCGCGGCCTCGATGCGGCCTCGCTGGGTGAAGCCGAGGTTTCCGCCCTCGCCCACGACCTTGACCCGCAGGTCCCGTCCGTCTACACGGATCGCGTCATTCGCCTTGTCGCCGACTTGGGCCTGAGTCTCCGTGCTGGCCTTGACGTATGTGCCGATACCGCCGTTGTAGAGCAGGTCCACGGGGGCGAGCAGGATCGACCGCAGCATCTCGTTCACACTGAGCTGGGTGGTCCCGGCGGGCAGGCCCAACGCCGCTCGCACTTCCTCGGATACCGGGATCCATTTGGCAGTGCGGGGGTAGACGCCGCCTCCGGCGCTGATGAGCTCCTTGTCGTAGTCGTCCCAGGACGAACGCGGAAGCTGGAAGAGCCGGCGGCGTTCGGCGAATGACGTTTCGGGGTCGGGGTTTGGATCGAGGAACAGATGGCGGTGGTCGAACGCCGCAACCAACTTGATGTGCTCCGAGAGCAGCATCCCGTTGCCGAAGACGTCGCCAGACATGTCGCCAACGCCGACGACCGTGAAGTCCTCCGTCTGGGTATCGACGTCGAGTTCGCTGAAATGCCGCTTGACGGACTCCCATGCCCCGCGGGCTGTGATGCCCATCGCCTTGTGGTCATAGCCCACGGAACCGCCCGACGCGAACGCGTCCCCGAGCCAGAAGCCGTATTCCGCGGAGAGGCCGTTCGCGATATCGGAGAAGCTCGCGGTCCCCTTGTCGGCCGCGACCACCAGATACGGATCGTCGTCGTCGTGCCTCACGATGCCCGCCGGTGGAACGACCTTTTCACCTTCTTCCGCGGTCGAGACGCGATTGTCGGTGAGATCGAGAAGTCCCCGAATGAACGTCTTGTAGCTCTCGATGCCTTCAGCAAGCCACGCTGCGCGGTCCACGGAAGGGCTCGGCAGCCGCTTGGCGAAGAACCCTCCCTTGGCGCCGGTCGGGACGATGACGGCGTTCTTCACGACCTGAGCCTTGACCAGGCCGAGGATCTCCGTCCGGAAGTCCTCGCGGCGGTCGGACCAGCGAAGACCGCCGCGGGCCACCTTGCCGAAACGGAGGTGAACTCCCTCGACCCGAGGCGAGTAGACCCAGATCTCGAACATCGGCTTGGGCGAAGGCAGTCCTTCGATCTCCGAAGGCCGGAGCTTGATGCTGAGATAGGACTTGTCGAGGTAGTAGTTGGTGCGCAGCGAGGCCTCGATGAGGTTGATGAACGCGCGGAGGAGACGGTCCGCATCGAGAGTCGGCACCTGCTCGAGCTCATCCGCAAGCTCAGAACGCAGTCGCTCCATGGCCTGCGCGCGCCGCTCGGGATCAAGGCTCGGGTCGAAGCGGGCTTCGAAGAGTGCCACCAGCCTGCGCGTGACGGCCGAGTTCGCGAGAAGCGTGTCTGCGATGAAGCCGAGCGAGTTGGTGTTCCCCGTCTGACGCATGTATTTGGCGTAGCTCCTGAGGATGACCACCTGCCGAGAGGTCATCCCCTCTCGGAGCACGAGCCGATCGAGGGCATCGGACTCCGTCATCCCCGAGAGCGCCGCGCCGAAGGCGTCCGCCAGAAGTTCGCCAGTGGCCAGCGGTTCTACGCCGGCGGGGTACTTGAGACCGAGGTCGTAGAGGAAGAAGTCGCGCGCATCCGCGGTCTCAATCTCGAAGGGCTTCTCGTCCAAGACCTCGAGCCCGAGATTATGGAAGTACGGGAGAATCTGGCTGAGGCTCTTGGGCTCAAGCAGGTAGAGCTTGACCCGCGCATCCTCCTCGAGCTCGTCCCCGACCCCGACGGGGACGTAGACGCGGACGGATGGCCGCTCGGGCAGCTCTTCGCCCTCAGCCTTCTCGGCCTCCGCGCGCTCGGCTGCGTACTCCTCGAACCGCTCGATGTCCTCGAGCGCGTCCTCGATGCTGTAGTCGACCCGATAGGACGCGGGGAAGGCGTCCTGCCAGACGGCGGCGAGGTGTTCGGCTTCCTCGAGCGGCCGGTTCTCGTGCAGGACTTCGGCGATCCCTTCTGCCCACGACCTCGTGGCGGTCACGAGCCGCTGCTCGAGGGCCGCACCGTCCGCTGACTTGATATCCGCGTCCTTGGGAAGACGGATCCGGAAGTAGAGTCGGGCGAGCGCCGAGTCGCTCAGGTGCGCATCGTAGTCGATCTGATCGGAGTGGAACTCCTTCTCGAGCTCGACCTCGATACGTCTCCGAACTGCCGTGTTGTAGCGGTCCTTCGGCAGGTAGACCACCGCGTTCATGAATCGGCCGTACACGTCCGGCCGGAGAAAGAGCCGCGTCCGGCGGCGTTCCTGCAAGAGCTGGATTCGGGTGACCGTCTCGAACAGGAGATCGGCATCGATCTGAAAGAGCTCGTCGCGAGGATAGGTCTCGAGGATCGCCAGGAGGTCTTTGCCCGAATGCGAATCGGCGGGGAAGCCAGAACGACGCATGACGGCCTCGATCTTGTCCTTCACGATCGGCACGCTTCGTGCCGACTGCGTGTAGGCGGACGAGGCGAACAGGCCGATGAAGCGGCGCTCGCCGTCGACCTGGCCCTGCGCATCGAATCTCTTGATGCCGATGTAGTCCAAGTAGGCAGGCCGATGGACCGTGCTGCGCGAGTTGGCCTTGGTAATGACCAGTGCGCGGCGTTCGCGGGCGTGGGCCTGTCCCTCGGCAGTGAGGTGCTGGAGAGCATGCGCTCCGTCTCCGCGAAGGAGCCCCAGACCGCTCCCCTCGACGAGTTCGAGCACGTCCTCGCCGTTCTCTGTCTTGAGGTCGTACTCGCGGTAGCCGAGGAAGGTGAAGTTCCCATCCTCGACCCAGCGGAGGAGTTCCTGGGTCGGCCTCAGGTCGGGGATGTCACGGGCGCCCACGACTCCGTCAAGATCATTCGCGATCTGGACTGCCTTGGCACGCATGGCCTGCCAGTCGTCGACGGCCGAGCGCACGTCTCCGAGGACTCGGCGGATTCCTTCGACGAGCTCGGGCTTCCGGCTCGAGGACGCGCGATCGATCTCGATGGCGATCCAGGATTCCATGTGCGTGGTCAGATCTCCGTCGGCCACGAGCCGGCCGAGCTTTGGCAACGCTGCGGTGTCGCCGCTCGTGAGACCCCATTGGGCTGGTACCCGCTCCACCTCGACGAGGACGTCGTCGGAACGGCGTCGTGTCACCACGAACATCGGGTGCACGACAAGATGGATCGCGGAGCGCTGGCGGATGAGTTCGGCACTCACGGAGTCGACGAGGAACGGCATGTCGTCGGTGACGATGTAGACGATGCTCCTGCTGCCTTCGTCGACGACATCGATCTTCGAGGTACCGGCGAGGCGTTCATCCGCCAGAACCCGATGGTGCCGCGCGCGCTCGGCCAAGGCGTCGGCCGGGTAGGACTGCCGGTCCTCTTCTGCGAGATGTTCGTAGTAGTCGGCGAGGAAGCGGGCTTCCTGCTCGGCTGTAGGGAACGGGGTCTGCTGCGCAGTTCCGGTCGACACGGTGAAAATCGCCTCCAGGGAGCGGACTGTCCACACTGCAGCGTTGCAGCGTTGCAACGAGCCTAGCGCGGCAGGATCGCTCCTGCCCTGTCACTTGATACAGCGCTTCTTCGATTTCGCTGTCGTGATGGCCAAACGATTTCCCTGATCGCGCTTCTCAGGCGGCTCCCGGGGGCTGATTCGAGCAGCATCTGGCCGCTGAACAGCGCTGCGTCCGCCGTTTCCGGCTCAAAAGGAACGAGGGCGGCAATCGGCTGCGAAGGCCCGAACCGCTCCCACGCTTCCCGCAGTGACCGTTCGGGAAAGCGTCCCAGGGAGGCACGTCGAACCTTGTTGAACACCACCTCTGGAGTGACCCGGGGCAGGCTTCTCTCGAGGTCGTCCAAGGCGCGGACGAGGCGCGGCATGCCAACGGCGTCCGCGGCCCCCACAGCAACGACGCGATCCGCCTGCTCGAGTGTCAGGAGCGTCGTAGCGTTCCGCCGTGGAGCGACGGCGTCGAACGCCAGCTCCTCGTCCGCCTCCACCGAGAATCCCGTATCGACGACCACGACGTCGCTCAGGGCGCGGCACCCGTCGAGCACGGCGCCGAACGCTGCGGCGCGCAGTTCCCCCCACCTGTCTGAGCGAGTAATTCCCGTCAGGACGCGTAGCTCGCCCGTTCCTGCCACCACGGCTGGGGCCAGCCGTTCCAAGTTCTCGGCCATGAGCATTCCCTGATCCGCAAGACGACACGCCTGAGCCAGGCCCGCAGACTCGTCAAGCAGACCAAGATGGGCTGCGACAGAGGGGCCATAGGTATCTGCATCGATGACCACGACCCCTCTGCCCGACGCTGCCATCTCGGCCGCGACGTTGAGCGCGAGGGTTGTCCGTCCGGACGACCCGATCGGCCCCCAGAACGCAATGACGTGGCCGCGGGCTTTCCTCTCGTCCTCGTGTGGGGCTCGCTCACGCGCGACAGGCTCCCCGAACACAGCTGGCCGGGCTCCGGGGAGAGAGAAGGACGACGACGGCGAGTTGGCAGCTTGCTGCCCTGCGGCCCGTGCAGCGTCGGCGATGACGGCACCAATATGCTGAGCGTCTGCTGTTTCGGACGCCGTCACCAGTCCGAGACCCTCAAGGCGACGCCGTTCGCCGTCGTCGTCCGTGAGACAAACCAAGCCAACCCCTGATGTGGCAAGCCGGTCGGCGAGCGTCAGGGTCACGTCGGCAGTGGCACCCACGACGACGGCCACCCGAGCGAGACCGCTCTGGCATGCCGCGATCAGCTCCGCGAATTCCTTGCACCGGCGCACCACCGCCACGACGCCGCTCCGCGATTCGAGGGCGAGGAGGGGATCATCCTCGTGAGACCCGATCGCGACGATAGGGATCCTCATGACCCGCCTCCTGACGGATTCCAGACCACACTGACCTTCGCCTTGTTCGCCTGCGCCCCTAGGAGCGCCGGGAGCTGCTGGGGATCAACGAGGACATGGACCACCGTCTCGCGCTGTCCCCCGAGGGCCGATGAAGAAGTCTCCACGTGCGCGACTTCGGCGGCCGGCACGAGCAGTTTCGGCTCTGCGTAGCCATTGCGCCCGTCAGGGAGGCCGACCCACACATCCACCCGCGCGCCCGCGACAATCGCTGTCGGAAGCACGTCTGTGACGTTGACCGAGACGGGTCGACGGCCGAGTCGATCAGCAGAGCCCAAGCTGGACATGGGGACGAGGTCTCCTTTGGGTATGCGCTGCACGGCGACCCGCCCCGCAGCTTCCGAGGCTTCGCTGACATAGCGACGCTCGACATCTCCCAATTGCACCTCGACGCCGATGAGGTCATCACTGCCCACGGTCTCTCCGACGCCGATGTCCTCTCGTGCCGCATAAACCATCGTCCTGGTCTCGGCTGAGCGGACCAAAGCCACAACGCCCGCGATGGAGAGCAGAACCAACAGAACTCCGACGAGCAATCGCGGATCCTTCCACGACGGCCGCCTCAATCGTCCGCCCTCAGCGCGACTCAGCGAAGCCATGACCACTCCCCCACCTCGGTCCGCTCACTGGTCGAGCAGCTCCGCCGCCAGTCTGGATCAGACCTCGCCTTAAACGAACTAGAGGGGGCAAAACGCGTCAAACGATGTGCATGAAGGCTACATAGCCCCTCAGAGTGGCAGAATGGGGAGCATGCCTCGCTTCCTGACGCTCGCGGACGTGTGCGAACAGCTCCAGATCAGCACCGCCCAGGCGTATGCCCTGGTCCGCAACGGCGAGCTGAAGGCGATCCAAGTGGGCGGGCGCGGGCAGTGGCGCGTAGAGGACGTCAAGCTCGAGGAGTACATCCAAGCCAGCTATGCCAGGACCGAACGGATGGTCGCAGAAAACCGTTCTCTCCAGAATCCTCGCTGAGGGGCGCTCACCCCACGGAGCTGATGGCGATGAGCGCGGGCAGCGGAAGCACGCTACTTCCCCCGGTCTGCCATCGGCCCCAGTCATCGCCCCCGTGGGCGATCTCGATGTAGTCTCGCCCGACGACATCGATTACACCGGATACCAGCAGAGCCTCCGCCCGTCCCGCGTCCACGTGACAAGCGACCGTCACCCGGCCTCGCGCCAGTGCCCGGAGGGCCGACCCCAAGGTCAGTTCCCTTCGCACCCTTGAGACCTCGGGCCGAGCGTCGCGATTCAGTCCCGCGACCGTGACAACGCTCCGCAGGGGGACGAGGAAGCTCCTCGGCGCCGCGTCGAGGACAAGCCAGTCCTTGGCCACCTCCGCGGGCCGCCCCTTGAACCGAACTCCGCATCTCAGGATCATCTCGACCACTCCTCGATGCGGCCGCAGCCGATCTGCAAGCGTGAGCAGCGCCTGCTCCGCACGCGCCAGCTCTCCCACCTGATCCTCGACCAAAGCGCGTTCGGCAGCGATCAGTTGTGATTCAAGGTCGTCGAAAAGAGCCCCCCAGCGCATCCCCTCACCCTAGGCATCACTTGCCGTGCAGGCAACGCGAAGGTGCACATCCGCTGGACATTGGTTGTAAAACCCATTCAGACTTTGAGCAAACATCATCAAACGGCATCAAACCGCACCAAGAACTTGTCCATGGAACATGAACACCTGGGGGATGCATGAACAAACACCAACTCAGCGCGGACGGCCTGCTGGCCCTTCTCGTTGTCGTGCTGGCGGTCGCGCTCGCCGGCACGGGCAGCCTTCTTTCAAGCGGCCCGGATCACGGCCTTGATGCGCTTCTCGGGCTTTGCGCCAGCACAGCCGGGGTGGGACTCGTGGGGTGGTGGTTGGTCTCCTCGTGCCTCGCGATCGTTTCCGCCCTCCTCGCGGCCGCCGGCAACCACCGCTGGGCCCGTTGGACGGGCGCCCTCACTCCGGCTTTCATGCGCCGTCTCGCACTCGGCGTGCTTGGGCTCAGTCTCATCGCAGCGCCATCGGCCCACGCGGTGTCGGAGCCCTTGGATCCCGCATGGCGGGTGAGTGCGGCCGAAACCCCGGCCCCGCCCACCGAGAAGGGCGAGAACACCCTGCAAAACGACAACACCGTGCCTCCGCAGAAACAGGCCGGACCCTCACCGGCAGAGGCCGAACGCCCGGAGATCGTGGCCGAGCCCCTGCAGGAACAGGCCGATTCCCCTCAGATCGCAGCGCCAGAGACGGCGCTCCCTCGTTCGGCGGGGGCTGCACGGCCTGAGGCATGGACGCCGCAGGCTGACCAATCCCCGGGCGGTCCCCTCACACGACCGGCAACCAGGGATTCAGTGGCACCGCCGCGCGTGGTCGAAGTGCGGCCCGGCGACTCCCTCTGGAGCGTTGCCGCGCGCTATCTCGGTCCGGGGGCGAGCGCGGGCGATATCGCAGAGGCCTGGCCCGACTGGTTCGAAGCCAACCGATCCGTGATCGGCGACAACCCGGATGTGATCCGGCCGGGTCAGCTCCTCGTCGTACCCCACCGCTGATTCACCGCCGGACCTTGCGGCTCAATTCGCCCCCGAAACGGAAGGAACACCATGAACGGAAATCCACGCCTCGTCCTTCACCGCGGATCGCTGTCCGAGTCCGGCGCCGCGACCGTCGATGGCTCGTCAGCTCTCGCGCTCCCCGTCGAAGCCGCCGAACCGCCACAGCTGCACAGCATCGGATCTGCGGCGGAGCTGCAGTGGGTCGCCCAGCTCGCAGGACGCATCACGAGCGCCGCGATCGAGGTCCTGGCAGGCCGCCGCCCAGTCCAACAGCTCGCCCGCTGGCTCGACAGAGATCTCCTTGCGACGCTCCAGCTGCGCGCTCGGCTCAGTCGCGGCGAAGGGGCCGCCCCACCCGGGAAGCTGGCTCTCGTTCATCGGGGAGCCAGTCTCGTCTCATCACGAGCCATGATGGTTCGGCCCGGTGTCTACGAGGCGTCGGCCGTGGTCTCCGACCGGGTGCGCTGCCGGGCCGTAGCGCTCCGCCTCGAGCAGGTCCGCGACTCCGGCTGGCGCGTGACGGCACTCGAAATCGGCTGAGACCTTTCGCTCAGCGACGGCGGTTCTTCGCCCGACGAGGCGCCTGCTGCTGCCCGTTTCCGGCCGGACCCGTTGTGTCCTTGCGCGTCCCGCGCGAACCATTCTGAGCGGACTTGGCGGACCTCGCCTGTTCGATGTGAGTCTCGGTGCTCCCGTCCTCCGCGGGCGCGGTGTACTGGAGCTGGGTGGGCTGCGCCGGGGCTTCGAGGCCGGGGGCCGGCGGTTGGCCCGGCTCGACGGTCGCCTCAGCAGGCTGCACCTCAAGGTTGTACAGGAACGAGACGGACTCCTCCCGGATGCCCTCCATCATCGTCTGGAACATGCCGAAGCCCTCACGCTGGTATTCGACAAGAGGGTCGCGCTGGGCCATCGCCCGAAGGCCGATGCCCTCCTTGAGATAGTCCATCTCGTAGAGGTGCTCCTGCCACTTGCGGCCGATCACCGAGAGAACGACCCGCCGTTCGAGTTCGCGCATCGTCTCCGAACCGATCTGCTCCTCGCGCCGCTGATATACGAGCTTCGCGTCGGAGAGGATCTCCTCCTTGAGCATCTCTACCGTGACGCGCGACTTGCCGCCGGCCTCTTCGATGATGTCCTGCGCGGTGATCGTGGTGGGGTACAGCGTGCGAAGGTTGTTCCACAGGGCGTGGAAGTCCCAATCGTCGCCGTTCCCCTCCGCCGTGGCGGACTCGATCATTGCGGTGAGAGTGTCCTCGATGAAGAACTGGACCTTCTCGTGGAGATCGTCGCCCTCAAGAATCCGCCGCCGATCGCCATAGATTGCCTCGCGCTGGCGGTTGAGGACGTCGTCGTACTTGAGCACGTTCTTACGCTGCTCGGCGTTGCGTCCCTCGACCTGCGCCTGTGCAGACTGGATCGCGCGGGAAACAAGCTTCGATTCGAGCGGGGTCTCGTCGGGAAGGCTGCTCGCCATGAGGCGCTCGGCGCCTCCCGTGCCGAAGAGCCGCATCAAATCGTCGGTCAGCGAGAGGTAAAAGCGGGACTCGCCAGGATCGCCCTGGCGGCCGGAACGACCGCGGAGCTGGTTGTCGATGCGCCGCGATTCGTGCCGCTCCGTTCCAAGGACGTAGAGGCCGCCGAGTTCGAGCACCTCGTCGTGCTCGGCCTTGACCGCCTCCTGCGCGGCCTCGAGCGCGGCGGGCCACGCAGTCTCGTAGGCGTCCGAATCCTCCTCGGGGTCAAGGCCCCGCGCAGCGAGATCGGCAACGGCCATGAACTCCGCGTTCCCACCAAGCATGATGTCGGTACCGCGGCCAGCCATGTTGGTGGCCACAGTGACGGCGCCCTTGCGACCAGCCTGGGCCACGATCGCAGCCTCGCGCGCGTGGTTCTTCGCGTTGAGCACCTCGTGCCGGACGCCCGCCTTCGCCAGTGCCTGGGAGAGGTATTCGCTCTTCTCGACGCTCGTAGTGCCCACGAGCACCGGCTGGCCCTTGGCGTGGCGGCGTGAAATGTCCTTCACGACCGCCTGGAACTTCACCACCTCGTTCTTGTAGACGAGGTCCGACTGATCCTCGCGGGCCATGGGCTTGTTGGTCGGGATCGGAACGACACCGAGCTTGTAGGTGCTCATGAACTCGGCCGCTTCCGTCTCAGCCGTGCCGGTCATGCCGGAAAGCTTCTCGTAAAGGCGGAAGTAGTTCTGGAGCGTGATGGTGGCGAGAGTCTGATTCTCGGCCTTGATCTCGACGCCTTCCTTGGCCTCGATCGCCTGGTGCATGCCCTCGTTGTACCGGCGCCCGGGAAGGATGCGCCCGGTGTGCTCGTCGACGATCAGCACCTCGCCGTCGAGGACGACGTAGTCCTTGTCCCGCTTGAACAGCTCCTTCGCCTTGATGGCGTTGTTGAGAAAGCCGATGAGCGGCGTGTTCGCGGACTCGTAGAGATTGTGGATGCCGAGGTAGTCCTCGACCTTCTCGATGCCAGGCTCGAGGACGCCGACGGTGCGCTTCTTCTCGTCCACCTCGTAGTCGCCCTCGCCGAGCCGCAAGGCGATCTTGGCGAACTCGGAGTACCAGCGGTTGGCATCGCCTTGGGCAGGTCCGGAGATGATGAGCGGCGTGCGGGCCTCGTCGATCAGAATCGAGTCGACCTCGTCCACGATCGCGAAATGGTGGCCTCGCTGGACCAGCTCGTTCTTGTCCCACGCCATGTTGTCGCGGAGGTAGTCGAAGCCGAACTCGTTGTTAGTCCCGTAGGTGATGTCGGCGTCGTACTGCTTCTTGCGCGCCGCGGGATCCATACTCGAGAGGATGCAGCCGCTCGAGACGCCGAGGAAACGGAAGACACGGCCCATGAGCTCGGACTGATACTCGGCGAGGTAGTCGTTGACCGTCACCACGTGCACGCCCTTGCCGCCCAACGCGTTCAGGTATGCGGGCGCAGTGGCGACGAGCGTCTTGCCCTCGCCGGTCTTCATCTCAGCGATATTGCCGAGGTGAAGGGCCGCGCCGCCCATGAGCTGCACGTCGAAGTGCCGCATGCCCAACGTGCGTCCCGCTGCCTCGCGGACCGCGGCAAAGGCTTCCGGGAGAAGATCGTCCAGCTTCTCGCCGTCCTCGTGGCGCGCCCTCAGCCGATCGGTTTCCTCGCGCAGCTCTGCATCCGTGAACCCCTTGAGCTCCTCTTCGAGCGCATTCGTCGCATCGACGTAGACGCGCAGCTGCTTCAGGATCCGGCGGTCGCCGGTCCGGAGGAGTTTCTCGAGAAGGTTTGCCACGTGGCTTTCGCTCCCTTGTCAATGGCGTACGCAGCAGCGCGAGTGCTGCCGCGGGCGGTTTTCAGTCTACGGGAGACACGCGCGGCGGCGTATCCGGGTTCCCCAGCCGGCGAGGGCGCAGAGAGCGGGCGACGGCGGCCGCGAGCCCGCCGCCGTCGGCGATCCGCACCTCGTCGAGCTCCAGCCAGTCCGCGAGCAGCCGCAGCTCGTCGGCGAGCTCGACTGCGGTTCCGAGCGGCGCGTCGGGTTCAGCATGGATCTGATGCACGAGCAGCGCACCGCCGCTGCGATCGGCCTTGAGGTCGACGCGCGCGACCATCGCGTCGCCGAGGAGGAAGGGAAGCACGTAATACCCGTATCGACGCCGCTCTGAAGGCGTGTAGATCTCCAGGCGATAGTGGAAGCCGAAGAGGCGCTCAAGCCGCCGCCGCTCGAACACGAGCGAATCGAAGGGGCTCAGCAAGGCGCGTCCGCGTGCGGCGCGAGGGATCCGGGTCTCGGCGCGCAGATACGCCGGCCCCGACCAATCGGGGACCTCGACACGCTCTGCCTCGCCGAGCCGGACGAGCTCGGCGACTGCCGACTCTGTCGCCTTCATCGGGAGGCGGAAGTAGTCGGCGAAGCAGCGCACGGTGCCGATTCCGTGCGCCTGCAGGGCCGCCCGGGTCAGCAGAAGAGCGGCGGACTCCCGATCCAGCGGATCCCCAGCTGGAGCGGCGCCGTGCTGGGGCATGACGTCCGAGGTGAGGGCGTAGCGGCGCTCGAAGGAGGGCGTGCGGCTGGCCGAACTGACCATGCCCTGTTCGAAGAGGTCGCCCA
Organism: Sinomonas sp.; assembly: GCF_051955515.1. Lineage (GTDB taxonomy): Bacteria > Actinomycetota > Actinomycetes > Actinomycetales > Micrococcaceae > Sinomonas. The sequence goes on from NZ_JBQCGQ010000005.1 coordinate 36,431, forward strand.
CCACGCGCTTGACGGCGTTCCAGTTCCAGCCCCAATTGTCGTTTCGACGCTCTTCGACGTGGCCCAGCCGCTGGGTCAGCTGCGCCGCCGTGAGAGGACGGCTCGATGCGAGGACTTGAAGGATGCGCTCGGCCAGATCGTCGCGTACCGCTGGATCAAGCCCGGCAGCGCCGACCCAGCTCCGCTTCTGCCACAGTCGGAGGGCTTCGAAGTGCTCGGGCTTGATGAAGCTCGCCTCGTGCGCCCAATACTCGACCATTCGCCGTGGACTCCGAGATGACATCCGGTCGAGAGTGTCCCGACCATACGCGCCGAGCCGCGAGAAGAACGGCAGGTAGTGGCTCCTCACAAGCACGTTGACCGAGTCGATCTGAACGAGCTGGAGCTGATCAAAGACGCGGCCCACCGCCCTCGCCGTGGCGGGGGCGGCAGGCCGCTGGCCAATGAGTCCTTGTGCTGAGAGGGCGATGCGTCGGGCCTGCGCGAGGCTCAGGGCAGCGCCCACTGCTTCTCTCCCTTTCTCCCCTGAGGGAAGGTTCCCGTCAGGCCGTCAGGAGACGACGGCCCCTTCATCGTCGGAACGGTAGGCCAGGATGCGGTCCTCAACCGCTGCGTTGCCTGGTTCGCAGGCCTGATCAAGACTGATGACGCCATAGGTCCATCCGCGGCGACGGTACACCACAGACGGCGTGTTGGTCTCCGCATCGATGAACAGATAGAAATCGTGGCCGAGGAGCTCCATGTTGTCGACGGCGTCGTCGAGCGTCAGATTCGCCGCTGGGAACACCTTGCGGCGGATCAGCACGGGCGAATCGCCCGCTGGAATGTCGTTTTCGATCTCATAGGGTGATGTGTTTTCTGGCTCCGAGGAGTGGTTGGACGCCTCGAGCGCGTGCTCCGCGTAGATCGGTGTGGCCCCACTGACAACAGGGAGGGAAGCCGTGGCCGTCTTGACTGCAACCGGAGCGTGCTTGCCGTGATGGACCTTCCGCCTGTCCTTTGCCCTCCTCAACCGTTCAAGGAGCTTTCCATACGCGAGGTCGAAGGCCGCGAACTTGTCCGGGGCCGTCGCCTCGGCGCGGATGACGGGTCCGCGCCCTGTCACCGTCAGTTCGACGGTGAGCTGATCGCCTCCCGACCGGGTGCTGGTCTGCTTGGAGCACTTGGCGTCAACCCGCTGCACCTTGTCAGCGAGATTCTCGATCTTCTCGAGCTTCTCGGTGGCGTACTCGCGGAACCGGTCCGACACAGTCAGGTTGCGCCCGCTGATCTTGAACTCCATGGTGCCCTCCAGAGACTACTTCGGTCAGCTCGACTGAGACTCAAAGGGACTACTGCTTGACAGTCGAGCCCCTTTCCTGAGCCGCTATCGAGAGGTTCCCCTCATCCTGGAACCCACTACCGACGTTAGTTGATCGTCATCGAATCCACACCCCTTCTTGGCCTTCAATTCACTTGATGTCAGCCTTTTGTTCCTCGGCGTGCTCGGCGGCGGGTGCCGGCACAGCTGCGATCACCGCTGCTCCGAGGACGACGGCGCCCGCCTCCTCGAGCGCCCTCGCCGCCTCGCGGAGTGTGGAACCGGTGGTGAGGACGTCGTCGACGAGGACTACGCGGCGACCACGAAGAGGGCGCCAGTCCCGGCTTCCCCATGGGCTTCCCCTCTCCCGTGCGACGAGGCTCCCGGCGAGCCTGGCGCGACGCTGTCCCCGACCGAGTCCCTTCTGCCCACTGCCCCCGGAAGCCGCAAGAGCGACGTCGCGCAGGACCCTCGACCATCCGCGCCGCCGCTTCGCGAGGGCAGGGACGACGCGGGTGCCTGCGGGGCAGAGGCCGTGGCGCACGAGCCAGCGGAGGAGGTCTGCGAGGGGATCGAACCCGCGCCGCACGTAGGCCGTACCACTCGTGGGCACTGGGACGAGAAGGACCTCTCGCTCCCCGATCCGGGGGCTTCCGACGGCTGCACGGAGCGAGCGTCCTAGCGCACGGCCCAGTTCAGCGCGAAGACGTGCAGCGCCGTGCCGTTTGTAGGCGAGCAGCACCTGCGAAAGCTCGGCGCGATAGCTCCCTGCCGCCACAGCGGCAAGGAGGACGCCGCCGTCGTGCTCGACGAGCGCGGGAGCGCGATGCTCGCAGCGCGCGGGCCGCGCAGTCGCGTCACGAAGGGCTCGCGCGCAGCGGGGACACAGCGCGGCGTCCGGCAGCCCGCACGACGCGCACTCCACGGGGACGATGAGCGAGAGGACGCCCGAGAGCGCCGCACCGGCCTCTGAGAGAATCCGAGGCCATCCGCGAGGTCTGTCGACGTGACGAGACGCTGAATCCATGCTCTCGAGACTGCACCTCAGAGCCCTCGTAGGGCTCTCCCTCCCTCCTCCATGTGGACGACACGCCCCGCGAAAGAGTGTGGAGGACTGATCCGCTCAGCCGGCGAACGCGAGCTGATCGGCCCCCTTGCCCTGCTCAGTCCACGAAGTGCGGACCAGGAGATAGATCCCATCACGCGTCACGGCATAGATGGACTGGTCCCCATTGCCCGCGGAGATCCACTGGATTCCCGTCAGCGAGGCGAGCTGCCGCGGCTCCCCCCCTTGGAGGCTCACGAGCTCTGGCGTGACGGCATCGGTGGGGGACGTGCCGGAGACCACCACCGTCGACTCGTCGACCCAGAGCGCGAGCTCGGGATTCTTCGCGGTGAGGGGAAGGGTGATCGGACTCGTGAGCGATTGCGGCGCGCCGTCCTGCCCGCGCACGATCCCGGCGACCTGCAAGAGGCTCTGGCCGTCGGCTTCGGAGAGGACGAGGGCGCGCACGCCATCGCGGGAGATCCGCAGGGAGGTCACGTTCCTGCCCGCCAGCCAGGGCGCTGCCACGACGGCGTGCGGAACGGAAGCGTTCTGCGCTGATCCCGCCGGCTTGTAGGCCATCACCTCGGTCGCGCCGGAGGGCCGCTGGGCCGCCGACCATACCCATTCGCCCGGATCAATCGAGGGCGGAGTGAAGTGCGGGGCCGAGTCGAGGAGCCGGTCCGGCTGACCCGGAATGATCGAGTTCAGCCCCCTTCCGTCGTCGCCGAGGAACGCGTAGACGTGCTGGGAAGCCGCTGCGGCGGGCGACGACGGGCCGAGCGACGACACGGACGGCAGGCCATCGATCTTGGAGGCCTGCTTCGAGCCGTACTGCACGATCTGGCCGTTCGCGATGCCCACCTGCCACGACGGCACCTTGGGATCCACGAGCGGCTCCGCCTGACGCGGCGCCGACGGGTCCTCGATCGCAACCTCTGTTTGGTTCGTGCGCAGCGCGACGGCGCCGACGGATGGCAGAGCCGACAGCGTGCGCACGAGCTGGCTGTGCATCCGCTGGCGGTCCGTGAAGGAGGCATCGCGGAGCTCGGGAGTCAGGTCCACCTGGGCGACGTTCCCCACGATCGGAACGGACTCGCGCTCAAGCTTGATGCCGGGCGGAAATGCGCTCGCGACGGCGGACTTGAGATACCCCGCCGGACCCGCGATGAGGGCGCTCACAAGCGACTTCGCGATCCCGGAGTTGTCGATGAACCACCGCATGTCCGGGACGAGGACGCTGAACGCGGGATCGAAGAAGTAGATCGAGAACGGTCGGTAGAGGACCTTGAACGTCTCCTCGGGGATCACGGTCCCATCGGGAAGCTTCGAGAGACGCCACTGGCCGTCGACCTGCGTCAATTCCACCTCGACCGCCTGCCGCGTGCCCGGCGGGTACTGGGTCATGGTCCCGTCCTGGTCCACGGAGTACGCGACATCGAGCTCGTAGCGGTAGGCATTGGGGCGCCCCGCTGAGACCACCGAAGGGCTGCCGCGGTAGACGAGCGTCCGCTGGCTGGGCTTCCACGACACGGCATTGGCTGGGGCGAGGAACTGGCGGGCCACGGTGAAGTCGTTCTGATAACCCGAGCCCGCGTTGAAGAAGCCCTCGATGATCGATTGCGGAGTGGCTCCGTTCTGGGGCCCTGGCGGGATGTATTGCGGCGCATTGCCGATCGCGGAGCCGCCGTCCTTGCTCGTGCCGACGGGGCCCGCCGTCGGGATCTGCGCACAGGCCGCCAGGACGAGCAGGATCGCGACCGCGGCGGTGGCGAGCCGCAGCGCCGGACGGAACCAGCGTTGCCGCGCTCGGACCCCGCTCACGGGGTCTCCTTGAGGAGGGACGACGACATCCCCACCACGATTCCCCGTGTCCCGCCCTCCGCCAGCGGAAGGCCCGCGCCGCCCGGCTCGAGGGCGACTGGGGATTCGGCGATGGCCCCGCCAGCGTGGAGCGGGAGAGTCAGGCGGAAGCACGACCCCTCGCCGCGCCGCCCCCAAGCCTGGAGCCACCCGTTGTGGAGCTTGACGTCCTCGGTCGCGATCGAGAGCCCCAGGCCGGAGCCCCCCGTCGTGCGGGCGCGCGCGGGGTCGGCCCTCCAAAAGCGGTCGAACACGCGCGCAGCCTCCGAGGGCGACATCCCGATGCCGTGATCCCGTACCGCGACGCCGACGGCGTCGGCGTTGGCAGCGACGAAGATCTCCACCGGCCTGCCCTCCCCGTGCTCGAGGGCGTTGAGCAGGAGATTCCTCAGGACGCGCTCGATGCGGCGCGCATCCATGTCCACGACGATGCTGCCGGTGCGCGAATACAGGCGCACTTCCGAGCCGCACGAGGCCGCGATGGGCGCGGCCGTGTCGATCACGCTGCGGACGACGGCGACCATGTCCTGGGGTTCGACGTCCAGCCGGGCGGCGCCCGCATCGAAGCGCGAGATCTCCAGGAGGTCATTGAGCAGCGCCTGGAAGCGCTCGACCTGGTTGTAGAGCAGTTCGGCGGACCGCTTGTTGATGGGATCGAACTGACTGCGCGCCTCATAGAGGACTTCAGCAGCCATCCGTACCGTAGTCAGCGGTGTCCGCAGCTCGTGCGAGACATCCGAGACGAAACGCTGCTGCATCTGGGACAGCGTGGCGAGCTGGGTGATCTGCTCCTGGAGGCTCGCCGCCATGTGGTTGAACGACTTGGCGAGCCTGGCGACCTCGTCCTCCCCCTCGACCGCCATCCGCTCCTCGAGTTGGCCCGCGGCCAGCTTCTCGGACACTGAGGCGGCGTGGCTCACCGGGCTCACTACGCTGCGCGTGACGATCCACACGATGGCGCCGATGAGGAGGATGAGGAAGACGCCGCCGAACCAGAGGACACTCTGCATCTCGTCCAGCGTCTCCTGCGCGGACTGGATGTCGTAGAGGAGGTACAGCTCATAGACCGTGCCGCCGAACGTGACTTTGTTGCCGACGGCGATGGCCGGATGGGTCGTGTTGTCCACGGTCAGCGGAATGGACTGCCAGAACTGCTGTGACTGCTGCGATCCTTCGACGGCCTCGCGGAGCGTCTGCGGGATGTCGTTCTCCGTGCGCAGGTAGGACGCCCGGCTGTCGACCCACCGGTTGCGAGGCTGGTCCTGGTTGGGGACCGCGAGGAACACGTACTGGCGCGGGGTACCCGAGTCCCGCGCCTCGAGCGTGGCGAGGGTGTCGTTGACGAGCTTGAGGACCCCCTGCTGGTCGGTGACCTGGGCGCCGTCGAAGGTCTCCTGGACCTGATTCACGCTCTGGCGGGTCTGGACCTCCGCCTGGGTCAGCCGCTCCTGGAACAGGCTGTTGGCCATCTGGTTCGACAGGTACACGCCCACGCCGAGAATCGAGACGCATGCAAGGACTAGCGTGACGAGGACCGTGCGGAACTGGAGGGAGCGCCGCCAGCGCCGCGAGAAGGCACGTTGAGCCCTGCGCGGCACTCGCAGGCCGGCCCTCAGGCCCCCACGGGAGGCGCGGCGAAGCTTCGCCGCAAAGATGCCGGCGCGCCTGACGAGTCGCCGCCCACGGCGGGCAGTTTCCTGGGCGACGACCCGCACCCGCTGCGCCGTACTGCCCTCTTGCTGATCCATCACGTCCTCGGTCTGGCTAGCTCCCGGCCTTGTAGCCCACCCCGCGGACCGTCAGGACGATCTCGGGAGCCTCGGGATCCCGTTCGATCTTGGACCTGAGCCGCTGGACGTGGACGTTCACGAGCCGGGTATCGGCGGCGTGCCGGTATCCCCAGACCTGTTCGAGGAGGAGCTCGCGGGTGAAGACCTGCCACGGCTTGCGGGCGAGGGCCACCAGGAGGTCGAATTCGAGGGGCGTCAGGGCGATCGGCGCCTCCCCGCGCTTGACCGTGTGGCCTGCGACATCGATCGTCACGTCTCCGATGCGCAGCGTCTCGGGTGCCTTGGTTTCGCCGGGGCGGAGCCGGGCACGCACGCGGGCGACGAGCTCGGCGGGCTTGAAGGGCTTCGGAACGTAATCGTCAGCCCCCGATTCGAGGCCCCTCACCACATCAGAGGTGTCCGACTTGGCCGTGAGCATCACGATCGGGACGTCCGATTCGGAACGGATCCGTCGGCACACCTCGATGCCGTCGAGACCGGGCAGCATGAGGTCAAGCAGGACGAGATCGGGCTTCTGGGAACGATAGATGTCCAGGGCCTGCGCCCCGTCGGCGCAGAACACCGGCTCGAATCCGTCATTGCGCAGCACAATGCCGATCATCTCGGCGAGAGCCTCGTCGTCGTCCACTACCAGAATGCGTGCCTTCATGCCTTCCACTCTCCCGCACGTTGGGCCGCGAGGCGTTCACGGCACGCCCGCCCGTGCGTTGTTCCATTCTAGTCGCCGCATGCTTTCGGGCTGCTCCCAGCCGATGGGCCTAGACTGCGCCGGGTGCCGCCCCTTTCCATCCTTCTGGGCACCTTTGGCCCCGACCCCGCAGCCCTCGCCCTGACCCTGGCCGCGGCCGTGCTGTACGCCGTCGGCCTCGTCGCCTCACGCCGCCGCGGCACGCGCTGGCCAGTCTGGCGGGCCCTCTGCTTCTACCTCCTCGGCCTCGCGCCCTACGTGGTGCTCACCTGCGGCTTCACGGGTGCCTACGGAGACCAGCTGAGATGGGCCTTCACCCTCAAGACGGCGCTCCTGTTCTTCGTGGTCCCGCTCCTCGCGGGGCTCGGGCGTCCGCTCGGCCTCGCCCGGGCAGCCCTCGGGGACGACCACCGCCAGCGGCTGGACCGTGTCATGGAGAGCCGGGCCGTCCGGATCCTCGGGAACGCCTTCGTGGCCCCCATCCTCGGGCTCGTGTTCTTCGGAACGTTCCTCACGCCCCTGCTCGCCGTGTACCGCGCGAACCCCGTGGTGAGCGGCGTCCTGAGCATCGCGGTCCCCCTCGTGGGGCTTCTCCTGGCCCTTCCGGTCGTTGAGGCAGAGGGATTCCAGCGGACCTCGAGCTTCATCCTGCTCGAGTTCGTGTACGTGTTCATCGAGCTGCTCGCCGACGCCGTTCCCGGGATCGCCCTGCGGCTCAACGCGGCCGTGCTCGACGGGGTCACCGCCTGGCCCCCTGGCGTGCGGGACTGGTTCCCGTCGCCACTCCGCGACCAGCAGCTCGCCGGCGACATCCTGTGGTTCATTGCGGAGATCGTGGACCTGCCGCTCATCATCCTGATGTTCGTGCGCTTCAGCAGGAGCGATCGGCACGAGGCGCGCGGATTCGACGAGCTCAGCGACGAGGAGATGGACGCCCTCACACGCGCCCACCTTCGGCAGCGGGGGGAATGACCGGGCTGGACGGTCAGCCGAAGGCGAGCTGATTCACCGCATCGGCGAGCTTGACCGTCCGGGCGAGGGCCGCCGTCGCCCGCTCTGGCGTGAGGGAGGCGAGGCTCTCAGCGGGGGTGACGCGCACCGCGCCGAGCTCACGCTCCGGCAGCCCGAGCTGGCGCCACGGCCGAAGGAGCGATTCCGCGATATCTCGGGTGCGCATCGACGGGGGCGGCGCGAGCGGCAGCACCCCGAGCCACAGGTGCTTCCCGGACTCCACGGCCTCCGCAAGCCGTTCCCACTGCGGGACCGTGAGCGACGGCGCTGGGAGGGCGACGCCGTCGGCCCCCGCCTCGAGCACCCCGTCGATCGGCGCCTCCCAGGCGTCGAGATGAACGAAGACCTGCTCGGCCCCCGCCGCCCGCAGCGCGTCGATGACGCTTTCCCAGGCGGTTCTGGCCTCGGCCGCGGGGAGGGACCGGATCGTCCGATAGCCGCTCGCCGTCGGCAGGAGACCGGCGAGCACCCGAGCGGCCTCCGGCTCTGCCAGCTGCACGGCAAGTCGGGCGCCGGGTGCCGCGACCTGCACCCGCGCGAGGACTTCGCCCATCCCCGCCGCAAAGGACTGGGCGATGTCCCGGCGCGCGCCGGGGTCGGCGAGCGCCCGCTCGCCGTTGTGCAGGTAGAGGCCCGCCATGAGGCTCAGAGGTCCGAGGAGGCGGACCTGGAGCTCCTCGGCGCTCCTCTCCTCGGAGCCAACGACGTCCGCGAGCACGTTGAGGTCCGCCGAGAGGGCGGAGGCGGCACGGGCGGCGTCGCGTCCCGGACGGTCCACGATGCGCCAGCCGTGGGGCTGGACGTCGGCATGAAGGTCGACGAGCAGCGCGGCGGTGCGGCCTACCGCATCCGAGCCGATGCCCCGGTCCGGAAGCTCCGCGAGGAACGGCAGATGCGGGCTGCCGAGCTCGCCCCGAATGGCCTTCTCCGCCTCGACCGCGTCGGTTCCGGGCCACTCCCCGAGGGCAGTTGCGGTGACCTGGGAGGGCATCGCCTTACCCCTGACCCGCGTCGCCGTTCTGGCGCGCGTGGTGATCCTCGGAGATCGCCTGATGATGCCGGATGACCTCGCTGATGATGAAGTTGAGGAACTTCTCGGCGAACGCGGGATCGAGCTGGGCCTCCTCCGCGAGGCGACGGAGGCGGGCAATCTGGGCTGCCTCGCGGTCCGGATCGGCCGGCGGGAGATGATGCTTTGCCTTGAGCCAGCCCACGCGCTGGGTCACCTTGAAGCGCTCGGCGAGGAGATAGACGAGGGTGGCGTCGAAGTTGTCGATGCTCGACCGGATGGAGAGCAGCTCCGCCATGACCGCCGGGTCCACCTCGCCCTTGAGCGAGCTCGCTGTCGGGTCATAGTCCTGTTCGGCGTGGGCCGCCTCGGCATCAGGGCGGGCGTCATCACGGTGCTGCTCGGTCATGGGTTTCAGTCTAGGCGCCGCGGCCCGTTGACCCGGCCGAGGCCGCGCTGTGGGTCGGTCTCATGAAGGTCGGCAGCATTGGAAGCGGGCCCGTCGGCCGGACTCTGGAAGCCCGATTCCGGGGGCTCGGGCACGAAGTGATCATCGGCTCGCGGGACGCGGCCACGCCGGAGGCGATCGAGTGGGGGGACGCGACGGGCGGCAGGGCTGGCGTTCCGAGAGAGTCCGCGACCTCCTCGGTCCCGACGCGGCAACGGCCCTCGCGATGTACATGCCGCTGTCGCTCCGGCTCATGGGCACGCTCGGCACAGCGCAGTTCAACTTCCGGATCGTGGGACCCGAGCAGCAAGCCAGCTGAGAACGAACGACGCCGGCGGCAGGGTGCGTGCCGCCGTCGTCGTCCTGACGCGCAGACGCGGATCAGCCGCCCAGCAGCGCCCGGTGCGCCTTGCGGCGTTCGGCCTGCTCGACCGGGTCCGGCACGGGCAGCGAGGCGATGAGCCGCCTGGTGTACTCGTCCTGGGGATCGCCCATCACGCGGCTTCCGACCCCCTGCTCCACGAGCCGGCCCTTGTAGAGCACGCCGACCCAGTGGCTCAGCTGGTCTACCACGGCGAGGTCATGGCTGATGAACAGGGCAGCGAAGCCGAGTTCCGCCTGGATCTCCCGGAACAGCTCGAGCACTTTCGCCTGGACCGAGACGTCGAGGGCGGAGGTGGGTTCGTCCGCGATCAGGAGACGCGGCTCGAGCGCGAGTGCCCGGGCGAGCGAGGCCCTCTGACGCTGGCCACCGGAGAGCTCGTGCGGATACCGCGACGCGTACGAGGCCGGCAGCTGCACGGACTCGAGCAGCTCGCCGACCCGGCGGCGGACCTGAGCCGTCTGGAGGTCGAGGTGCACGATGAGGGGCTCCGCGACGCACTCCCCGACGGTCAGCTGCGGATTGAACGAGGCCGCAGGGTCCTGGAACACGAACCCAATCTCCTTGCGGAGAGGACGGAACGCGCGTTCGCGGAAGCCGACCATCTCGTGCCCGAGGACCTTGAGGCTTCCCCCAGTCGCGCGATTGAGCCCGGCGATCGCCCGGCCGATCGTGGTCTTGCCCGAGCCGGACTCCCCCACGAGGCCGAACACCTCGCCCGCGGACACCGTGAACGAGACACCCTCCACCGCGCGGAAAGCCGGCGAGCCGAGGCGTCCCGGGTACACGATCTCGAGGTTCTCCGCCTCGACGAGGACCTCCCCGCCCTGATGCAACCGCTGCGTAGCGCCCTCGGACGCCGAGTCGCGACCGAGGTGCGGAACCGCCGCCAGAAGGCGGCGTGTGTAGTCTTCGCGCGGCTCCGCGAAGAGCCGGCGCACGGGCGCCTCTTCGACCACCTCGCCCTGGTACATGACGACGACGCGGTCCGCGAGGTCCGCAACGACGCCCATGTTGTGGGTGATGAGGACGATCGACGTCCCGTAGAGGTCCCGGAGATCGCGGAGGAGTTCGAGGATCTCGGCCTGGACCGTGACGTCGAGCGCGGTGGTCGGCTCGTCCGCAACGATGAGCTCGGGATCGAGCGCGAGCGCGGCGGCGATCACCACGCGCTGCTTCTGCCCGCCCGAGAACTGGTGCGGGTAGTAGTCCACACGCTTCTCCGGGTCGGGGATGCCGACCTTGCGGAGCGATTCGATGGCGCGCTCGCGGGCCTCCTTGCGGCTGATCCGATGGTTCCCCGTGCGGGCCCGGTGCGCCCGGATGCCTTCGCAGATCTGCCAGCCCACGGTGAACACGGGGTTGAGGGCCGTCGAGGGCTCCTGGAAGACCATCGCCACATCGCGGCCGCGCAGCTCGCGGAGCTTCGCCGGGCTCAGCGAGATGACGTTCTGCCCCTTGATCACCACGGCGCCCGAGCTCGTGGCCGTCTCCGGCAGAAGGCCAAGGATGGTCTTGGCCGTCACCGTCTTGCCGGAGCCGGATTCGCCGACGACGGCGACGACCTCCCCCGCCTTGACATCGAGGCTCACGCCGCGGACGGCGTGGACCTCCCCGGCGTCGGTGGCGAACGAGACCTCGAGGTCGTCGATGTCGAGCACCGTTTCAGCCGGGCTTGCCGGCCGCACGTCTAGCTCCTCGCTCATGCGTTGCCTCCTTCCAGGCGCTGCTGGCGGTTCTTGCCGCGGTTCTTCCCGCCGTGACGGCGGGTGCGGAGGCGGGCGTCCGCGAGGTCGTTCATGCTCTCGCCCACGAGCGTGAGCCCGAGGACCGTCAGCACGATCGCGAGACCCGGGAAGATTCCGGTCCACCAGATGCCGGCTGTCACGTCGCTGAGCGCCTTGTTGAGGTCAAAGCCCCACTCCGACGCGCTCGTCGGCTCGATGCCGAAGCCGAGGAAGCCGAGGCCGGCAAGGGTGAGGATGGCCTCCGACGCGTTGAGCGTGAAGATGAGCGGGATGCTTCGGGTCGCGTTGCGGAAGATGTGACGGGCCATGATCCGCCAGCTCGAAGCACCGATGACCTTGGCCGACTCGACGAAGGGCTCGGCCTTCAGGCGGATGGCCTCGGCGCGCACCACGCGGAAATACTGCGGGATGAACACGACGGTGATTGAGATCGCAGCCGCGAGGACGCCACCCCACAGACTCGACTGGCCATGGCTGATGACGATCGACATGACAATCGCCACGAGCAGCGACGGGAAGGCGTAGATCGCGTCCGCGACAACCACGAGGATGCGGTCGAGCCACCCGCCGATGTAGCCGGAGGCGAGGCCGAGGGCCACGCCGGCGAAGATCGACAGGGCCACCGCGACGACGATCACGAGGACCGCGGTCTGAGCGCCCCATACGACCCGCGAGAAGACGTCGAAGCCTCCCACGGTAGTGCCCCAGATGTGCCGGGCGCTCGGCGGGTCCTGAGTGGGGAAGTCGCCGTTCGCGTCCGAGATCTGGGAGAAGCCAAAGGGCGCGATGAGCGGCGCGAGCAGGGCGAGCAGGAGGAACACGAGCGTCAGCACGAGGCCAACGATGAGCATGCCGCGCTGGACGCCGACGCTCGCGCGGATATGGGAGACGACGGGGAGCCGCGTCCACAACGGCTCGCGGCGCTCGATCTCTGGCAGTGTCTGGGTGGTCATCAGTACCTCACCCTCGGGTCGATCAGCGCGGCGATGACGTCCACGATGAAGTTGGTCACGGCGACGATCACGGCAAGGAGCACCACGATGCCCTGCACGGCCACGAAGTCGCGTGCCGTGAGGTACTGGGCGAGCTGGAACCCGAGGCCCTTCCACTCGAAAGTCGTCTCGGTCAGGACCGCGCCGCCGAGGAGGAGCGCGATCTGCAGGCCCATGACGGTGATGATCGGAATCAGGGCCGGCTTGTAGGCGTGGCGCGTGACGAGCCGGAACTCGCTGACGCCGCGAGAGCGGCCGGCTTCGACGTAGTCACGCCCGAGCGTCCCTACGAGGTTGGTACGCACAAGCCTGAGGAACACGCCTGCGGTCAGGAGTCCGAGGGCGATGGCAGGAAGGACGGCGTGCGATTCGACGTCCCAGAAGGCCGGGAGGTTGCCGCTGCGGAGCGCGTCGAGCCAATAGATGCCGGTGGGCGCCGCGAGTCCGCTGAGCGCGATCTCGGTCGAGGTCGATGCGCGGCCCGCGACGGGCAGCACCCCGAGCCAGACCGAGAAGATGAGCTTGAGCAGGAGCCCGGCGAAGAACACCGGTGTCGCGTAGCTCAGGATCGCGAAGATCCGCAGGATCGCGTCCGGCGTCTTGTCGCGGCGGTGGGCGGCGATCATCCCGAGCGGGATGCCCACGATGAGGGCCACGACGACGGCGTTGATCGCGAGTTCGAGGGTGGCCGTGCCGAAGGTTGCGAGCATCTCCGTGACAGCCCTGTTGTCCGAGATGGTCCGGCCGAAGTTCCCGGTGAAGATCTGCCCGAGGTATTCGAAGTACTGGACGATGAGCGGCCGGTCGTAGCCGGCGTCGTGGATGCGCTGGGCGAGCTGGTCGGGTGGGAGGCGGCCGCCGAGGGCAGCCGTGATGGGGTCGCCCGTGATCCTCATCAGGAAGAAGACGAGCGTCACAAGGATGAGGATTGTCGGGAAGATCAGCAGGAAGCGGATGACGAGGTAGGTGGCGAGTCCGCCGCCCGCCCGCTTGGCGGCCGGGACCGCGGGGGTACTGGCGGCCTCGGGCGTCTCTGTCAATGCAGTCATCGGAAGGGGGTTCCTTTAGCGGGATGGTTCATGAGCGGGGTGATGCCCCCGCACAGCAACGGCGGGACGCTGTGGCATCCCGCCGCTGCTACAGAGGGTGGGGCTTTCCGGACTGGCCGGCTACTTGCTGATCACGCCGAGGCGGAACTTGAACGAGGGATCGAGGGTGGTCTCGACTCCCTTGACGCTCGTCCCCGCCACCGCAATCTGCGCGCCCTGAAGCAGCGGCAGCGTGGGAAGGTCCTTCGCTACGGCGTCCTGGATCTGGCCGAGCTGCTGCTCACGCGACGACTTGTCCGGGTTGGTTGCCTCCTTCGCGATGAGGTCCGCCACGGTCGGGTTGTCGTAGTGGTTCTTGAGGAACGTGTTCGCGGTGAAGAACGGCGTGAGGTAGTTGTCCGGGTCGGAGAAGTCCGGGAACCACCCGAGCTGGTACATCGGGTAGACGTCTTTCGTGCGGTCCTTCGAGTAGGTCACCCACTCGGTGGACTGCAGGTTCACCTTGAACAGGCCCGACGCCTCGAGCTGCTGCTTGACCATGGCGTACTCGTCGCCGGACGACGGGCCGTAGTGGTCCGGGTTGTACTGCAGGTTGATGGCCAGCGGCGTCTGGATGCCGGCGGCCGAGAGGACCTGCTTCGCCTTGTCAGCGCTCGGCTTGCCGTTGCCGTCGCCGTACATCGACTTCAGCGGCGTGGACGCGCCGGGGAAGCCGCTCGCCACGTAGGAGTAGAGCGCTGTGTAGGTGCCCTTGTAGACCTGCTGTGCGATGGCGTCGCGGTCAACGAGATCGGCCATGGCCTGGCGGACGGCGAGCGCCTTGGCGGGATCGGCGTTCGGCGTCTTGGCACCGTACGGCATGGTGTCGAAGTTGAACACGATGTAGCGGATTTCGCCGCCCGGGCCCTTGAGGACCTTGACCTTCGAGTCCTTGGCGAGGCTGTCCACGTCGGTTGCCGTGAGCGAGCGCCAGGCCACGTCGATGTTGCCCTGCTGGACGTCGAGCTTGAGGTTGTTCGAGTTCGCGTAGTACTTCAGGTTGACCGTGTCCGTCGCCGGCTTGCCGAGGAGGCCCTGGTAGTCCGGGTTGGCCTTGAAGGAGACGAGCTGGTTCTTCTGGTACGTCGTGATCGAGTACGGGCCGGCAAAGGCCTTCTTCGAGACGATGTCATCGTCATTCATGACCTTGTCCGCGGGGAACACGTTGTGGTCCACGATCGGGCCGGCCGGGCTCGAGAGCACCTGGGGGAACGTCTGGTCGTTGCCCTTCTTAAGGTGGAAGACCACCGTGGTCGGATCCGGAGCGTCGACACTCGCGAGGTTGTCGAGGAGCGAGGCCGGCCCGTTGGGGTCGTTGATCTTGAGCTGGCGATCGAAGGAGAACTTCACGTCGGTCGAGTCGAGGGCGTCGCCGTTGGCCCACTTCAGGCCGCTCTTGAGCTTGACCGTGTAGTCGGTGGGGGACGAGAACGACGCCGACGTCGCGATATCCGGCTGAGGATCGGCGCTCCCGGGCTTGGAGTTCATCACGAACGGATAGATCTGGTTCATGACCATGAAGGAGCCGTTGTCGTACGAGCCGGCGGGATCGAGGAACGTGACCTTGTCCGTCGTCCCGACCGTGACCGGGCCGCCGCCGGAGGATGCGCTCTGCGCTGAACCGCCCCCGGACGGGCCGGTGCAGCCCGTGAGGGCTAGGGCAGAGATGCCGAGGAGCGCTATGGCGCTCCGAACGGCCGTGGTGGTCTTTCGCATGGGGTGACCTTCTCTTCGAGTTCTGGCCACGCATGCTGTGATACAGCACACAGGGCCGAGTGCACCAGCATTCAATCACGTTTCCGGAGACGTGAA
>NZ_JBQCGQ010000006.1:0-11788 GCF_051955515.1 Sinomonas sp.
GCGCGGCCTGGGCAGGACAACCCGTGCGCGTCCTCTACGACGAATGCAGCATCGCGTTCTACGACGAGCGCGGCACCGAGATCCTCACCCACCCCAGACCCCCCGAGGGCACCCGCTTCGTCCCCCGCAGCGGCCTCAAACACCCCGCACCCACCCAACCGTCCACACTCACCTGAGACATGAAACGTCCACACTCACACGAGACACCAACCGTCCACGATCACCTGAGACATGACACGCCTTGAAAGAGAATTATCTGTACCCGAAAGGGCTTCAGCGGCCGGAGCGGTCCCGGATGTCGGTGATGATGCCGGAGAAGTCGCGTTGGGCGCCCCCGTGCTCGAGGAACTCGTCGTACATCTTTGCGGCGAGCGGGCCGATCTGGGCGGCCACCCCCGTGCTTGCGATGGCCTGGAGCGCGAGGTGGAGGTCCTTCGCCATGAGGGCGCCGGTGAAGCCGGGCTCGTAGTTGCGGTTCGCTGGGCTCGTGGGGACAGGGCCGGGAACCGGGCAGTTGGTGGTGAGCGCCCAGCACTGGCCGGAGGCGTGGGCCGCGACGTCGAAGAGGACCTCGTCGGTGATTCCGAGCTTCTCGCCGAGGACGAAGGCCTCGCACACGGCGATCATCGACGCACCCAAGATCATGTTGTTGCAGACCTTCGCGGCCTGGCCGGACCCGTGGCCGCCGCAATGCACCACCCGCTTGCCCATGAGCTCAAGGAGGGGGCGCACCTGGTCGAAGTCGCCGTCGTCCGCTCCAACCATGAAGGTGAGGGTCGCGCCCTCGGCGCCCACCACGCCACCTGAGACCGGAGCGTCGACGAACCGGTGACCCGCGTCGGTGGCGGCCGCGGCGGCCTCGCGCGCCTCGTCGACGTTGATGGTCGAGCAGTCCAGGAACAGCGTCCCCGGCCCCGCGCCCGCGAGCAGGCCCTTCTGGCCCTCGGTGCCGCGGTAGAGGTCGAGCACCTGCTGGCCCGCTTGGAGCATCGTCAGAACGATCGACGCGCCGTCCGCGGCCTCCTGCGCCGAGCCGGCCACCTCGACGCCGCGCGCCCTGGCGGCGTCCGCCGCCGCAGGGAAAGGATCGAAGCCGACCACCTCCTGGCCCGCTGTGACGAGATTTCCCGCCATCGGGCCGCCCATGTGCCCGAGCCCGAGGAACGCGATTCGACCGGTCATCTTCGCTAGCTCCCTTCCGGCATCACGAAGTGCGCGCCCTGGCGGATGCCCGAGGGCCAACGGCTCGTGACGGTCTTGGTCTTCGTGTAGAAACGGAACGCGTCCGCGCCGTGCTGGTTGAGGTCCCCGAAGCCGGAGGCCTTCCAGCCGCCGAAGGTGTAATAGGCGATCGGAACCGGGATGGGAACGTTGACCCCGACCATCCCCACCTCGACGCGGCTCGCGAAGTCCCGGGCGGAGTCGCCATCGCGCGTGAAGATCGCAACGCCGTTGCCGTACGGGTTCTCGCTGCAGAGCCGCAGGGCTTCCTCGTAGTCCTCGGCACGGACCACACTGAGCACCGGGCCGAAGATCTCGTCGCGGTAGATCCGCATGTCCGGGGTGACGCGATCGAACAGCGTGGGGCCGACCCAGAAGCCGTCGTCGTAGCCCTCGACCTTCAGGCCCCGCCCGTCCGTCACCAGCGCGGCGCCCTCCTCGACCCCCGACGCGATGTAGCCCTCGATGCGTTCCTTCGCCATCGGCGTCACCACCGGGCCGAAGTCGGTGTCCTTGTCCAGGCTCGGGCCCACACGGAGGCCCTGAATGCGCTCCTGCAGCGCGGCGATCAGCCTGTCCGCCGTATCCTCGCCCACCGGAACCGCGACTGAGATGGCCATGCACCGCTCGCCTGCGGAGCCGTAGCCCGCGCCGATGAGGGCGTCGGCGGCCATGTCGAGGTCAGCATCCGGCATGATCACCATGTGGTTCTTCGCGCCGCCGAAGCACTGGGCGCGCTTGCCGTGGGCGGCCGCCGTCGCATAGATGTACTGGGCGATCGGCGTCGACCCCACAAAGCCGACCGCCTTCACGTGCGGGTCCTCGAGCAGGGTGTCCACGGCCTCCTTGTCGCCGTTGATCACGTTGAAGACGCCGTCCGGAAGGCCAGCCTCCGTCAGCAGTTCGGCGAGCCGAAGCGGGACCGAAGGGTCTCGTTCCGACGGCTTGAGGATGAAGGCGTTTCCGGCGGCCAAGGCCGGCCCCGACTGCCAGAGCGGGATCATGGCCGGGAAGTTGAAGGGCGTCATCCCCGCGACGACCCCGAGGGGCTGGCGCAGCGAGTGGACGTCGATTCCCTGGCCGACGCTGTCCGAGAACTCGCCCTTCAGCAGATGGGGCGCGCCGGCCGAGAACTCGACCACTTCGATACCGCGCTGCACGTCGCTGCGCGAATCCGCGAGGGTCTTGCCGTGCTCGCGGGAAAGGAGTTCGGCGAGTTCGTCGATGTTCTGATTCACCAAGTCGACGAACTTGAGCAGGATCCTCGCCCGACGCTGCGGGTTGAGCGCCGCCCATTCCTGCTGGCCCTTCTCCGCGCTGGCGATGGCGGTTCGGACCTCGTCCGCGCTGGCAAACGGCACCCTGCCTTGGACCTGACCGGCGCACGGGTCGTAGATGTCCCCGTACCTTCCGGACGTGCCTTCGACCCGTTGCCCTCCGATGTAGTGGGAAAGCTCGTACACCACGACGAACGCTCCTTCGCATCCAGTCCGGCTGTGATCCACGTCTCGTTGGCGGGACCTAGGACCGAACATACTCGGACTTCCAAGTAGTTTCCAGACCAGCGCCGAGGTCGGGTGGTGTGGGGCTGAGGTCGGGTGGTGTGGCGCTGAGGTCGGGTGGTGTGGGGCCGAGGTCGGGTGGTGTGGTGCTGAGGTCGGGTGCGGTGGCGCCGAGGTTGGGTGCGGTGGCGCTGAGGTCGGGTGGTGTGGTGCTGTCGCTACAGGCCTGTGCCCGTCCTTAAGCACGACGACGACCGGCGGCTATCGTCTGCAAATCGCCGCCGGGGTGATCTCGCCCTCGCGGGACCCGACTTCGGCGTCGAACAGGTCCTCCCGCGCCAGAGGCTCTCAGGAGAGGACGAGCCCTCGTTCCAGCCGAATGACGTGGTCAGCTGCCGCGATGTCGGCACCATTATGAGTGACGCAGAGGACAGCGGTGCCGCGTTGGGCCTCCTCGGCGAGGATTCGGCGGGCACGCGTCTGGCTCTCAGCATCAAGCCCCGCGGAAGGCTCGTCCAGAATAAGGATCTCGGCTGAGCGCGCGAGCCCCTGGGCGAGCAGAACCCGTTGGCGCTGGCCGCCTGAGAGGGCTGAGAAGGGGCGACGCTCAAAGCCGTCCATCTCCACGCGCGCGATTGCCTGGCGCACCAACCGAGCTCGTGCGCCGGCGGACCGTGGGCCGCGCCAATACCGCCGGTCACCCCACGTGCCCATCGTGACTACATCGCGGACGGTGACCGAGAGCGCTTCGGGCACAGCAGGCCGTTGCACGACGAGTGCGACATCCGCCGCTCGTTCAACGACACCTCTGTGTGGGCTGCGCACTCCCGAGAGAAGTTCCACGAGCGTGGATTTGCCTGCGCCGTTAGGGCCGGTCAGTGCGGTTACAGCTCCCCAAGGGATCTCAACGCTCACACGCTCGAGCACCTTGTTGCCACCGAAGGCGTAGAACAAGCCCTCTCCACGGATCGCTGGGTGCAGTGTGGTCATTCTGATTCCCTTCGTTTTGATAATGATTCTTATTAACCTTAGACTCCCAGTTATGCCCTCGCTCGCCGAACCTCCGGTCGCCGACTTCCTCGTGCGCGCACTGGCCGGCGGATTGCTGGCCGCGCTGATCTGCGGGGTCGTGGGCACGTGGGTGGTCATCCGCGGGATGGCCTTCTTCGGAGAGGCGATCGGCCACGGGATGCTGCCCGGCGTCGCCGTCGCAACCGTGCTCGGCATTCCGGTCCTTGCCGGTGGTGCGCTCAGCGCAGTCGCCATGAGCGTGCTGATCGGGCTCCTGCAGCGGCGCGGCCGGCTCTCATACGACACGAGCATCGGACTTCTGTTTGTCGGAATGCTCTCGCTCGGGGTGATCGTCGTCTCGCACTCCCGCAGTTTCGCGAGAGACGCCACCGTCATGCTGTTCGGCGACATTCTTGCGATCGGCATGAGCGAGATCCTCGTACTAGCGGTGACGGCCGCGCTGACAGTAGCGGTCGCCGTCGCATTCCACCGGTCGTTCGTGGCCGCCGCGTTCGATGTGCGGATTGCCCACGCTCTCGGGCTCCGGCCGCAGCTCGCGAAACTGCTGCAGGTGGGCCTGGTCACGCTGGCCGTCGTGGCGTCGTACAAGGCCGTGGGGTCACTCTTGGTGGTCGGCCTCCTGCTTGCGCCGGCGGTGGCGGCAAGTCCCTGGACCACCCGCATCCCTCTCAGGATGTGCGCTGCCGTCGGATTTGGTAGCGCCGCCGTCGTTCTCGGTCTGCTCGTCTCCTGGTACGCGAACACTGCCGCGGGCGCCTCGATCGCCGCGCTGGCGATCCTCCTCGCGCTCTCCTCCGCCGTTGCGCGCCGGCTCTGGGAGCGAGTCCGACTTCAGCCGCCGATCGACCGCAAGAGGGAAAGGCACCTATGAATCCTCGTCGTATCGCAGCCGCACTCCCAGTGCTGCTGCTCGTCGCCTTGTCCGCATGCTCGAATGCCGATCCATCCGGCCGGCTGCCTCCGAGCTCAGCAACGCCGTCCGGTGCGGGCCACGGGGCAGTCACTGGCGCATCGGAAGTGGCCGAACCCCAGCTGCACCTCGTCGCCATTGACGGCACCGGCAACGTCGGGATGCTCGATCTACTGGGGAACGGTGAGACGAAGCTTGGCACCGTTGCGCCCCCGGCGGCGACCGCGACCGACGGTCGCTATGTCTTCACTACGACTCCGAAAGGAGTCGAAGTCATCGACAGCGGCGTGTGGACCTGGGACCACGGGGACCATTTCCATTACTACCGGGCCACGCCGGAGCTGCTCGGGAGTGTCCGCGGCGGGGGATCGCCGGCGGTCACTACCGGCCCGCTATCCACTGCCGGCGGAACTGGGCTGTTCTTCCCCGAGTCGGGGGAGGCCGTGCTCCTCGACAATACTTCCCTCTCTCGTGGAGAGATCAGGGAGAGGTTTCGGATCGAGGTGACGCCGCACGCGGGGCTCGTTGCTCCTGTCGGCGACGGGGCAGTCGTGACGACAGCGGACGCCGCTGGAACCCCCGCAGCATTGCAGTACTACGACGCCGACGGGAAGCCTGTCGCGGGCGCCCGGGCTGATTGCCCCGGCATTCATGGCAGCATCGTGACGCGCGTCGGCACGGTGATCGGCTGTGCCGACGGTGCGATCCTGGTCACGGGGTCAGGGGACAAGCCCGTGCTCGAGAAGGTCCCGTATCCGGACTCGGCGCCATCCGGTGTGGCCACGAGGTTCGATTCGCGCAAGGGACGCCCGACCGTGGCAGGGCTGGGGGAGCCCTCTGGCGTGTGGCTGCTGAGCACGCGCCAACGCTCCTGGCAGTGGCTGCCGACCCAGACCCCGATGGTGCGCGCCGCCGCGGTTGATGATTCGAGAGGGCACATCGTCACCCTCGATGCCGGAGGCCGGGTCCACGTGTATCTCGCGAAGACAGGCGAAGAGGTTGGCGTCACGGAGCCACTTCTGTCGAAAACCATCTCCACCGCCCCGTCGCTCGAGACCGTGACCCTCACGGTCGACGCACAACGCGCCTACCTGAACGCTCCCGCCGAAGGCGTGGTCTACGAAATCGACTTTGCCGACAAGGCTCGGATTGCTCGGACGCTCTCACCTTTCGTGCGGCCGGTCTTCATGGCGGAGGCCGGTCGATGAGGCGCCTCCTCGCCCTCGCGCTAGTCGTGGTGTCGGTGTGTCTGGCTGGCTGCGCCCCAGTCCGGACGTCCGAGAAGCCGCAGATCATGGTGACCACCAACATCTTGGGCGACGTCGTGCAGCACCTCGTCGCCGATCAGGCCGATGTGACAACGCTCATGAAACCGAACGCTGACCCGCATTCGTTCGAGATCTCCGCGCAGCAGGCCGCGCAGATGGGCCAGGCGGACCTCATTGTCGCCAACGGACTCGGCCTCGAAGAAGGTCTTCAACAGCATCTGGATCGCGTGGAAAGCGCGGGCGAAAAAGTGTTCACCGCTGGAGATCATCTGACGCCACTTCCGTATTCTTCTGGTGACGCTGAAGGAACGCCCGACCCGCATTTCTGGACTGACCCCGCGCGAATGATCCAGGTCGTGAGGGCGTTGGAGGGACGGCTTTCCGGCATCCGTGGCATCGAGCCGAGCGTCCTCGCGGAGCGGGCTGCGACGTATCGCGACAAACTCCAGCACCTCGACCGCGACATGGGTGAGTCTTTTGCAGCAATACCCCCTGCCCAGCGCGCGCTCGTCACCAACCACCATGTCTTCGGCTACCTCGCCGATCGGTTCAAATTCCGCGTCATCGGCGCCGTCATCCCGGGTGGCACGACACTCGCCGCCCCGAGCGCAGCGGACCTGCGCGCTCTCGCCGAAGCGATCAAGCAGGCCGGCGTGCCCGCGATCTTCGCCGAAACCTCGCAACCGGACCGGCTTGTCCAGGTGCTTGCCCGAGAGGCTGGGGTCGCCGTCGACGTCGTCGCCCTCTACACCGAATCCCTCTCTGAACCCGGGCAGGCCGCAGAGACCTATCTCGCGATGATGCGCACCAACGCCGACCGAATCACCACAGCACTCACCAAAGAAGCCGCACCCCAGAGAGGAACACCATGAAAACATCACGATCTGCCCGCATTGCGGGCGCCGCAGCCACCGCCGCCGCAGCGCTCGCCCTGAGCTCGTGCGCCAGCACAGCTCCAGGAAGCCCCGCAGCCTCCGCGTCGCCGACGGCGGAGACAACCGGACGGGTGGCCATCACCTACAAGAGCGGCATCGCGGTGCTGGATAGCGAGACGCTCAAGGTCGTTGAGACCTTCCCCACCGAGGACTTCACCCGCGTCAATGGCGTCGGCGACGGACGGAACGTCCTCGTCACGACGTCAAGGGGATTCCAAGTCCTCGACACCGTGAAGCCCGCGCTCACCGACTCGGTATTCAACGCCACGGCTCCCGGCCACGTGGTGCGCCACGCCAACAACACCGTCCTCTTCGACGACGGAACCGGCACCACGACGATCTTCGGCACCGACGCACTGCTGAATAGCGGAGGCAAACTGCCCAAAGCCGAGACCTACACAGCAGCGGCGCCACACCACGGCGTCTCCATCCGACTCAGTGACGGCACGCTGCTCACCACAGTCGGGGACAAGGCGGGGCGCACCGGTGCCGCCGCACTCCGCCGGAACGGCGAAACATGGGAAAAGGTCACCGAGAACAATCAGTGCCGGGGAATTCACGGTGAGGGCGCAGCGGCCGACGAAGCCGTCATCTTCGGCTGCGAAGACGGCGCACTGCTCTACCATCACGGGACGTTCCACAAATTCACCGCGCCGGACGCATACGGCCGCATGGGCAACGCCTACGTCTCGGAAGCAAGCCCAGTCATCGTCGGCGACTACAAGAACAATCCGGATGCTGAAGGCTATCTGCTGAACGCCGTCACTCTCATCGACACTGCAAAACAGAGCTACAAGGTGGTGAATCTGCCGAATGACGTCCGGTACACGTGGCGCGATATCGCCCGTGGCACAAATGGCCTCGCCTACATTCTTTCCACAGACGGATCGATCCACGTTCTCGATCCGGCTTCGGGAGAAATCGTCAAGAAATACCCCGTCATTGCGCCCTGGGAAGGGCCCAGCCATTGGCAGGACCCGCACCCTGCGATCGCCGTGAAAGGCACCACCGGCTACATCACCGAACCCGCCACGAGCACCGTGCGCGCCATCGACCTCACGAGCGGAGCCGAACTCGGGTCGGTGAAGCTGTCGGCGCCACCGAACGAAATCACCGTGGCGCAGGGGTGACCTCGGCGTCGGGGCCCCGACTTCGGCGGTGGGGGCCCCGACTTCGGCGGTGGGGGCCCCGACTTCGGCGGTGGGGGCCCCGACTTCGGCGGTGGGGGCCCCGACTTCGGGGGTGGGCGCCCCGACTTCGGGCGCAGGCGCCCCGACTTCGGCGGTGGGGAGCCTAGGCGATGCGGTCGAAGAGCGCCGCGAGTTCCTCGGTGAGCCTCTCCCGCAGGGCCGAGTCAGAGCCGATCGACTTGCCGTCGATGTGGTTCACGGGCGTGAGGAGGCGGACGGATGAGATGAGCCAGACGGCGTCGGCGTCGAACAGGTCATCGGGCTCAAGCGGCCCGTACCCGAGCTCCCAACCGGCCTCCTTCGCGGCAGCGAACAACGCTCCCTGCGAGGTGCCCGGCAGGATCCCGGAATCCAGCTGGGGGGTGACGAGCCTCTTCAAGGTCATGTGGCCGTCGTCGTCCGTCTCTGCGTGGGCGACCAGAACGGTCGAGGTGGGGCCCTCGAGAACCTTGCCGTCGGACGAGGTGAAGATGACGTCGTCGGCGCCGCGCTCGTGGGCGTGGCGCAGGGCGGCCATGTTGACGGCGTAGCTGAGGGTCTTGGCGCCGAGGAGGAGCCAGGGGGCGCGTTCGGCGATGGCGGAGTCGTAGCCCCGGTCGAGGAGCAGGACGTCGACGCCGTGCTCGCGCTGCCGCTTGGCCGTGGGCGCGGGCGGGAATGCGGCGACCCAGCACGTGGGAGTGTGCGTGCCCTCGATCCCGCGGGTGACCACGAGCCGGACGACCACCTCGTCGAGGACCCCGATCTCGCGCTGGTACTCGGCGAGGGACGTGACGATGGCGCGTTCCCACGCCTCGTGGTCCGGAACCTCGAGGCCGAGCATCCGCGCGCTCGAGTTGAGGCGATTGAGGTGCGCGGGCAGCTTCCTGACGTGACCGTCGAGCACGAGGAGGGTCTCGAAGGCGCCGTCGCCGCGTGTCACACCGAGGTCGGTCGCGTACAGCGTCGGCTTGCTGGCGTCCTCGACGCGTCCGTCCGGATACGCAGGGTCAAGGAACACGAGCACGGTGTGAGTCATGGAGACAGCTTAGGCTGTGCGCATGCTGTTCCAGCTGCCGCTCGTGGGCCTCCTGCCGGACTGGGCGACCCTCATGCTCGCGGTCATCGACCTCGTGATCCGGGTGACCGTCGTCGGCATCATCCCCGGCAACCGCCGTCCGACCACCGCCATGGCCTGGCTCCTTGCCATCTTCTTCATCCCGACGGTGGGCCTCCTCCTGTTCCTCATGTTCGGCAATTTCCGCCTGTCGGGGAACCGCCGCGAGCAGCAGCAGGAGGTCGACAACCGTGTTCGGGCCACTCTGGCGCGATCCGACGACGTCGATACCAGCTTCCCCGGGGCCGAATGGCTTCATTCTGCCGCGGAGCTCAATCGCCGGCTCGGTTCGCTCCCGATGGTCAACGGCAACGAGGTGCGGCTGATCCCCGGCTATGAGGACGCCCTCAAGGAGATGGCCGAGGCGATCCGTGGGGCGAAGCGCTTCGTCAACGCGGAGTTCTACATCGTGAGCTGGGATGAGCTGACCGACGAGGTGTTCACAGCCCTCCACGACGCCGCCGAGCGCGGAGTCGAGGTTCGGCTCCTCTTCGACCACATCGGCACCGCCCGCATCAATGGCTACCGCGACCTCCTCCGGCGCCTCCGCGCCTCGAAGATCGAGTGGCGCCGTGTGCTTCCGCTCCTTCCGCTGCTGGGCCATTGGCGCCGTCCGGACCTGCGGAACCACCGCAAGATCCTGGTGGTCGACGGCGAGACCGCCTTCACCGGTTCGCTCAACCTGATCGAGCGGTCCTACCGGAACCCTCGGCACCGGCGCGTAGGACGGAAGTGGGTGGAGCTCATGGCCCGGCTCGAGGGGCCCGTAGTGACGACGCTCAATGTCGTCTTCGCTACCGACTGGCTCAGCGAGACCGGCAACCTTCTCGCCGAGCAGATGGAACCGCCCGCCTCCGTCGGGGAGAATCCGGCTCAGGTGGTCCCGAGCGGTCCCGCGTTCGCCAACGAGAACAACCTGCGCCTCTTCAACACGCTCATCTACTCGGCCCAGCACCGTCTCTCGATCTGCAGCCCGTACTTCGTGCCGGACGACTCGCTCCTGTACGCCGTGACCACGGCGGCCCAGCGCGGCGTGGACGTTGAGCTCTTCGTCTCGGAGCAGGGCGACCAGTTCCTGGTGCACCACGCCCAGCAGTCCTATTACGAGCAGCTGCTCACGGCTGGCGTGAAGATCTACCGGTACCCCAAGCCGTACGTCCTCCATTCCAAGCACTTCACCGTCGACGACGACGTGGCGGTCCTCGGCTCCTCCAACATGGACATGCGCTCGTTCTCCCTCAACTTGGAGGTGTCGCTCATGCTGCCGGGGGCCTCGATCGTGGCGCAGATGCGGCAGGTTGAGGACATGTACCGGAAGGTCAGCATCCCTCTGGACCTTGGCGCCTGGCGCAGCCGGGGGATCCTCAGCCGGTACGTGGACAACGTCGCTCGGTTGACTGCGACGGTTCAGTAGGCCTTCCGGCCGCGCTCCTGTCCGCTTGTGAATTCCCGATCAGTCAGAACCGCGGCGTTGTGGCGCAAGGTCAGCCGGGAAACTCGGACCCGAGCGCGCTGAGGACCCCGAACGCTTTGGCGCGGATCTCGTCGTGCTCTGCGTCGGGGTCGGAATCGGCGACGACGGCGCCGCCCACCCCGAGCGAGAGCCGCATGCCGCCGTCGGGCGTGCCTTCGAGGACGAGGGTTCGGATTACCACCGAGAGGTCGGCCGCACCTGTCCGGGAGAAGTAGCCGATCGCGCCCGAGTACACGCCGCGGGGCCCTGCCTCGAGGCGGTCGAGGATGTCCATGGTGCTGATCTTCGGGGCACCCGTCATGGATCCGGGCGGGAACGCCGCGGCGACGGCCTCGGCGCGGGAGGCCCCGGGACGGAGCCGCGCGTCAACGGTGCTGACGAGCTGGTGGACGGTCGCGTAGGTCTCGACGGCGAACAGCCGCGTGACGGCCACGGAGCCCGGGACCGCAAAATGGCTCAGGTCGTTCCGCAGAAGATCCACGATCATGAGGTTCTCCGAGCGGTCCTTCTCGTTCGCCGCGAGTTCGGCGATCACCCGGGCATCCTCGGCTGGCTCCGCGTCGGGAGCGCGGCGGCGCGTGCCCTTGATCGGCTCGGCCCGGAGGGCGCCGTCCGCCGAGATGCGGAGGAAACGCTCCGGCGACGAACTTGCGATCGAGAGCTCCCCGAAACGCGCGAACGCCGCGAACGGCGCGGGGCTGCGGCGCCGCAGCGTGCGATAGACGGACCAGGGGTCGACGGCGGGCTGGGCGCCGGACGTCGGCGGAACATTGGCTTCGAGGGTGGTCGTGAGGCACACCTCGTAGGTGTTTCCCTCGGCGATCTCGGCCTTCGCGGCGCGCACCTTCGCGCGGTAGGCGTCGCCGTCGTCCCGCGCGGCGAACGCCGGCCCGCCGCCAGCACCCGCCGAGGTCGGGCCGCCTGCCGCCGAGGTCGGGTCTCCTGCCGCCGAGGTCGGGTCTCCTGCCGCCGAGGTCACCGCCCGCTCCGCATCCTCGAGCCACGCGGCGGCGTCGGGTGCGTCCAGCGCGAGAAGCCACACGTCCCGGGACTGATGGTCGAGCACGGCGGCCCGCGCCGCGAAGAGGAGTTGCGCATCGGGCACCTGAGCGTCCACATCAGCGCCGCCGCATTCCCGCTTGAGCTCGTACCCGAGATAC
>NZ_JBQCGQ010000007.1:0-8862 GCF_051955515.1 Sinomonas sp.
CCCTGCGGACGTGACGGCGCAACGGGAGTGGGGGGCGCGGGAGTGGGGGGCGCCAGGGTGGGGGTCGTGCGGAGGGTGAAGCCGTCGTCGTGCTTCTGCGCCATCCACACCGAGCGGCCGGGGAGATACACCAGCATCCCCCGTGAGCGGGCCGCGTCGAACCGCGAACGGAGATCGAGGTACACGTCCCAGTCGTGATGGCCCCGGCCATCGGGCTCCGGCACGACCGTCTCGGGCCGGTGCCGCCAATACTGCCCGCCCGGCTGCGCGGCCGAGTCCACGACGACGACGCTCGCTCCGGCTTCCGCGGCCGCCACGGCTGCGGCCAGACCGGCGGGACCTGCGCCGACGACGGCGACGTCGGCCCGGAAGGTGTCCGTCCGACCGACGTGCTCGCTCATCCGCGGTCTCCTTCGAGAGGTTCGACGCCGTCGACCACCATGCCGTCGCCCACTTCGGCGAGACAGGCGCGCTGGTTGCCCACGCCGTCGACCGTGACGAGGCAGTCGAAGCACACGCCGATGCCACAGAAGAGGCCGCGCGGGCGGCCTCCCTTGCGCGTCGAGCGCCACGCGGTGATCCCGTTGGAGGTCAGGGCCGCGCCGACGCTTTGACCGGGGCTCGTCTCGAGCGGGCGGCCGTTGAAGGTGAAGGAAATGCTCATGCGTACGCCTCTGCGAATCGGGCGGGGGAGAAGGGAGAGAGATCGAGGTCGGGGGCTTGGCCCGCGAGGGCTTGGGCGAGGAGCTTGCCGGTGCCGGCCGAGAGGCCGATGCCAGCGCCCTCGTGCCCGGCAGCGTGCCACAGGCCTGGGGCGCGCTCGTCGTGGCCGATCACGGGCAGATGGTTCGGGCAGTAGGGCCGGAAGCCGTGGTAGTGCCGGATCGCCTTGACGTCGGCGAGGAAGGGGAACAGCGCTACCGCGTTCTGAGCGAGGCGAGCCAGGGCCTCAGTGCTCACGGAACGGTCGAAGCCCACGCGCTCGCGGGTGGAGCCGATCAGGATGGTGCCGCTCGGAGTCCCCTCGACGACCGGCGAGGCCTGCAGCCCTGCGTCAGAGCTGCCCACGTTGTCGATGTACTCGGCCGCGTAGACCTTGTGGTGGACCATCGGAGGCAACGGCTCGGTGACCATGACGAAGCCGCGTCGGGGCATCACGGGCACTTCCACTCCGGCGAGGGCCGCGAGTTCTCCGGCCCAGGTGCCGGTGCAGTTGACGACGGCCGACGCCGGGAAGTCGCCGCGCGCCGTCCGCGCACCGGTCACGCGGTCGCCGGAGCGGAGGAACCCGGTGACGGGCGTGTCCGCGTGGAAGGTGGCGCCGGCAGCGACGGCAAGCCGCACGAGCTGGGCGGCGACGAGCATGGGCTGAACCTGGCAGTCTTCGGGGTAGTACGCCCCACCGAGGGCTTCGTCGGTGATGTGGGGCTCGGCTCTGCGGAGCGCATCCCGGTCCAGCTCCTCGACCCGGACCCCGAAGTCCTTCTGAACCGCGATAATCCGGTGGAGCGAAGCGAGGCTGCTCTCACGGGAGGCGACGATGATGCCGCCCTTGCGCTCGAACTCCCAGAGGCGCTCATGGTCGGCGAGGTCGCCCTGCCAGACCCCGAGGGAATAGCGGGTGAGCTCGAGTTCCGGCCCGAGCTCCTTGTCGGAGACGAGGATGTTGCCTTCGCAGGCGGACGAGGTGCCGCTCGCGGGAAGGCCCTTGTCGAGAACGGTGACGCGGAGGCCCTGCCGGGCGGCGAAGTAGGCCGTGGCTGCGCCCATCACTCCCGCGCCAACGACCAGGACGTCGCTGGGTCGGTTCATTCCTTCTCCTGGGGTGGTGGCTCCTGCTCGCCCGTGGCCCACAGGCCGCGGGCGTGGCTGATATGGCGGCGCATGAGCACGAGCGAGGCTTGGCTGTCGCCGGCTTCGAGCAGGTCGAGCAGCTCGTGGTGCTCCTGCGCGGAATCGGCGAGGCGGTTCGATTCGCTCAGGCTCTTGAGTCCATACATGCGGGTCTTCATGCGGAGGCTCGTGGCGAGGGCCACGAGCTGGTCGTTGCCCGCGTAGCGGAGGACCTCGGCGTGGAAGTCTCGGTCGGCCGCCAGATATGCGGCGAGGTCGCCCTCGCGCGCGGCTGCGACGATCGCGTCGGCCATGGCGCGGAGGGCCGTGATGCCCTGCGCTGGAATGGTCCCCGCAACCTCGCCGACCACGGGCGGCTCGAGCAGCAGGCGGATCTGCGTGATCTCGTCGAGCTCCCTGTCGCTCATCCGAGTGACCCGGAAGCCCTTGTTCTTCACGGTCTCCACGAGCCCCTCGCGGGCCAGGTCCATCATCGCCTCGCGCACGGGGGTCGCGGACACGCCGAACGCCGCGCCGAGGGCCGGCGCCGAATACAGCGTCCCCTCCTCGAGCGAGCCGGCGATGATCGCTGCGCGGAGGGATTCGGTCACGGACTCGCGCAGGCTCCGCTGCGGGCCGAGCGGGGCGATCGGGAGGTTGTTGCTGGCTGCCACGGCGGACACTCCTTGGACGGGCGTCAATGTCTCGTGCCCCCTTCATACACCAAGGCCGCCGTGACGAGGTCCTCCCAGGCCATCCCAACTCCCGCATACAGGCACGGGCGCCCCGGTGTCCTCAGCAGCTCGCCCCGCACGAGCTCGCGCAGATTCGCGGGACGGATGGCCTCCCATTCTTCGACGCTTCGCGCGGGGATGAGGTCCCCGGCCTCGCGGAACGCGGAGGACCGGCCTTCGACGACAACGTCGCTGCGCCGCACGAGCTTCGCGTCGACTTCGCGCGCGGCGAGACCATGCTGCCCGACGGCGGCGACCACCGCGGTGGGGGCCACGAGCGCGCCGTCGAACAGCGGAGTCGACGACGACGTGGTGCACAGGACGACGTCGGCACCCGCCACCGCCTCGACCGTCGCCTCGCGGGCGTCGATCCCCTCCGCGGCGAGTGTCGCGAGGAGCCCGCGGACCCTCTCGAGGCGGCGGCCGACGACGGCGAAGCTCGCCCCGGGCAGGAGCGCGTGGGCCGCCCGAACGTGGTTGAGCGCCTGCACGCCAGCCCCGAAGGTCAGGACACGGGGCTGTGCGGGTGGCCCGCCGGGACCCGCGGCGAGGATGCGGGTCACGGCGAGCAGCGTCGTCGCGGGGGTGCGGATTGCCGTGAGCTCGGTGCCGTCCAGAACGGCGACGGGGGCGAGGGTGTCCGAGTCCACGAGGAGGTAGATCCCTTGGATCTTCTCGAGACCCCGGGCTGGATTGCCCGGCGCCACGGTGAGGGCCTTGACCCCGCTGTACGCGTTGCCCACGGCCGGCATGATCAGGAACTCGCCGGCGGGCGCCGGACTGAACAGCCGCGGGCTGTCCTCCTCGGGATCCACCCCATCACGGAGGGCGCGCTCCAAAGCTGCGACCGCCGTCGTCCATGGAGCCGCCGCGCGCACGGCCGCCGCGTCGAAGTAGGGAAGTGCCGTGCTGGTGAGGGTCACAGCAGGAACCCCGCGGGGAAGGGATCGGTGGGGTCCAGGAAGTACTGCGCTGTGCCGGTGACCCACGCGCGGCCCGTGACGGCGGGAATCACGGCGGGCCGGCCCGCGACCTCGGTCTCCTCGACCAGCCGGCCGATGAACCGCGAGCCGATGTAGGACTCGTTGACGAAGTCCGTCTCCAGCGCCAGCTCGCCGCGCGCGTGCAGCTGCGCCATGCGCGCGCTCGTGCCGGTGCCGCACGGCGAGCGGTCGAACCAGCCCGGGTAGATGGCCATCGCGTGGCGCGAGAGCTGCGCCGTCGAACCGGGCGCCTTGAGGTACACGTGGTGGCACCCGCGGATGTCCTCGCGCTCAGGGTGGACGGGCTCGCCGTCGGCATTGATCGCGTCCATGATCGCGAGCCCGGCCCTGAGGAGATCGTCCTTGCGGGAGCGCTCGAACGGCAGGCCCAGGGCCTCGAGGTCGACGATCGCGTAGAAGTTGCCGCCGAAGGCGAGATCGTAGGCCACGGAGCCGTAGCCCGGAACCTCGACGGTGGCGTCGAGCCGGTCCGCGAATGAGGGCACGTTCCGGATCGTGACCGACTCCGCGTGGCCGTCCTTGACGGCAACTTCGGCAATGACGAGGCCGGCGGGGGTGTCGAGCCGCACCGTGGTGATTGGCTCGACCACCTCCACCAATCCCGTTTCCACCAAGACGGTCGCCACCCCGATCGTCCCGTGCCCGCACATCGGCAGCAGGCCCGAGACCTCGATGTAGAGGACGCCGAAGTCCGCGTCGGGGCGCGTCGGGGGCTGGAGGATCGCTCCGCTCATCGACGCGTGCCCGCGCGGTTCGTACATCAGCAGCGTGCGGATCCAGTCGCTGTTCTCCATGAACCACAGCCGACGCTCGGCCATGCTCGTCCCGGGGATCGTGCCGACTCCTCCCGTGATCACGCGCGTCGGCATGCCCTCGGTGTGGGAGTCGACGGCGTGGAAGATGCGGCTCGTTCTCATGCTGGGCTCCTTCGTCCTCGGCAGAGTTGGTGGCTACTTGTAGCCCTTGGCGAGGGCCGCCTCCGTCGCGCGGACGACGGCGTCGCGCGCCTCGGGCGAGAGCGGGCTCCGGGGCGGTCGGCAGGCGCCGCCGCGAAGGCCCACGATATCCATCGACAGCTTGATGGCCTGGATGAACTCGGTCGTGCTGTCCCAGCGGAGCAGCGAGTGCAGGTCCCTGTAGATCTCTCGGGCCCGCTCGAGGTCCGCGACGTTCCCCGACGTCGAGAGACGGTACAGCTCAATGGTGGACTCCGGGAGGGCGTTGGGGTAGCCCGCCACCCAGCCGACGGCACCCGCGAGGCCCATCTCCACCACCGTGTCGTCCGTGCCAATGAGCAGGTCGACCTCTGGGGCGAGTTCCTTGATCTCGTAGGCGCGGCGGACGTCGCCACTGAACTCCTTGACGCCAACGATGAGACCCTCGCCATGGAGGCGCGCGATGAGCTGCGGGGTCAGGTCGACCTTCGTGTCGATCGGGTTGTTGTAGGCCACGATGGGGAGGCCGACGGCGGCCGCGCGCCGGTAGTGGTCTACGACTTCGTCGTCGGTGGCGCGGTAGGAGTTCGGCGGGAGGAGCATGAGGGCGTGCGCGCCGGCCTCGGCCGCCTGCTCGGCCCAGCGCTGCGTCTGGAGGCCGCCGTAGGCCCCGGCTCCCGCCATCACCGTGAAGCCTTCGGGTGCGGCCTCAACCGCCGTCGTGATGACCCGCGCACGCTCCTCGTCGCTGAGGGTCTGGTACTCGCCGAGCGAGCCGTTGGGGGCCACGCCGTCGCAGCCGGCGCTCGCCAGGAAGCGGACGTGTTCGGCGTAGGCGTCGAAGTCCACGCTGAAGTCTTCGTTGAAGGGGAGAGCGGTCGCGACGAGGACGCCGTGCCAAGGTGTGGCGGTCATGGGGTTCCTTTCAGGGAGAATTTTACCATGTGACATTGCACATAGGGGAAAATCGATGGTCAGCTGGCGGGGACGACGTATTGCTTTGCAGCGACCTTGCCCAAGCCTGCGGAGAGCCCAGCATCGGTGAGCAGCTTGGTGATGGTGCCGTCCTCACGCTGAGCCGTGATGCCGTCGTCGAGCGCCTTCTTCAGGCTCGTGTTGCCCTTGGTGAGCGGGAAGGCAGCCTCGGGTGCCTGGGTGATCGCGCCGACCCGAGGATCCGGCTTGTCGTTGGCGAGTGAGACCGTGACGCCCTGCGCGCCCTTGAACTGGAGCACCTGCACGCCGTAGGCGTCGACGTCCGCCTGGATGCGGCCGGCGTCGAAGTCGGCCTTGAGCTCGACACTGCTCGGGTAGGTGACCAGCTTGTCTCCAAGGATCTTCCGGAGATCCTCGACCCAGAGGTAGCCGTCGATCGTTCCGACCTTGCTCATCTTCTCGAGGTCCGTCACGGTCGTTGCACCTGTCTTCGAGGCGATGCCCATGCCGTCAAGGTAGGTCGACGCGGAGAAGTCGACGGCCTTGAGCCGCTTCTCCGTCGCGTCGATCGTGCCGACCGCGAGGTCGATGTTGCCACCCGAAATCGACTGGACCGCGTCTGCGTACGTGGCCTGCTGGTAGACCGGCTCGAGGCACTCGTCCTTGGCGATCTTGCTCACGATCGAGACATCGATGCCGTTGGGCTTGCCGCTGTTGTAGCTGCTGAACGGCGGGATGTCGATGACCCCGACTGTGAGCTTCCCCGGCGAGACCGTCTGCACTCCCTGGTGC
Organism: Sinomonas sp.; assembly: GCF_051955515.1. Taxonomy (GTDB): domain Bacteria; phylum Actinomycetota; class Actinomycetes; order Actinomycetales; family Micrococcaceae; genus Sinomonas. The sequence goes on from NZ_JBQCGQ010000007.1 coordinate 6,235, forward strand.
TTCGGGGTGCAGTCGCCCGAGGAGGCCGTAGTGGTGCCTCCGCAGGCGGTCAGGCTCACGCCGGCGGCGAGGACGACGGCGGCCAAGGCACCGGTGCGCGTGGATTTCTTCATGGATTTTCCTTTCGTGGGGTTACGCGTGGCGAGCCAGGCGCTTTTCGAAGAACACAGTGATCCACGTGGCCGGCATTGAGATGGCGGCGTAGCAGATGCCAGCGAGGGTGAAGATCTGGAGGTAGTTGAAGTCCTCGCTGCCGATGTTGTACGCGGACTTCATGAGCTCGGGGACGGCGATCGCATAGGCGAGCGAGGTGCCCTGGAACATCTGGATGGCCACGCCCATGAGACCCGGGATGGCCGAGCGCATGCCCTGCGGCATGATGACCCGGAAGAACGTGTCGCGCTGGGAGATGCCAAGGGCGCTGGAAGCCTCGGTCTGCCCACGGGCCACCGACTGGATTCCCGCCCGCATGATCTCGGACGAGTAGGCCGCGGCGTTCCAGGTGAGGGCAAGGCAGGCCGCCGTGATGCTCTCGAAGGCGATGCCGAACTTGGGCAGGCCGTAGTAGAAGAGGTACAGGATCACGAGGGCCGGGGCGCCGCGCCCGATCTCGACGACGGCGAGGCCGAGGGCGCGCACGGCCAAGTTCTTTGCCGAGACCATCATGCTCAGCGCCAGGCCCAGCGGGTAGCCCGCGGCGATCGAGATGCCGGCGATCGTCAGGCTCACGCCGAGGCCGGACATCATCTGCGGGAGGTATCCCGCCCACTCTGCGAGCCAGCTCATGCGAACACTGCCTTCCTCATGCGGGCGTCAAGGGTTCGGGAAAGGTAGGCGACCGGCAGGCTGAGGCCGATGTAGAGGATGCCCACGAGGATGTAGGGCAGGATTCCCTCGACGGTGGGATGCTGCCGGGCGAAGGCCTGGGACTGGAACACCATCTCCGAGACGATGATGGTCGAGGCGATCGAGGAGTCCTTGAGCAGTCCCACGAGGTAGGTGGCAATCGACGGCGAGACGATCCGGAACGCCTGCGGGACCACGACGCCGAAGAACGTGCTCGCCTGGGGCAGGCCCAAGGCGTGCGAGGCCTCGAGCTGCCCGCGCGGCACGGCCTGCAGGCCGCCGCGGTAGATCTCCGCCAAGTAGGCGACTGAGACGATCCCCAGCCCCACGATGGCCGCGCTGACCGGGTTGAACTTGAACGTTCCGACCTGAATGCCGAACTTCAGCAGGAACAGCCACACGATGATCGGCACGCCTCGCACGAGGTCCACGAAGATCCGGGCCACGAGCCGCAGTGGCGCGACGGGCGAGGTCAGGGCGACGGCGAGCGGGACGGCGCCGATAATGCCGATGGCAAACGCCGAGATCGTCAGGGTGACCGTCATGGGCAGGCCTTGAAGGACCGCGGAGAAGGCGTCCATGTCAGCGCTCCAGCACGGCGCGGAGGAAGCGGCGGGTCCGGGTCTCCTGCGGGTCGCTCATGATGGCCCGGGGATCGCCCTGCTCGATGATCTTGCAATCGGCCATCACCACGAGGGTGTCGGAGACGTCGCGGGCGAACTGCATCTCGTGCGTCACCACGACCATCGTCATGCCGTCCGCGGCGAGCTCACGCATGACCGAGAGGACTTCGAGGCCCACCTCGGGATCGAGGGCGGAGGTGGGCTCGTCGAAGAGCATGATGCTCGGATCCAGCGCGAGGGCGCAAGCGAATGCGATGCGCTGCTGCTGGCCCCCGGAGCATCGGCCGGGGTGCTGCCCGGCCTTCTCCGTGAGGCCCACCCGCTCGAGGAGCTGCATCGAGCGCTCGTCGGCCTCTTCCTTGCTGCGCCCGAGCACGCGCTGTTGGGGGAAGCTCACGTTCTTCAGCGCGGTCATGTGCGGGAAGAGATTGAAGGACTGGAAGACCATGCCCACGCTGCGTCGCAGGGCGGCCAGATCTCGGGCAGTCACATTCTTGCCCGGCTCGATGGTGTGGCCGGCAACGCGGATCGTCCCCGAATCGGGGCGCTCGAGGAGATTGATGCAGCGCAGGAAGGTGCTCTTCCCCGCGCCGGACGGGCCGATGAGGGCGGTCACGGTGCCCGGCTCAACGTTGAGCGAGACATCGTCGAGAACCACGTGGTCCCCGTACCGCTTCGAGATGTTGTTCAGTTTGATGCCTACGTGTGAGGCTCGTGCCTCGTCTGTGGTCGCTGAGACGGTCATTGCCATGCTTCCCTGTTCTCCGGTTGCGATCCGAGACGCTCGACCCGAGTGGTCGGTGTCACATCACTGTGAAATGTTACATTGCACAGCCGGAGTGTCAAGGGGCTTCGGGAGAGGCCGCGCCCACGCCGAATTGTCGGTTTTCTGCGGGTTACGGGGCGCTGCACCCGCGAAAAACCGACAATTGGCCCCGCTGTAGCGGTGACGGCCCTACTGCTCGGCGGTCACGTCCTTGGGTTCCTTATCCGGCCGCCACCCGCGCCAGACCGGGTGCCGAAGACGGCCGGCCTCCGTCCATTCGCCGTACCGCACCTCACCGACGAACTTCGGCTGAACCCAGTGGGCGTCGGCCGTGTCCTCGCGGGGGATGTCGTCGAACGGCGATGTCTTCCGCTCGATCCGCCGCAGCCTGGA
>NZ_JBQCGQ010000008.1:0-26080 GCF_051955515.1 Sinomonas sp.
GAATACCGCTACGATGCCTCCACCGCCTCCCGCCGAGACGAAGTCCGCCCGGATCACCGGGGCTGGCTCGCCACCGTCGCCGAGAAGGGGCAGCTCCTGGTGAGCGGTCCGTACGAGGATGGCACCGGGGCGCTCCTGCTCTTCAAGGCCGACGACGCCAACTCCCTCCACTCGCTCCTCGCCGAGGACCCCTTCGCGGTCGAAGGCCTCCTCGCCGAGACGAACGCCGTCGCGTGGACTCCCGTGAGCGGCTCGCTCCTCTCGCAGTTCTAGTCAGAAGCAACATCCCACAAGGAGCTCACGTGACTTCGGTCAGCCTCGGAATGCCCGCCGCCCCGCCGCCCGTTCTCGCCCCCCGTCGCAAGACCCGGCAGATCCACGTGGGCAGCGTGGGGGTCGGTTCCGAGTACCCGATCAGCGTCCAGTCGATGACCACGACGCCGACGACGGACATCAACGCGACGCTCCAGCAGATCGCCGAACTCACGGCGGCCGGCTGCGACATCGTCCGCGTCGCCTGCCCTTCCGCCGATGACGCCGAAGCGCTGCCCATCATCGCGAAGAAGTCCCAGATCCCGGTTATCGCGGACATCCACTTCCAGCCGAAGTACGTGTTCGCGGCGATCGAGGCCGGGTGCGCCGCAGTGCGCGTGAACCCGGGCAACATCCGGAAGTTCGACGACCAGGTCAAGGAGATCGCTCAGGCCGCGAAGGATCACGGCACGTCGATCCGCATCGGCGTCAACGCCGGATCGCTCGACGCCCGCCTCCTCAAGAAGTACGGGAAGGCAACGCCCGAGGCCCTGGTGGAGAGCGCGGTCTGGGAGGCGAGCCTCTTCGAGGAGCACGACTTCCACGATTTCAAAATCTCGGTCAAGCACAACGACCCGGTCGTGATGGTCCGCGCCTACGAGCTCCTTGCGGAGCGGGGCGACTGGCCGCTCCACCTCGGGGTCACCGAGGCCGGGCCGGCGTTCCAGGGCACCATCAAGTCGGCCACGGCGTTCGGAGCGCTGCTCTCCCAGGGCATCGGCGACACGATCCGCGTCTCGCTTTCGGCTCCCCCGGTGGAGGAAGTCAAGGTCGGGATCCAGATCCTCCAGTCCCTCAACCTGCGTCCACGTAGGCTCGAAATCGTCTCCTGCCCCTCCTGCGGGCGAGCTCAGGTGGACGTCTACAAGCTCGCCGACGAGGTGACGGCAGGCCTGGAGGGCATGACGTTCCCGCTCCGCGTTGCGGTGATGGGCTGTGTGGTGAACGGTCCGGGGGAGGCCCGCGAGGCCGATCTCGGGGTGGCCTCCGGCAACGGCAAGGGCCAGATCTTCGTCAAGGGCGAGGTCATTAAGACCGTGTCCGAGAGCGAGATCGTCGAGACTCTGATCGAAGAGGCGATGAAGATCGCCGAGGAGATGGGGGAGGCCGATGGCGAAGATGCTGCAGCGGGCGGCCCCGTGGTCACCGTCTCGTAAGGACGAACCGCTCATCCGCACGCTCGGGCACGAGGACACCCTCGAGCTCTGCGAACTCGCGGCCCTTGACCCGGTCGCGAACGTCTTCATCGCGGCCCATCTGCTGGCGGCCGGGTCGGCGGCTCCCACCCCGAGTGGGGCCGAGGTTCTCGGTGCGTTCGACGGCGAGGGGCGGCTTGCGGGGGCGTGCTGGCTCGGCGCGAACATCGTTCCCGTCGGCATGGCACCGGAGCACGCTACCGCGTTCGCCCGTGTGATCCGAGCGGCCGACCGGCGGTTCGCGTCGATCTTCGGCCCCGCGGAGCCCACGCTCGGCATCTACAACGCGCTCGGAGGCCGGCGCGCCCGTGAAGTGCGGGACGTCCAGCCCCTCATGGCGATTGAGGGGGGCCCTTCCGTGAGACCCGATCCCCTCGTCCGCATCACCGCCCTCGAAGACTTCGACGCCGTCGCTCCGGCCTGCGTGGCCATGTTCGAGGAGGAAGTCGGCTATTCGCCAGTGGCCGGGGGCAGCGACAATTACTACCGGCGCGTCCGCCAGCTCATCCAGCAAGGGCATTCGATGGCCCGCTTCGGCGATGACGGAAGCGTGCTCTTCAAGGCCGAGCTCGGGGCCGTGTCGTCCGCCGCGAGCCAGGTGCAGGGCGTGTGGGTGAGCCCGGCCCATCGGGGCATGGGCCTGAGCCACGGGGGGATGGCGGCCGTCGTTGCCTTCGCCCAGCGGCTCGCGCCAATCGTGACCCTCTACGTGAACGACTACAACCATCGGGCGAAGGCGTGCTACGAGCGCGTCGGCTTCGAACGGGTGGGAACCTTCGCGACGGTCCTGTTCTGATCTGTCTCGGTCGGAAGCGGCTCGGTCAGCACGCGCTGGAGTGCCGGGGCGAGGAGATCCTCGACGTCCTGCAGCGGGAGCGACGCGAGGGGCTCAAGCCGCACCACATAGCGCACCAGGATGAACCCCACCACCTGCGTCGCTGCGAGCGAGGCGCGGAGCCTCCGCTCGTCGTCGTCTCCCGGGAGTCCGTCGACGATGTGGGCGAGGATCCTGCGTTGAACAACGTTGCCGAGCAGGTGGGTACGCACGGTCGAGCTGATGGTTCCTCGCAGGAACGCGGCGAGCGCCCGCTGCTGCGGCCCATCCCACAGCCGGAGGACAGCGCGCGCCACGAAGCGCCCGCGCTCGGCCGAGGCGACCTCATCGATCCCGTGGAGGACGTCGTCCGGCTCCGCGGGCAATTCGACGCAGGCCGCGAAGAGGTCCTCCTTGCCCTCGAAGTAGTGGTGCACGAGGGCGGAATCGACGCCGGCCTCGCGCGCGATCTGGCGCAGGCTCACGCCGTCGTACCCGTCGTCCGCGAAGAGGCGCGTGGCGGCGGCGACGATCGCAGCGCGCCGGTCCGAGCCGCCCTTGGGCCGCGCCATCATCCGGCGTTCCTCACGATGACTTGCGCCGCAGCGTGAAAGACGCGAGCGCCAGGAGGCCGACCAGGACGATCGCCATGATGGTCAGATCGCGCCACATCTCCGAGGTGGCATCCACGTTCGCCGTGATCTCCTGCAGGGCCTTGACTGAATAGGTGAGCGGCATCCAGTCGGACAGGGTCTGGAAGACGCTGTTCATCTGGCTCCGGGGGACGAACAGGCCGCACAGCAGGATCTGCGGGATGACGACGATCGGCATGAACTGGACGGCTTGGAATTCGGTGCGGGCGAAAGCGCTGCAGAACAGCCCGAGTGAAACCCCGAGCACCGCGTTGACCACCGCGACGAGGACCACAAGGCCGCCGTACCCCTTGATGTCCAGGCCGAAGACCCAGTAGGCGACGCCTGTCGCGATCGCCGACTGGAGTGCGGCCATGAATGCGAACGCGATGCCGTAACCGAAGAGGAGATCCGCTTTGTGGATCGGGGTGGTCATGAGCCGTTCGAGCGTGCCGGATGTCCGTTCGCGCAGCATCGTGATCGAGGTGATGAGGAACATGATCACGAACGGGAAGATCGCGAGCATGATTGGGCCGATGCGGTCGAATGTCCGGGGGACGCCGGGCGGCAGGGTCTCGTTTTCGAAGAGCCAGTACACAACGGCGAGCAGCACGGAGGGGACCACGAGGATCATCGCGATGCTTCGGTGGTCGTGCCGAAGCTGATTGAGGACCCGCGCGGTGGTCGCGGCGAGCATGCGGGGGTTCATACCGGCTCCACCTCCCGGATGATTCCGAGGAACGCCTGTTCGAGGTCTTGGCTCTTCCCGCGGTCGCGCAGTTCGTCGGGCGTGAGCTGGGCGAGCAGCCGGCCGTCCCGCAGGAGCAGGAGCGAATCGCATCGCCCGGCCTCCTCCATCACGTGGCTGGACACGAGGAGCGTGGTGCCCTGGTCTGCGAGGGCCCGGAAGCGCTCCCACAGGTCGACCCGCAGGACGGGATCGAGTCCGACGGTGGGCTCGTCGAGGACCAGGACGCGTGGCTTCCCCACCAGTGCGCAGGCGAGGGAGACGCGGCTGAACTGCCCGCCCGAGAGATCGACGGCCTTGCGCTTCTCGAACTCCGTGAGGCCGACGGCGGCAATGGCCTCGCGCGCCTCGGCCCGGCTCTTGCGCTGGAGCGCGGCGAAATAGCGGACGTTGTCGAGCACGGTGAGGTCGCCGTACACGGCCGCGTCTTGGGTCATGTAGCCGACGAGAGGCCGCAGTGCGGCGGTGCCGGCCGGGCGTCCGAGGACGTGCAAGGTTCCGGACGCGATGCGCTGGACGCCCATGACGGAGCGCATCAGAGTGCTCTTCCCGCTTCCGGAGGGGCCCAGAAGTCCGGTCACTCTCCCCTCGGGAACCGTGAAGCTGATCTCGTGGAGCACCTCGGTTCGCCGGAGGCGCACTGAGAGGCCGTTGGCTCCGATGGCTGGGGCTTGGTCCATCGACCCTCCTCATCAAGTGATGAATTCATCAGGCGATGAATTAAGGGTAGATGCCCGCTCGGAGCTGGTCAATGCTGGGATACATTGGTAGCTGACCTTTTCCTGTCCCCGAGCCAACAGCTCACAGCCAGAACGGATGCCGCGCGTGGTCCTGCGACTCTCCACCCTGTTCCTGCGAACCCTCCGCGAGGACCCGGCTGACGCAGAGGTGGCCAGCCACAAGCTGCTTGTCCGTGCCGGCTACATCCGCCGCGCGGCTCCCGGCATCTATACGTGGCTCCCGCTGGGCCTGGCCGTCCTGCGCAAGGTCGAGCAGATCGTCCGCGAGGAGATGGCGGCGATCGGCGCCCAGGAGGTCCATTTCCCCGCGCTCCTGCCCAAGGAGCCCTACGAGGCCACGAACCGGTGGACGGAGTACGGCGAGGGCATCTTCCGGCTCAAGGACCGCAAGGATGGCGACTACCTCCTTGCGCCGACGCACGAGGAGATGTTCACCCTCCTCGTGAAGGACCTGTACTCGTCCTACAAGGATCTGCCGCTGAGCCTGTACCAGATCCAGAACAAGTACCGCGACGAGGCCCGGCCCCGCGCGGGCCTGCTTCGCGGACGCGAGTTCATCATGAAGGACTCCTACTCGTTCGACGTGGACGACGAGGGCCTCGACGCGAGCTACGCCGCGCACCGCAGCGCGTATCTGCGGATCTTCGACCGCCTTGGCCTCGAGGTCGTTCCCGTCAAGGCGACCGCGGGTGCCATGGGCGGTTCGAAGAGCGAGGAGTTCCTGCATCCGACCGAGATCGGCGAGGACACCTTCGTCCGTTCTCCCGGCGGCTACGCCGCTAACGTGGAGGCAGTGACCACCGTGGTGCCGCCCGCGATCGACTTCTCGGACGCCCCGCCCGCGAAGGTACTCGACACGCCGGATACCCCGACGATCGACACCCTGGTCCAAGCCTCCCAGACGATCTTCCCCAACCCCGATCGTCCGTGGACTGCCGCGGACACGCTGAAGAACGTGGTGCTCACCGCCACGCTCCCCACGGGAGAGAAGCAGCTCGTGGTCATCGGCGTGCCCGGAGACCGTGCCGTGGACTTGAAGCGCGTCGAGGCGAACCTGGGCGCGTTCCTGCCCGTGGCAGGCGAGATCGGCCTTGAGCCGGCGAACGACGACGAACTCAAGTCCCAGCCGCTCCTCACCAAGGGCTACATCGGCCCCGGGCTCGACCCCGAGGACGCGCTGCTCGGGCTCGAGGGCAAGTCCGGCCTCCTCTTCCTCGTGGACCCCCGCGTCGTTCCTGGCACCCGCTGGATCACGGGGGCGAATCAGCCGGGCAAGCACGTCTACGGCCTCGTCGCCGGACGCGACTTCGGCTGGGACGGTGTCATCGAGTGCACCGAGGTGCGGGCGGGCGACGAGTCCCCTGACGGCTCAGGTCCGCTCGAGACGGCGCGCGGGATCGAAATGGGCCACATCTTCCAGCTCGGCCGCAAGTATGCCGAGGCGCTCGACCTCAAGGTTCTCGACGCAAACGGCAAGCAGGTCACCGTGACCATGGGCTCCTATGGCATCGGCGTCACCCGGGCCGTCGCGGCGCTCGCGGAGTCGAATCACGACGATCGCGGCCTCATCTGGCCGAGGTCCGTTGCTCCTGCCGATGTCCACGTGGTCGCCGTCGGCCGCGGGGAGGAGATCTTCGCGGAGGCGGAGCGCCTCGCGGCGGAGCTCGAGAGCCGCGGCCTCACCGTGATGCTGGACGACCGTCAGAAGGTCTCGCCCGGCGTCAAGTTCGGAGACGCGGAGCTCATCGGCGTTCCGACCATCGTCGCGGTGGGCAAGGGCCTCGTGAACGGGACTCTTGAGGTGAAGGACCGCCGCTCGGGGGCCGCCGAGGACATTCCGGTGGCCGACGTCGCTGACTACGTGGTCCGCGCCGTCAGCTCCCGCGCCTAGCCGCGCCGGTGCAGAGCGGTTTCGAACTCCTCGACCCCCTCACACTCGCCCTCGTCGTCGCCGCCGGCTTCGGGGCGGGGTGGGTGGACGCCGTCGTCGGCGGGGGAGGGCTGATCCAGCTTCCGGCGCTGCTCGCGCTGCCCGGGATCGTGCCGGTGCAGGCGCTCGCCACCAACAAGATGGGCTCGGTCTTCGGGACCACCACCAGTGCCGTGACGTACGCGCGGCGAGTCAGGCCCGACCTCAGGACAGCCATTCCGATGGCGCTCGTGGCCCTCGCCGGGGCGTTCGGCGGCGCGGCTCTGGCCTCGGCTCTGCCGTCCCGGGTCTTCAAACCGATCATCCTCGCCGCAATCATCGCCGTTGCGCTTTTCACCGTGTTCAAGCCGTCCCTCGGGCAGTACACGGAGCTGCGGCTCAAAGGGCGCCGGCACTTCGCGGCTGCCTGCGGGCTCGGCGTGGTCATCGGCTTCTACGACGGGCTCATCGGACCCGGCACTGGATCCTTCCTGGTCATCGCGCTCGTGTCCGGCATGGGGTACGCGTTCCTCGAGGCCAGCGCGAAGGCGAAGATCGTCAACATGGCCACGAACATCGGCGCGCTGCTCCTGTTTGCCCCAAGCGGAGCCCTCCTCTGGGGCGTGGGCCTCGTCCTCGGCGTCGCGAACATGTGCGGCGGCTATGTCGGCGCGCGCATGGCAGTGGCCCGCGGCAATCGTTTCATCCGCTGGGTCTTCCTCGCCGTCGTCGCCGCGCTGGCCGTCAAGCTGGGCGTCGACGTCTGGAACGAGAACTTCGCCGCCCACTGACGATCAGGCGTAGCATTCACGCATGCTGCGTCCCGAGGACTATGCCGCACCCCTGGACCGGGCCGCTGGGCATGCTCGCCGCTGGCTCGAGAGCCTCCCCTCGCGTCATGTGGGCCCGCTGACGACGGCGGATCAGCTCGCCGAGGCGTTCGGGGGCGAGCTGCCGGACGCAGGCCTCGACCCCGCAGGCACAGTGGACCTCCTCGCCTCGGCTGCCGAGCCCGGGCTCATGGCGATGGCCTCCGGCAGGTTCTACGGCTGGGTGATCGGCGGGACGCTCCCGGCAGCCATGGCCGCCGACTGGCTCGTGACCGCGTGGGACCAGAACACGGGGCTCCGCTTCGCGACGCCGGCCGTGGTCGCGGCCGAGGAGGCCGCGGGGAGATGGATCCTTGACCTCCTCCAGCTGCCGCGCACCGCAGACGTCGGTTTCGCCACCGGTGCCAGCATGGCCAATTTCTCGGGGCTCGCCGCGGCGCGCTGGAGAGTGCTCGAGCGCCTCGGCTGGGATGTGAACGAGCGCGGGCTCGCCGGAGGGCCGTGCGTTCGGGTGCTGGTGGGCGCCGAACGGCACGACACCATCGACATGGCGCTTCGCCTGCTCGGGCTCGGGGCGCCGCAGGCCATTCCGGTCGATGGGCAGGGACGGATCCGCCCGGATGCGCTGGCTGCAGCGCTCGAACAGGGGGCCGGGCCGGCAATCGTGTGCCTCCAAGCCGGCAACATCCATTCGGGGGCGTTCGATCCCTTCCCCGACGCGATTGCCGCAGCCCGCGAGCATGCCGCCTGGGTGCATGTCGACGGCGCTTTCGGGCTGTGGGCCGCTGCCTCTGGGTCAACCCGGCAGCTCATGGCCGGCGCGGAGGATGCCGATTCGTGGGGGACGGATGCTCACAAGAACCTCAACGTCCCCTATGACTGCGGGATCGTGGTGTGCCGCGACGTCGTCGCCCTCCGGCACGCACTGGGGCTGCATGCCGACTACCTCGTGCACGATGTCCACGGCGACCACGGTCCGGGGGATCCTTTCGAGAAGGTCCCTGAGCTGTCCCGACGCGCGCGGGGCGTCCCGGTGTGGGCTGCTCTTCGCTCGCTCGGCAGGGCTGGCGTCGACTCCCTCGTGGCGGGGCTGGCCCGCCATGCGGCGCAGCTCGCACGCCGGATCGGCGAGCTTCCCGAGGCCGAGGTGCTCAACGACGTCGTCTTCAGCCAAGTGACCCTCGCGTTCGGCTCGGACGAGCGCACTCGCGCCGTCGCCGACTTTCTCGCCAAGGATGGCCGGGTCTGGATGAGCGGCTCACGGTGGCACGACCGCGCGGTGCTCCGGATCTCCGTGGCCAACTGGTCCTCTGACGATCAGGATGTCGAGGTCTCGGTGTCGGCGGTCCGCGACGCGCTCGCAGCGACGGGAGGCCTCTGACCGTCTTACGGGTGCCGCGAGCCGTCTAGCCGTTTGAGCTCCCACGCCTCGGGAAGGCCGGGAAGGGGGCGTGAGCACAGGGCGCTCGCGACCCAGAGGGACCGTTCGAGGTCGCGGCGATGATCCGTCTTCGCGGCGTACCAGAGCGCATTCTCGATCTCGCGCAGGATCGCCCACTCGCGCGCCCCCTCGGGATCGAGACCCGCAGCCCGCGCCAGGTCATGGCAGCGTTCCAAGAGCGCGGCGGGCGCGTCGCTGGGCCGGAGCTCTGGCAGGCGGTTCCAGAGCATCGGGGCGACGCCGAACTCGGCCTCGCCCACAGCGGCTTGAGGGTCAATCGCCCTGAAGGCGTCGCCGTCGAGCGAGGCCAGGATGTTCATCCCGTGCAGGTCGGTGTGGACGAGGACGTCGCGTCCCCCGCGGCGGCCCACGATCCCCCGTGTCGAGCACACGTCGAGGGCGGCCTCGAGCAGCCAGCGGGGGAACGGCCGGTCGAGGTCCGCCCACCGGGCCGGAAGCTCATCGCTCCACTTCTCGGCTCGGGCGTCCAATCGGTCCAAGGCCGCCCATTCAGGGCGATAGTCCTCCTCGATCGACAGCTGGCGGACAATCCTTCCCCACACCTCAATCGCCTCGGGAAAGGGCACGTCCTGCAGTCGACGGGTTGAGTCGAGACGTTCGAGAAGGAGCGCCCCTGTTCCGTCCTCGAGGTCCTGCTCGAGGAGCCGCACGGCTCCCGTCCCGCCCCACAGCCGGAGGGCGATGGGCTCCGAAGCTGCCTCGGCATGGGGGTAGGCAAGCTTGAGGGCCAACGGCTGCCCGGCACGCCGCACGGGCACGACGAGGGCACCGAACCCCGACCATGGCCCCAAACCGTCCTCCACCACCAATTCCCACTTGCGCAGGCAGTGGTCCAGGTTCCCCGGCAGTGAGGCGAGCCACGCTCGGCCCCCGGGCGTACGCGAGTAGCGGCGCCGGAGGTCGTCAGGCACCAGGTCGTCGGGAACCAGAGAGTGCGCCGGGGACATGGAGCAGTCTCCGCCCAGGCCGCGCCAGCTCTGCCGAGCAGGCTGCCGAGGACGAATGTCGTGGCGAGCGCCAACGCGCCGCCGATCACCACGCGCACCGAAGCTCTGGTTCGCGAACCGCCACCGATCCACGCTCCGACGGCACCCGTGATCGCCAGCGCGACGAGCACCACGAGGAACGTCAGCGGTACACGGATGGCCTGCGGGAAGAAGAGGATGGCGAGCAGCGGCAGGACCGCGCCGCACAGGAAGGAAATCGCCGAGGCGAAGGCCGCGTGCCAGGGACTTACGATCTCGTCCGGGTCGATGTTCAGCTCGATGTCGAGGTGGGCGCGGAGCGCGTCCTTCTCGGTAAGCTCGTGCGCGACCTTCGTCGCGAGGTCCTTGGAGAGGCCCTTCTTCTCGTAGAGGGCGACGAGCTCCTGGAATTCCTCCTCGGGCTCATCCCGCAGTTCTTGCCGTTCCTTGGCGATGAGGTGCTTCTGGCTGTCGCTCTGGCTGCTGACCGACACATACTCGCCCAAGGCCCTCGAGATTGCCCCGCCGGCGAGGGCGGCGAGACCGGCTGCGAGGATCGGACCGTTGTCAGTGGTGACGCCCGCAACACCCACGGCCACAGCGGCCACCGAGACGATGCCGTCGTTGGCTCCCAGCACGCCGGCACGCAGCCAATTGAGCTTGGCTGCGAGATCAGTTCCTTGGGGTTCCGGGTGCAGGCCGGTGGCAGATTCGGTCGTCATAGGTCAACTCTGGCACTCAGAGCCGCGCCCATCCAGCGAAGCAAGCCTTGCCTCACGAGGCGGGTACTGCGGCGGCGGGGATCCCGGGGAACGGCGCCACGGTGTCCGGAGCCAACCGCGCGGCGGCGAGGAGGCCGGTGGCCGCACCGGACCGACTGGCAGGGGGGAGGGTCCCCACGAGTTGGGCCCACGCCTGCTCGGCCGACACTGCGGCAGCGCCCACCGTGGGCTCGGGATTCGCCGCGAAGTCGGCAGGGACGGCGAAGGCCGGATCCTGCGGGGGAAGGGCGGTGCAGAGCGAGGTCGCCAGCGTGGCGACCTCGACGAGCTGCTTCCGGTGGCCATCGAGCGCCGCAGTCCGGCCGGCGGCCTCCCCGCTTCCGGCCTGTGTGCGGGCGAGTGCGGTCTCCAGGACGTAGACCGAGGCCTGTTCCGCGCGCGCAACGGTCGCCAGCCCGGTGCCTACGGGGTTCGCGCCGGCAGAATTCGCGCCGGGACTCGCGCTCGATGGAGCGCACGAGGCGCTGGCCATTGGAGAGGCGCTGGCCGTTGGAGAGGCGCCGGGAACGGGCGCCTGCCTCGTCGCCTTTGTGATCCCATCGAGTTGAAGGGACTGGGCCGCGGCGACCGAGGCGAGGACCGTCGACGTCGGCCCGTCAACGTCGGCAAGGGCTCCGAGGCGGGCAGCGACGCTCGCCGACAGTCCGTCCGCAAGGTCGCGGGCCGCCGTCGTACTCGAAGATGCCGTGCTTGAAGATGGGGGCGAGCCCGCACTGGGGCTCCCGGTCGCCACACCCGGAGCCGCGGCCAGCACCGTCGCCTGCCTGTCGAGCACCAGCGCAGCGGCGGGCTGCCCTGCGGCGCGCGCGAGGCCCGCAAGGCGGGCGGCGTCGTCGTGCGCTGAGCGCAGGGCGAGGACTGCGCGGCTCGGCGGGGGAGAGGCGGGCGGCTGGAGCGCCACGAGCGTCGCGGTACCGAGTCCGACGACGACGGTCCCAGCACCGAGCGCGGCGGCTGGCCAGAGCCGACGAAGCCAGACGGTGGTTGAAGTCACGGGCTCGATCATCGCATGGCAGCTCTCGCCACCCACCACCCGCCCGTACGAGCCGATAGTCTTAGAGAACACAACGAACAACAAGGAGGCGGCCCCGTATGTCTGAGGCCCGTCAGGCGCCAAGCTCGCCGTTCGAGGCGGAGGAGGCTCGCCTGGTCGCGCTGCTCGAGCCGACAGTCGAGGCGCACCACCTCTTCCTCGAGGGAGTCTCCATCAAAGTCGCCGGCGCGCACCGCACGCTCCACGTCGTGGTCGACCTCCCCGAGGAGGAGACCGGGGGAGTGAGCCTCGATGTCATCGCGGCCATCTCCCGCGAGCTCTCCGGGGTCCTCGATCAGAACCGGGATGGCGGGGTGTTCGCTGCCAATCAGGCCTACGATCTCGAGGTCTCTTCGCCAGGCGTCTCCCGGCCGCTTACCGAGCCCCGGCACTGGCGACGCGCCAGGGGGCATGTGGTCAAGGTCAATGTGATCCAGGGCGAGAACGTCACCGGCCGCCTCGTCGAGGTGGCGGACGACGGCGTCACTGTCGTTCCCGATCTGCCCGCGGCCAAGGGGGTCAAGCCCAAGCAGGGGGACCCTGTGCGCCTCGGATTCGAACAGATCCGCAGCGGGAAGGTCGAGGTCGAGTTCACCCGCGTCGAGGCTGTCCCGGACGCCGCCTTCGAGAGTTTCGAATCTGATACTGATACCGACGTTGACGCCGAGGAGGCCTAGTGGACATCGACATGAGCGCGCTGCGCCTGCTGGAGCGCGAGCGGGACATCCCTGTCGACAAGCTCATCCCGACAATTGAGCAGGCCCTCCTCCTCGCCTACCACAAGTCACCCGGCGCGATCGAGAAGGCCCGCGCGGAGGTCGACCGCAGGAGCGGCCACGTCACGATCTGGGCCACGGAGATCGACGAGGAGGGAAACCCGATCGGCGAGTTCGACGACACGCCGGAGGGATTCGGGCGCATCGCCGCAACCACCGCCCGGCAGGTCATCCTCCAGCGGCTCCGCGACGTCGAGGACGATAACGTGCTCGGTGAGTTCAAGGGCCGCGAGGGCGAACTCATCGCCGGCCAGATCCAGCAGGGCAGCAACCCCCACATGGTGCAGGTCAACCTCGGCGCCGTCGAGGCCCTCCTGCCTCCTCCAGAACAGGTCCCGGGCGAGCAATACCTTCACGGGAACCGCATCCGTGCCTATGTGGTCGACGTCCACCGGGGCATGAAGGGTCCATCCATCACCCTGTCGCGTTCCCACCCTGGGCTCGTGAAGAAGCTCTTCGAGCTCGAGGTGCCGGAGATCGCCGACCACAGCGTCGAGATCGTTGCTATTGCGCGAGAGGCCGGCCACCGGACGAAGATCGCCGTGCGGGCGAACGTCCCCGGGGTCAACGCGAAGGGCGCGTGCATCGGTGAGATGGGCTCCCGGGTCCGTGCCGTCATGACCGAGCTCAACGAGGAGAAGATCGACATCGTCGACTTCAGCGACGACCCGGCGACGTTCATCGCGAACGCCCTCTCGCCAGCGAAGGTCAAGTCGGTGAGCATTGTCGACGAGGCGGGCAGGTCCGCCCGGGTCATGGTGCCGGATTATCAGCTCTCCCTCGCCATCGGCAAGGAAGGGCAGAACGCCCGGCTCGCCGCGAAGCTCACGGGCTGGCGGATCGACATCACATCGGACGCGGCCAGCCGGCAAGCGGACCCTGCCAACTAGGCTGTAGGATAGATAGGTCCGGGGTGCAGGAACCACTGGGGCAGAAGCCACTGCGTACGTGCATCGGTTGTCGCCAGATTGCGCCTCGGTCTGAATTGCTCCGGCTGGTGCGGGACGCTGAGGACTCTCAACGCGTCGTCGTCGATCCGCGCCGCCGACTGCCCGGGCGAGGTGCTTGGCTGCATCCCGACCGCGCATGCCTGACGCAAGCCGTCAAACGCCGCGCGTTCCAGCGCGCCTTCAGAGGCGCGGTGGACCACGAGGCCGTGGACGACTTCTTCGGCACCATCGTGCAGGCCACCGCCGGCACGGTCACCGTCACAGCTGAAAGCGGGTCAGAAATCTGATGGAAACCCGATGAGTCCCCGTCCCATGAGCGCGTAGCGATGAACCTCTTGTTGCGCGCCGACAAAAAGCAGTAGACGGTCCACGCCTGGCTCGGCGCGGACCGAGACAGGAGAAATGTGGCCAAGGTCCGCGTACACGAGCTCGCGAAGGAGCTCGGTATCACCTCAAAGGACGCCCTTGCCAAGCTTCAAGAGCTGGGTGAGTTTGTGCGTTCTGCGTCCTCGACCATCGAGGCGCCCGTCGTGAAGAAGCTTCGCGACGCCTCCCCGGGCGGCGCGTCCAAGCCGGCCAAGGCGACTGCCACAGCAGCCGCCCGTCCTGCGGCGCCCCGCGCGCCCCAGAGCTCGCCGGTCCAGACAGCCCCGGCCCAGAGCGCACCCGCACCCTCGGCTGCGCCCCGAACCCCTGCCCCCCGGGCTCCGCAGACTTCCGCGCCGGCCGCTCAGCAGTCGGCGCCCGCAGCCTCGGTGAAGCCGGGACCTGCCCGCCCGGCAGCTCCGGCCCAGCCGGCCGCCCCGGCGCAGGCCTCGCGTCCCGCCGGCGGTTCCGGCCCCCGTCCGGGCGCTGCCCCTGGCCCCCGGCCCGGCGGCCCTCGCCCCGGCAACAACCCGTTCTCGTCCTCTCAGGGCATGCAGCGTCCTGGCTCGCGCGAAGAGCGCGCGCCGCGGCCGGGGAACAACCCCTTCGCGACGTCGCAGGGCATGCCTCGTCCGGGATCGCGCGACGGCGATCGGCCGGGTGGGCCGCGTCCCGCACCGCGTCCGGGTGGTACCGCCGGCATCCCGCGTCCCCAGGCTCCGCGTTCCGGCGCTCCGCGTCCGGGCGCACCTCGCCCCGGTGGCGCTCCCCGTCCCGGCGCTCCGCGTCCGGGCGGTTCGGGCGGTCCTCGTCCTGGAGGCGGCGGCGCTCGGCCGAACCCCGGCATGATGCCCCCTCGCTCTGATCGTCCGCAGCCTGGGGCACGTCCCGCAGGTACCGGCGGACGCGGCCCGGGTCGCCCCGGCGGCGGTGGCGCTCCGGGTGGAGCCCCCGCAGGAGGCGGTTTCGGCAAGGGCGGCCGCGGACGCGGCGGCACCCAGGGTGCCTTCGGCAAGGGCGGTGCTGGCCGCGGCAAGCAGCGCAAGTCGAAGCGCGCCAAGCGCCAAGAGCTGGAGCAGATGAGCGCACCCTCGCTCGGCGGCGTTTCGGTGCCCCGCGGCGACGGCGAGACCATTGTCAGGCTGCGTCGCGGTGCGTCCATCACCGACTTCGCTGAGAAGATCGATGCGAACCCCGCGTCGCTGGTGACGGTGCTCTTCCACCTCGGCGAGATGGCAACGGCTACGCAGTCCCTCGACGAGGAGACGTTCTCGGTCCTCGGCGAGGAGCTCGGCTACAAGATCCAGGTCGTCTCCCCGGAGGACGAGGAGCGCGAGCTGCTTGAGTCCTTCGACATCGACCTCGAGGCGGAACTCGAGGCCGAGACCGACGAGGATCTGGAGACCCGGCCTGCAGTGGTCACCGTCATGGGCCACGTCGACCACGGTAAGACCCGCCTTCTCGACGCCATCCGCCACACGAACGTGGTGGAGGGCGAGCATGGCGGCATCACCCAGCACATCGGTGCGTACCAGATCGAGTTCGAGCACGAGGGCGACGCACGCAAGCTGACCTTCATCGATACTCCGGGTCACGAGGCGTTCACCGCCATGCGTGCCCGTGGTGCACAGGTCACGGACATCGCCGTGCTTGTGGTCGCTGCGGACGACGGCGTGATGCCGCAGACCGTCGAGGCGCTCAACCACGCCCAGGCGGCCGGCGTGCCGATTGTGGTCGCGGTCAACAAGATCGACAAGGAAGGCGCGAACCCGGACAAGGTGCGCGGCCAGCTCACCGAGTACGGCCTCGTTCCCGAGGAGTACGGCGGCGACACGATGTTCGTGGATGTCTCCGCCCGCCAGAACCTGCACATCGATGACCTCCTCTCGGCGGTCCTGCTGACGGCTGACGCGGCGCTTGACCTCCGCGCCAACCCGAACAAGGACGCCCGCGGCGTTGCCATCGAGGCGAACCTCGACCGCGGTCGAGGCGCAGTCGCCACCGTGCTGGTCCAGTCCGGAACGCTGCACGTCGGGGACAACATGGTGGCAGGCACGGCCCATGGCCGCGTTCGCGCCATGTTCGACGAGGACGGCGAGCCGGTCGAGGTCGCGACGCCCTCGCGTCCGGTCCAGGTCCTGGGCCTCTCCTCGGTGCCGCGTGCAGGCGACACGTTCCTCGTGACCGAGGACGAGCGCACTGCCCGTCAGATCGCGGAGAAGCGCGAAGCAGCCGAGCGCAACGCCCAGCTCGCGAAGCGCCGGAAGCGGATCAGCCTCGAGGACTTCGACAAGGCTGTGGCCGAGGGCAAGATCGATACCCTCAACCTCATCCTCAAGGGCGACGTGTCCGGTGCCGTCGAGGCGCTCGAGGACTCGCTGCTCAAGATCGACGTGGGCGAGGAAGTCCAGCTCCGTGTCATCCACCGCGGAGTCGGTGCGATCACGCAGAACGACGTCAATCTCGCTACGGTCGACAACGCGATCATCATCGGCTTCAACGTCCGCCCTGCAGAACGTGTGGCCGAACTCGCGGACCGCGAGGGCGTGGACATGCGCTTCTACTCGGTGATCTACGCCGCGATCGAGGACATCGAGCTCGCCCTCAAGGGCATGCTCAAGCCGGAGTACGAGGAGGTCCAGCTCGGCACTGCCGAGGTGCGCGAGATCTTCCGGTCCTCCAAGTTCGGCAACATTGCCGGCTCGATCGTCCGCAGCGGCCTGATCCGTCGCAACGCGAAGGCACGTCTGCTCCGCGACGGCGTCGTGGTGGCCGAGAACCTCTCGATCGATTCGCTCAAGCGGTTCAAGGACGACGCAACCGAGGTCCGCGAGGGCTTCGAGTGCGGTATCGGACTGGGGTCGTTCAACGACATCCAGCTCGAGGACATCATCGAGACGTTCGAGATGCGCGAGAAGCCGCGCGTCTGACGCGTCCGTCACGAAGGGGCCCCGCCGGTGCGGGGCCCCTTCCCAGTCCACAGAAGGAGTTTCCCCATGGCTGATCCGGCACGCGCTGCGCGCCTCGCTCAGCGGATCAAGGTCGTCGTCGCCGAAGCCTTGCGCAAGGCCGTCAAGGATGAGCGCGCCGAGACCATCACGGTCACGGACGCCCGCGTGACGAACGACCTCCAGCACGCAACGGTGTACTACACCGTTCTCGGCGATACGGCTGCGCAAGAGGGCGCCCGTGACGTGCTCGAGGCGAAGAAGGGTGTGCTGCGCCGTGAGCTCGGGCGCAATCTCACTATCCGCCTCACACCGACGCTCGAGTTCGTGGCCGACGAGGTGCCGGTCAACGCCTCGCACGTAGAGGATCTGCTCCGGCAGGCTCGCGCCCGCGACGAGGAGGTGGCCCGCCTTGCCGCGGCCGCCCGGCCCGCGGGGGACGCGGACCCCTACCGGAAGCCCCATGAGGACGTCGAGCACGAGTCCGAGTTCGACGGCGTCGATATCGACGCCGAGGAGCAGTGACCTCGCCCTCGTTACCATGGGCGGCATGGATGCTGACAACGTCTCGCGCTACCTAGAGCGCGCCGTCGAGCTGGGCGTTGCGAATGTGGCCGACGGCGGCGGACCGTTCGGCGCCGTGGTGCGGATGCCGGACGGTTCGGTCTTCGAGGGAACCAACCGCGTGACACGGGACAACGACCCCACCGCCCATGCCGAGGTCGTCGCCATCCGTCGAGCCGCTGCCGGTTCACGCACGTTCGACCTGCGCGGCGCCGTTCTCTACTCGAGCTGCGAGCCCTGCCCGCTCTGTCTGGCGGCGTCGCTCTGGGCGCACGTCGCGAAGGTGTACTTCGCCGCGGACCGCCACGACGCGGCGGCTGTGGGCTTCGACGACGCGAGGTTCTACGAGTACTTCGACGGCGTGGACCACACGCTCATGCCGATCACGCATAGCCCCATCGCGGAGAGCGCTGCGCCGTTCGAGGCTTGGACGGCGTTCGGAGGCCGCGTCAAGTACTGATCCCTGACCTCCATATACTGAGAGGCGTGCTTTCTGGACTCGTGATCGTCGACAAACCGCAGGGATGGACGAGCCACGACGTCGTCGGCCGGGTCCGCCGTCTGGCCGGGACGCGGAAGGTGGGCCACGCAGGCACACTGGATCCCATGGCGACGGGCGTTCTGGTGGTGGGCGTCAACCGCGCCACCCGGCTCCTCTCCTACATCGTGGGCACCTCGAAGACCTATACGGCGACGATCCGCCTCGGTCAGAGCACCGTGACCGACGATGCCGAGGGCGAGGTGGTGTCCGAGACGATCGCCGCGGCTGTCACCGAAGAGCAGATCCGGGAAGGCGCCGCGCGCCTCACCGGGGAGATCCTCCAGGTGCCGAGCAGCGTGAGCGCGATCAAGATCGCCGGCCAGCGGTCCTACGCGCGCGTCCGCGCGGGCGAGAGCGTGGAGCTGGAAGCCCGCCCGATCACCGTGCACTCCTTCGAGATCCACGACATCCGCCGTGAGCGGGGAGGGCGGCTGCTCGACGTGGACGCGACCATCAGGTGCTCGTCAGGGACGTACATCCGGGCCCTCGCCCGAGACCTCGGGGCCGATTTGGGCGTCGGCGGCCACCTGACAGCCCTCCGCCGCACTCAGGTGGGGCCCTACAGGATCGACGCTGCACGCACCCTCGAGGAGCTCGCCGAGGACCTCGAGATCCTTCCGCTCGCCGAAGCCGCGCGGGCTCTCCTGCCGGCCCGTGAGCTCAGCCCGGAAGAAGCGATCGAGCTTTCCTTCGGTCGCCGCATCGCTCCCAGCGGGCGCGACGACGTCACAGCTGCGTTCGGGCCGGATGGACGCCTCGTGGCCCTGCT
The DNA here is from genome assembly GCF_051955515.1 of Sinomonas sp. Lineage (GTDB taxonomy): Bacteria > Actinomycetota > Actinomycetes > Actinomycetales > Micrococcaceae > Sinomonas. The sequence continues at coordinate 18,338 of NZ_JBQCGQ010000008.1, forward strand.
CAAGGACGCCGGGCCGGCCGCACGGCCAGAACTCGTCTTCGCGGCCCAGGGCGGCGACGCCAAGGGAGAGCAGCCCACGTGACCGATCCGTTCTTCTGGATCGGGACCGCGCTGTTCGCCGTCTCGGCCGTCATCTGCCTCGTCGCCGCGGCGACCACGCGCTATCCGGGCGACGCGGCGATCCTCTCGGTTGCCGCCGTCGAGCTCTTCCTGGTGATCTTCGGCGTGGCTGCCGGGGTTCGCCAAGCCGGGGGAGAAGCCGTCCGCGGGGAGCCGTGGGAGTTCTGGGGCTACCTCATCACCGCACTCGTGCTGCCCATCGCCGCCTTCTGGTGGGCGATCCTCGACAAGTCGCGCTGGAGCAACGTGGTGCTCGCGGCCGTCCCCATCACCGTTTTCGTCATGCTGTTCCGCATGGAGCAGATCTGGAATGGAGCCTTCTGACGTGGAAGAACATTCGCCGAGGACCCGCAGCAAGGGCGTCGGCCGGCTGATCGTTGCCGTGTACGGCATCTTTGCGCTGTCCGCTACAGCCCGTGCTGGCTATCAGATCGCCACGAAGTTCGCCGAGGCGCCGCTCGCCTATGTCCTCAGCGCGGTCGCCGCCGTTGTCTACATCGTGGCCACGGTCGCCATGGCGCGGAAGGGCGTGACGAGCTGGTACGTCACGTGCACGGCCGTCCTCGTTGAGCTCGTCGGCGTTCTTGCCGTCGGCACCCTGAGCGTGGTGGCGCCACAGGACTTCGCGCAGGACACGGTGTGGAGCGTGTATGGCAGGGGGTATGGTTTCATTCCCCTCGTCCTGCCGTTCGTGGGGCTCGCATGGCTCTACACCAATCGCCCCCGACGCCAGCCGGTAGTGTAAAGGGCGCGAGACAATCAGCGACGAGGCAGGAACGATGGTGCAGATTTGGCGCGGGCTTGACGAGGTGCCGAGCGACTTCGGTCCGGCGGCGGTGACCATCGGCAACTTCGACGGCGTGCACCGCGGGCACCAGCAGGTGCTCGCCCAGCTTGAACGGACCGCCCGCGCGGCGGGGAGCAGGATGGTCGCCGTCACGTTCGATCCCCACCCGGCGCAGGTCCACCGCCCGGATACAGCTCCGGATCTCATCATGGGGATCGACGACCGGATCGCGGCGCTGGCCGGGTACGGTCTCGACGCCATCCTGGTGCTCCACTACACCCTCGAATTCGCCCACCAGACGCCCGAGGAATTCGTCCAGAACGTCTTCGTGGACGGGCTGCATGCGAGCGCCGTCGTGGTGGGCCACGACGTGCGCTTCGGCCGCGGAAACTCGGGGGACCTCGGCACGATGCAGGAGCTCGGTCGTCGCCACGGCTTCCAGGTGGTCGTCGTCGACGAGTTCAAGGAGAAGGACCCGAGCCTCCTGGCCGACGATGAGCGGCGGCGCTGCTCGTCAACGTGGGTCCGCGAGGCTCTGGACCGCGGCGATGTGCACACCGCCGCGGAGATCCTCGGCCGCCCGCATGCCCTGCACGGCGAGGTGGTGCACGGCGCGGCTCGGGGCCGCGCCCTCGGCTCCCCCACGGCGAATCTCGACCACGAAGCGATCGGACACGTTCCCGCCGATGGCATCTACGCCGGATGGCTCATCGACGAGTCCGGTACCAAGTGGCCAGCGGCGATCTCCGTCGGGTCGAACCCGACGTTCATTGGGGTCACCCGGCAAGTGGAGGCCCATGTCCTGGACCGCCCGGACGAGGCGCCCGAGGACTTTGACCTCTACGGGCAGAAGGTCGTGGTCGAGTTCGTCGAGCGGCTTCGGGGCATGGTTGCCTATCGCGGCCCGGAAGCGCTCATTGAGCAGATGAAGGTCGATGTCGATCAGGCGCGACGCATTCTGGCCGGAGCCGGTCCACGGGCTTAGAATTCCCGGCATGAGCCTCGCCAACGGCGGTCCGCCGGGCAGCGGGGGAGTGCCTCGCGGAACCGCACCCTGGCTTCGGTGGGCGGCGATCTCGATGGTCGCCGGCGGCTGTGCGATGTTCGTGCTCGATGTCGGCGGGCTCTTCGCGTCCGTCACGCGTGCCTATTTCGACCTCGTCAATCCGGCGGTGGGCGTCACGCAGATCCTGATCCTCTTCGGCTGCGTAGGCCTCTGGTCGGATCACGCGCTTGGCGGGAGCCTCCTTGCCCGCACCGGCCTTGCCCTCGCCATCCTCGGACTGGCACTTCTCGCCGTGGCGAACATCCTTTCTCCGTTCGGGGAGCTGTGGGTCTTCGACGCCGGCGCCACGCTGCTGGTTCCGCTCGGCTTCCTGCTGGCTGGAGTGGCGGCAATCCGCCACCACGTCTGGCACGGCTGGGAGCGCTGCCTGCCGCTCGTCGTCGGCCTCCTCCCGGTCCTTGTCGTGTTTCCCACCCTCGCGTTGGGGAACGCGTCGTGGACTTCCTCCCCGTGGACGCAAGCCGGGGTCGGTCTGTGGGGCCTTGCTTTCGCCCTGCTCGGGTGGGCCGAGTTCAGGGAGCCACCCTTGGAGCCCGTCCGGATCACGGAGCGCCGGCGCCAGCGGCGTTAGGCTGGGCGGGTGACAGATCTCACGTCTACTGCAAGTACACGATCGGCAAAGACGCCGCCGCAGAAGGAAGCCACCCGCCAGAACACACGCGCACTCGAAGACGGCATTGTGCGTGATCTGAGCGGCCGCATGACCTACAGCGGATACCTCGAACTCGACCGCCTCCTGAGCGCCCAACACCCCGTGAGCGTTCCGGAACACCACGACGAGCTCCTGTTCATCATCCAGCACCAGACCACGGAGCTGTGGCTCAAGCTCGTCCTCCACGAGCTCAGGAGCGCCTGCGGCTGGCTCAGAGACGACAACCTCGGGGCGGCGCTCAAGGCCATCGCCCGGGTGAAGCACATCCAGAAGACGCTCACTGAGCAATGGAGCGTCCTTGCCACCCTCACGCCCCACGAATACGCCCAGTTCCGGGGGTTCCTGGGCCATGCCTCGGGCTTTCAGTCCGGGCAATACCGTTCCGTCGAATTCATCCTCGGCAACAAGAACGAAGACATGCTCGCGGTCTTCGACTCAGAGCCAGACATGCGCGCCCAGCTCGCGGCTCTGCTCGACGCGCCGAGCCTCTACGACGAATTCCTGAGGTATCTGGCGCGGCAGGGCTACGCAGTGCCGGCCCAAGTCCTCGATCGCGACGTCCGGGTGGCCCACGCGTTCTGTTCGGATCTGGTGCCGCTGTTCAAGAACATCTACGACAACGCGGAGCAGCACTGGTCCGCGTACGAGACCTGCGAGGAACTGGTCGACCTCGAGGACAACTTCCAGCTGTGGCGGTTCAGGCATCTGCGCACCGTCCAACGCACCATCGGGATGAAGACCGGGACTGGAGGGTCCTCCGGCGTCGGCTTCCTGCGCCAGGCGCTGGAGCTCACCTTCTTTCCGGAGCTCTTCGCGGTCAGGACTGAGATCGGGCGGACGGAGGGTGGGCGATGAGCCACAGCCAGGACAGCGGGAGGCTCGCAGTACGTGCCCACGAGCTCGACGGCGGAGATCCCCTGGCGCAGTACAGGAGCCTTTTCATCGGCACAGAGGACGGGAACGAGGTGCTCTCGTACCTCGATGGCACCTCGCTCGGGCGGCCGCTGCGCCGCACAGCCGAGGACGTTCGGGGGTTCGCTGAGGAAGAGTGGGGCGGCCGGCTCATCCGAGGGTGGGACGAGAGATGGCTGGCCGAACCGTTCGTTCTGGGGGATCGGCTCGCGAAGGCCTGCCTCGGTGCCGAAGCCGGCCAGACCGCCATCGCCGATTCCACGACGGTGAACCTCTACAAGCTCATCCGAGCCGCCGTCGGCATGGCCGATGCGTGGCGCACCGAGATCGTGGTGGACACGGACAATTTCCCCACGGACCGCTACATCGTGGAGGGCATCGCGGCCGAACGCGGTCTCTCGGTGCGCTGGATCGAGGCTGATCCCGCCATCGGGGTGACCACGGCGCAAGCCACGGAGGCGATCACGGGGCGTACCGCCGTCGTCGTCCTCTCCCATGTGGCGTACCGTTCGGGCTACATCGCAGACGCGCCGGCGATCACCGCTCTGGCCCACCGGGCGGGCGCGCTCATCGTCTGGGATCTCTGCCACTCCGTGGGGGCGGTGCCTGTTGAACTGGACGCGTGGGGCGCTGACTTCGCCGCAGGATGCACGTACAAGTACCTCAACGGCGGTCCGGGTGCCCCGGCGTTCGCCTATGTTGCAGCGCGGCATCACGAGGCGTTTCGGCAGCCCATCCAAGGGTGGATGGGACGGCTCGAGGCATTCGAGATGGCCCACGGATACGAACCGGCCGAGGGCATTCGCCGGTTCATGAGCGGCACGCCGCCCATCTTCGGCATGCTCCCGCTCCGCGGCATGCTCGAGCTCATCGAGGAGGCCGGGATCAATGCGATCAGGGCCAAATCGATCGCGCTCACGGAGTTCGCCGTCGAGGCGCATCGCGAACTGCTCGAGCCGCTCGGGGTGACTCTCGCATCGCCGGTTGATGCTGCGCTCCGCGGCGGTCACGTGACCCTTGAGCACCCGGCATTCCGAGGCCTCACTCAGGTACTGTGGGATGGCGGCGTGATTCCGGACTTCCGTGCGCCTCAAGGCCTCCGGCTGGGCCTTTCGCCGCTCAGCACGAGTTTCGCGGAAACCCTGCGCGGGATCGAGGCCATTCGCAGTGCGCTGGTTTCGACACAGACATTGGCCGCACGATAGACTGCTCGTTGGCCCTCGCTGCAGTCCGTGGCGGCCTGGGCCGCGCCGCGCCTCCGTTGAGAGAGATCTTCCGTGAGGTCGGTGTTCCCCGAGGACGCAGCGTCCTGCGGGCCGCACGGCACGAATCGAGAGGTACTGAGCTCAATGGCTTTGGATCCCGCCGTCAAGCAGGCGATCATCAAGGAATATGCCACCAAGGAAGGCGACACCGGGTCTCCGGAGGTCCAGATCGCCGTTCTGACGAAGCGCATCAAGGACTTGACTGAGCACATGAAGCAGCACAAGCACGACTTCCACACGCAGCGCGGTCTGCTCGCGCTCGTCGGTCGTCGCAAGCGGATGCTCGCCTACCTGCACGACACCGACATCGACCGCTACCGTTCGCTCATCGAGCGTCTCGGCCTGCGCCGATAGTCCCTGAAGCGGCTCGCCTCTTCTCGAGGGAAGGAATCTTCTCGAGTGAAGCGGCGGGCCGCATCAGCATGACGTAAGCGTTTACACACCGACTACTAGAATCCACCGGAGACGACGGCAGCCTGCGGTCCTCGGTAGTGGCTTTTGCGGACGTCTCCGAGACGTGCGAAGGGCCTCGATCGAAGACCGGGTTCCTCGCCTCCACCAGACAAGAGGAAACGGAGGTGGCTCTCCATGGAGGGTCCCGAGATCCAGTTCTCAGAGGCCGTGATTGACAACGGCCGCTTCGGTCAGCGCGTGGTGCGCTTCGAGACCGGCCGCCTTGCCAAGCAGGCCGCCGGCGCGGCGATGGCGTACATCGACGACGAAACCGCCCTGCTCTCCGCCACGACGGCCGGCAAGGCTCCCCGCGAGGGCTTCGACTTCTTCCCGCTCACGGTCGACGTCGAAGAGCGCATGTACGCCGCAGGCCGCATCCCCGGCTCGTTCTTCCGTCGTGAAGGCCGCCCGTCTACCGAGGCGATCCTCGCCTGCCGCCTTATGGACCGCCCGCTGCGCCCGGCGTTCGTCAAGGGCCTCCGCAACGAGGTCCAGGTGGTCGTGACGGTGCTCGCGATCCACCCCGACGAGCTGTACGACGTCGTCGCGATCAACGCGGCCTCGATGTCCACCCAGCTTGCCGGACTCCCGTTCTCGGGCCCGATCGGCGGCGTCCGCGTCGCGCTCGTGCACGACGCGCAGGGCCCGCAGTGGGTTGCCTTCCCGAAGCACTCCCAGCTCGAGAACGCGACGTTCGACATGGTCGTCGCCGGGCGCGTTGTGTCGGGCGACGACGGCGATGACGTCGCCATCATGATGGTCGAGGCCGAGGCCACGGACCGTTCCTGGAACCTCATCAAGGACGAGGGCGCCACCGCGCCGACCGAGGAGGTCGTGGCCGAGGGGCTCGAGGCCGCGAAGCCGTTCATCCGTGCGCTCTGCGAGGCGCAGCAGGATCTCGCGAACCGTTCGGCGAAGCCGACCACCGAGTTCCCGATCTTCCTCGACTACGAGCAGGACACCTACGAGGCGGTTGAGTCCGCCGCCGCGGAGCGCCTCGCCCAGGTGTTCAGCATCGCCGACAAGCAGGAGCGCGAGGCCGCCTCGGACGCGCTCAAGGACGAGGTCCTGGGCCAGCTCGCCAGCCAGTTCGAGGGCCGCGAGAAGGAGCTTTCTGCCGCCTTCCGCTCGGTCACCAAGAAGGTGGTGCGCCAGCGCATCCTCCGTGATCAGGTCCGCATTGACGGCCGCGGGCTCACGGACATCCGCCAGCTCACTGCTGAGGTCGAGGTCCTGCCGCGCGTCCACGGTTCGGCGATCTTCGAGCGCGGTGAAACGCAGATCCTCGGCGTCACCACGCTCAACATGCTCAAGATGGAGCAGCAGATCGACTCGCTGTCGCCCGAGACCCACAAGCGGTACATGCACAACTACAACTTCCCGCCGTACTCGACGGGTGAGACGGGACGCGTCGGCTCGCCGAAGCGTCGCGAAATCGGCCACGGCGCCTTGGCCGAGCGTGCCCTGGTGCCGGTGCTCCCGTCCCGCGAGGAGTTCCCGTACGCCATCCGTCAGGTCTCTGAGGCCCTCGGCTCGAACGGTTCGACGTCCATGGGCTCGGTCTGCGCCTCGACGCTGTCGCTGCTCAACGCCGGTGTGCCGCTCAAGGCTCCGGTTGCCGGCATCGCCATGGGCCTCGTGTCCGACGAGGTGGACGGTCAGACCCGCTACGCGGCCCTCACCGACATCCTGGGCGCCGAGGACGCATTCGGGGACATGGACTTCAAGGTGGCCGGCACGAGCGAGTTCGTCACCGCGATCCAGCTCGACACGAAGCTCGACGGCATCCCCGCCTCGGTCCTCGCGGCTGCCCTCAAGCAGGCTCGGGAGGCGCGGCTTCACATCCTCTCGGTCATCAATGCCGCCATCGAGGGCCCGGACGAGCTCTCGGAGTTCGCGCCCCGCATCATCGCGATCAAGATCCCCGTGGACAAGATCGGCGAGGTCATTGGCCCCAAGGGCAAGATGATCAACCAGATCCAGGAGGACACGGGCGCCGACATCTCGATCGAGGACGACGGCACCGTGCTCATCGGCGCGACCGACGGCTCCTCGGCCGAGGCTGCCCGGGCTGCGATCAACGCGATCGCGAACCCGCAGCTGCCTGAGGTCGGCGAGCGCTACCTCGGCACGGTCGTGAAGACGACGACGTTTGGCGCGTTCGTCTCGCTCACGCCGGGCAAGGACGGACTCCTGCACATCTCCGAGCTGCGCAAGCTCGCGGGCGGGAAGCGCGTGGACAACGTCGAGGACGTCGTCTCGGTGGGCCAGAAGCTCCAGGTTGAGATCACGAAGATCGACGACCGCGGCAAGCTCTCGCTCGCTCCCGTGATCGCCGAGGGTGAGGACGTCGCTGAGGAAGCCGTCGCGATCCAGGCGAGTGCCGAGGCGGCCGACGCCTAGGCCATGGCCAGTATTGCCTTGCCGCTGACAAGCGGCCAGCTCGTGGACGGCGCTCCGGCGTCGACCACGATCTTCGGGCAGGATG
>NZ_JBQCGQ010000009.1:0-2509 GCF_051955515.1 Sinomonas sp.
GAGTCGGGGGCGAGGACGAGCAGCGCCTCGGCGCCCAGGTCGAGGAGGGACTGGACTGCATCGTCCTCGGTGCGGCGCGGACCACGGGCGCTCAGGATGACGTCGAAGCCGCGCTCCGCCGCCGCGGGGTAGAGCGCCTCGACGATGTCGGCGTGGAAGGGGCCCTCGACGTCGAAGACCACACCGAGGAGGTGGGACCGCGCGCTGCGGAGGAGTCGGGCGCGCGTGTCAGGCCGGTAGCCGAGGCGGGAAGCGGCGGCCAGAACTCGCTCGCGGGTCGCCTCGCTCGCCCCGGGCGCGCCGCGCATGACGATCGAGACGAGCGCGCGCGAGACTCCTGCCTCCGCTGCGACGTCCGTGAGGGTGGGCCGCTTCGCCATGGATCCTCCGATCAGTTGTTCCGAGTGTACTAGAACGATCTAGACACGGATGATGAAGCCGTGCAAGACTGGGCGCACGCCTCGATCTAGATCGTTCTAGAAGGCCCCCTTGAGAGGACTCTCCATGACCTATCTCCCTGTCGTTTCCTCCCGCCCGGAACCGGTGCGCGTCGCCTTGATCGGTGCCGGTTGGATGGGCGCCTTCCACGCACGCAGCCTCGCGACACGGATCTCCGCGGCGAGCCTCGTCGCGATCGCGGACCCGGCGATCGAGACCGCCCAGTCGCTGGCGGCCGAGCTCGGGGTTGCGCGCGTGACTGCCGATGCCGCGGACCTCTTTGCAGACCCTCAGATCGACGCCGTTGTCATTGCTGGGCCCGCGCGCTTCCATGCGGCGCTTTCCATCGACGCCGTGCGGGCGGGCAAGCACGTGTTCTGCGAGAAGCCCGGCGCCCTCGACCTCGATGAGTTCGCTCGCGTGGACCAGGCCGTGGCCGAGGCGGGGGTGCACTGGCAGATCGGCTTCAACCGTCGCTACGCGGCCGATTTCCTCGCTGCGCGCCGTGACATCGCGGCCGGCGCGGTGGGCACGCCCCAGCTCCTCCACTCGCTCACCCGAGACCCCGGCACCGGGAGGATCCCCAACGCCGGACGCGTCCCGCAAGGAACCATCTTCCTTGAGACTCTCATCCACGACTTCGACGCCCTCAACTGGTTCAACTCCGGGGCCGAGCCCGTCAGCGTGCACGTTACCGCGGACGCCTTGGTCGAGCCGTCCTTCAAGGACGCCGGCTTCCTGGACACCGCGGTCGTGACCATCCGGTACAGCAACGGCGCGATCGCCGTCGCCGAGGCCAACTTCTCGGCGCTCTACGGGTACGACGTACGCGGCGAGGTGTTCGGCTCGGCGGGGATGGTCCAGGCGGGGCGGGCCACCGAGACGGCGGCAGTGCGATACGGCGCCGCGGGCCTGTCCGCTGACACTCCGCGCCTGAACATCGAGCTGTTCGCCGGCGCCTACACAGACGAGCTCGCGGACTTCGCCGACCACGTCCGGGCACGCCGCGATGGCACTGCCTCCCCCGAGCACGGCGTGCCGCTCACTCCCGGACTCGACGACGCGCGGCGAGCACTCGCCGTCGCCCGCGCCTGCATCCAGTCGGTGGAGACGGGCCTGCCCGCCGCTGTCTCGCGGTCGGAGGCTCGCGCATGAGGCTCGCCGTCTGCGCCGAGATGGTCTTCACGGAGCAGCCGTTCGTGGAGCGAGTGCAGCGGATCCACGAGGCGGGGTTCGACGTCGAGCTCTGGGATTCGCGTTCCAAGGACCTCCGCGCGCTCGCCGCGACCGGCGCTCGCTTCTCGTCAATGACAGGCTACTCGGCCGGTTCGCTTGTGGAGCCCGAGACAGCCGATCTGGTGGTGAGCACCGCTGAGGCGCTCATCCCGACGGCCCTCGAGCTCGGCGTTGAACGCCTCGTGGTCCACCCGGCAGAGCTGGTGGGCGGCCAGGCTGTGCGGCCCCACTGGCGCTCGGACGGGACCATGTGGCTCACGGCCGCGCGGGCCTTGGTGAAGCTCGGGGAACTCGGGGCGCGGCACGGCCTGACGTTCTGCCTCGAGAACCTCAACACGATCCTCGACCACCCGGGAATTCCCCTCGCCCGGGCGAAGGACACTCTTGCGCTCGTGCGCGCCGTCGACCACCCCAACGTGCGCCTCATGCTCGACCTTTACCACGCCCAGCTCGGGGAGGGGAACCTCATCGGCACGGTCCGCGAGGCACTGCCGTGGGTCGGCGAGATCCAGGTGGCCGACGTTCCCGGCCGCTGCGAGCCCGGCACCGGAGAGATCAACTATTCGGCGGTGCACAGCGCACTGGCCGACGCCGGGTACAAGGGAACCGTGGGCCTCGAGGCCCACGCCGCGGGGAACCCCCACGATGCGCTCAAGGCCTTCCGGGCGGCGTTCGCCGGCTAGGGGTTCCGGCCCCCTCCCGTTGCTCCGTCACCTTCGCAGGGTCCTCCTGTTGCCCCGGCGCGCAGCGCGGGTGTGGGACCACCGGGGCGGGAGGGGGGACCGGATCGGGGCGGTGAGTGACGGCGGCGAAGGGCAGGGGGGGGGCGTTGGTG
>NZ_JBQCGQ010000010.1:0-10990 GCF_051955515.1 Sinomonas sp.
CTCGGCGTGGCGGAGTTCCACCCGGCGGATCTTGCCGGAGATCGTCTTGGGGAGGTCGCTGAACTCGAGGCGTCGGATGCGCTTGAACGGCGCAAGGTGGTCACGGCAGTAGCGCAGGATCTCCTCCGCGAGCTCCGGCCCCGGCGAATAGCCAGGGGCGAGCACCACGAACGCCTTCGGCACCGAGAGCCGCACCGGGTCGGGGGACGGCACGACGGCGGCCTCCGCGACCGCGGGATGCTCGATGAGCACGCTCTCGAGCTCGAAGGGCGAGAGCCGGTAGTCGGAGGACTTGAAGACGTCGTCGCCGCGGCCCACATAGGTGATGACGCCGTCCGCGTCCCGCCGCGCCATGTCGCCGGTGTGGTAGTAGCCGCCGCGGAACGCCTCGGCCGTCCGTTCGGCATCACCGTGGTACCCCGCCATGAGACCCACGGGGCGAGGGTCGAGGCGGAGGCAGATCTCGCCGTCGTCGGCTTCCTCGCCGGTCAGGGGATCAACGAGGACGACGTCGTAGCCCGGCAGCGGACGCCCCATCGCACCGGCGGTGACGGGCTGGCCAGGCGTGTTGGCAACTTGGACGGTGGTCTCGGTCTGGCCGAAGCCGTCGCGGATTGTGAGGCCCCAGGCGTGCTTGACCTGGTCGATCACCTCGGCGTTGAGGGGCTCCCCCGCGGAGACGGCCTTGCGGGGCGGGGTTGCGAGCTGGGTGAGGTCGGACTGGATGAGCATCCGCCACACGGTCGGGGGCGCGCAGAAGCTCGTCACACCCTCGCGGCCCATGTGCTCCAGGAGGGCCGGGGCGTCGAACCGCGCGTAGTTGTAGATGAACACCGTGGCCTCCGCGATCCACGGCGCGAACACGTTCGACCACGCATGCTTGGCCCAGCCCGGCGAGGCGACGTTGAGGTGCACGTCGCCCGGCTCAAGCCCGATCCAGTACATCGTCGACAGGTGGCCCACGGGATACGAGGTGTGCGTGTGCTCCACGAGCTTCGGCTTCGACGTGGTGCCGGACGTGAAGTAGAGGAGGAGCGTCTCGTCCGCCCGGGTGGGGCCGTCGGGTGCGAAATCGGGTGTCGCGGCGGCGGCGTCCGAGTAATCGAGCACCCGGTGACCGCCCTCCCACGCGCCGCCGACGCTGATGAGCGTGTAGTCGCCGTCGACCTCGTCGAACCTCTTGAGGTGGGCGCGGTCGACGACGGCCCACCGCGCCGCGCCCCGGTCCACCCGGTCCTGCAGGTCGCGGGGGCCCATGAGGGTCGTCGTGGGAATCATCACGGCCCCGAGCCGGATGCACGCGAGGATGAGCTCCCACAGCTCGACTTGGTTGCCGAGCATGATGATCACATGGTCGCCGCGCCGCACTCCCTGGTCCCGAAGCCATGAGGCCGCCCGGCGGGACGCGTCGGCGAGCTCGGCGAACGTCCGTCGCGTGGAGCTGCCGTCCTCCTCGACGATCACGAGCGCCGGCTGCGAGCCCCGCGCAGGATCGGCGGCGAGCGCGTCGAACCAGTCGGTCGCGAAGTTGAACTCCTCGAGGCGCGGCCACTCGAACTCGGCGAGCGCCTTCTCGTAGTCCTCGCGCAGCTCAAGGAGCCGATCACGCGCGGCCCGGAAGTCATCGGTGACTGTCATGCTGCGCCTCCCGCAACGAAATTCAGCCCAGTGATCCACGTCACGATGAAATCTACTAGGACGTCCAAGGGTCCGAAAAGCCCGCCCTCCTAAACCGACTTCATCGGGCGGCGAACGCATCTGGCGGCGGCCGCCGTCGTATGCCTACGGTTCACTCATGGAACCGACCAAACCCGCGGACAGCGAAGAGCCAGCCGTCATGGACACACCCGTCTACGGCGACGACCCCGGCCTCGGCGAGGGCTACAGCCAGGACGACGGCTTCGGCCACAATCAGGAGTCCATGCTGCTCCACCAGCCGCAGAGCGAAGGCGAAGGCGAAGGTGGAACAGCGAAGAAGGAGCCTGCGCACCGCGGGCGGCGCCGTCGGGGAGCCGGCATCGGCCTGGGCACGGCGGGCGCGGCCGGGATCCCGTCGGACAACGGCGGTCACACGCAGACCGGGTTCGGCGACGAGGACCGCGCCTGACCGTCCGCCCCCGGCCCGGGCCCCGGCCCCGGCCCCGGAATTGTCGGGTTATAGCGAGTGCGGGACGGCTTAACCCTCCGTAACCCGACAATTCCGGCGCGGGGATGGGCCAGACTGGCCCCATGCACAACACCGACTTCATCCAGACGACGCACGCCGGTTCCCTCCCCCGTTCAGCCGAGCTTCTCGCGGCGAACGCTGCTATGGCTGAGAACCCCGAGGACCCGGCCGCGTTCGAGGAGCTGCTCGCGCAGTCGGTGAAGGACGTCGTCACCCGGCAGCGCGAGGCAGGCATCACCCTCCCGAATGACGGCGAATACGGGCACACCATGTCGAACTCGGTGGACTACGGCGCGTGGTGGAACTACTCCTTCTCGCGCCTCGGCGGCCTCACGCAGGGCGGAGTCGACCGCTGGCAGAGCACGGAGAAGGTCCGCTCGGAGCCGGGCAGGATCCGGCTGACGAGCATGCGGGACCGCCGCGACCGCGAGCGCTTCGACGAGGCGTACAACGACCCGAACTCGTTCATCCTCACGGGACGGAAGGCCGTCCCGCAGCCGACCGTCACCGGCCCAATCACCTACGTGGGCCAGGAGGCCATCCAGCGCGACGTCGCGCACCTCAAGGAAGCCCTTGCCGCGAACGGCTTCGAGACAGGCTTCCTCCCGGCCCTCTCCCCGGGCTCGGCGTCGCGGATTGCGAACGAGTACTACACGAGCGACGAGGAACTCGTCTACGCGTGCGCCGACGCGATGCGCGAGGAGTACAAGGCGATCGTCGAGGCCGGGCTGACGGTGCAGATCGACGATCCCTCGATCGCCGAGAACTGGGACATGATCAATCCCGAGCCCACGGTCGAGGACTACCTTGCGTTCACGCAGCTCCGCGTCGAGGCCCTCAACTACGCGATCCGCGACCTGCCGCAGGAGCAGATCCGCTTCCACCTCTGCTGGGGCTCGTGGCACGGCCCGCACACCACGGATCTGCCGTTCGCGGACCTCGCCCAGACGATGCTCTCCATCAACGCGGGTTCCTACTCCTTCGAGGCCGCGAACGTGCGCCACGAGCACGAGTGGAAGGTGTGGCGCGACCTGGCGCTGCCCGAGGAGAAGACGGTGGTGCCGGGCGTCGTCTCCCACGCCACGAACGTGGTCGAACACCCCGAGCTCGTGGCGGACCGCATCGAGCGCTTCGCCCAGATCCTGGGCCGCGAGCGCGTCATCGCCTCCACCGACTGCGGGCTGGGCGGGCGCGTCCACCCGCAGATCGCGTGGGCCAAGCTCGAGGCACTCTCCGAGGGTGCGCGCCTCGCCAGCCAGCGGCTCTGGGGCTGAGAGGACGACGACGGCGATGGCACCTTCCGCTTCCGACCCCGCCGTGGGCGACGCTTCCACCCTGAACCCCGAAGTCACGCTGCGCTTCCTCGCAGCGCCGACCGACGTGGGGCATTCCGGCTCGGTCGACGCCGGGACCGTCCTCGAATGGGTCGACAAGGCGGCCTATGCGGCGGCCGTGGGCTGGGCCAAGACGTACTGCGTGACGGCCTACGTGGGCAACATCCACTTCGCCGACCCCGTGAACGTGGGAGACCTGGTCGAGGTCACGGCGACGATCGTCTACACGGGACGCTCGTCGATGCACATCCGCACGGTCGTCTCCTCCGGGGACCCGAAGGGCGGCACACCCACGATGCGCAGCGACTGCCTGGTCATCTTCGTGGCCGTCGGCGCAGACGGGCGCCCGGTCGAGGTGCCGTCCTTCATGCCCAGGACCGAGGCGGAGCGGCAGGCCGAGGCGCTCGCGGTCGCCCGGATTGCCGTCCGGAACGAGATCGTGGAATCCATGCGGCAGCAGGAGTACACGGACGCCGGGACATCGGAGCGCGTGGTGCTCCGGTTCCTGGCCGCGCCAACCGATGTGAACTGGGGCGGCAAGGTCCACGGCGGCACGGTCATGAAGTGGATCGACGAGGCGGCGTACGTGTGCTCGGCCCGCTACTGCGGCCGGGACACCGTCGCGGTGTTCTCGGGCGGCGTCAGGTTCTACCGACCGCTGCTCATCGGCGATGTGGTGGAGGTCGAGGCTCGGCTCGTGTACACGGGCAACAAGGGCATGCATATTGCCGTCCATGTGCGCTCGGGCAGTCCGCGCGGCCACGAGCTCGAGCTCACCACGTACTGCCTCACCGTGATGGTGGCCCGGGATGAGGCCGGCGCTGCGATCCCGATCGAGCCATGGGTTCCCGTGTCCGACGAGGACCGGCGCCTCTGGAACCACGCCCGCGAGCTCCTCGAGATCCGCGGCCGAGCCCCCGGGAACCGGCTGCCGAATCACCTGCTGGCGGCGAACGGTCCCTCCTGACGGAGCTGACGCCGGCGCGGAGACGGTCACGTCTCGCTGAGAAGTCCCGCTTTGCATCGACCCCAGTTCCTCTCTCGCACCCCCTTGCCCTCCCTGCCGACGCGAGCTAACCTACAACCAAATGGTTGTAGAACAGCTCAGCGACGAAGAGACCGACCGGATCTTCCAGGCCCTCGCAGACTCGACCCGTCGGGACATCATCCGGCAGTCGATGCTGCGGGAGCAGTCGGTCTCGGACCTCGCGAAGCACTACGCCATGAGCTTCGCGGCCGTGCAGAAGCACGTCGCGGTCCTCGAACGAGCCTCGCTCGTGAGGAAGGAGCGCCGCGGGAGGGAGCAGATCGTGCACTCCAACCCCGAGGCGCTTCGCCGAGCGTCCCGCCTCCTCGATGCCTACGAGGACCTGTGGCGGGGCCGCGCAGCCCGCATCGATGAGCTCCTCTCCGACTAGCCAGGGGGAACCATGCCCTTCGTCAGCAGCACCAAGGACCTCGACAATCTGACCCTCACTCTCATCACCGAACACGGAGCCAGCCCGGACCGCCTCTGGCAGGTCTGGGAGGACGCCCGGCAGCTCGAGCGCTGGTGGGGGCCGCCCACGTGGCCGGCAACGTTCACACGCCACGAGTTCGAGCCCGGCGGCGAGTCCCGGTACTTCATGACGGGGCCGGACGGCGACCGGGCCTACGGCTGGTGGCGCATCACGGACGTCGAGGCTCCGCGGCGCCTCGAGTTCGACGACGGCTTCGCGGGCGACGACGGCGAGCCCCTGGACCGCGACGACACCACGCACACGGCGGTGCGGCTGGAGGAAGCGGACGGGATCACGCGGATGACGTCGGTCTCCACCTTCAAGAGCCTCGAGCAGCTGGAGAAGCTCCTCGCCATGGGCATGGAGGAAGGCATGAGGGAGGCCGTGGGCCAGATCGACGGCATTCTGGCAGGGCAGGAGGTCCGCTAGGCAAGTCACTCCGCCTCTGTTGCGCGGTGTTGCCAATCGTTACCGGGCTCTCATGGATGGCTTCGCCGTCGCCGTGCTACTTTCGACGCAGAGTAACGAGCGCCAGCGCGCGACGGCGGAGCCTGCCTCCGCGGTCGCACTGCCCTGACTTGCTGGCCGGCAACCCTCCATCCGGCGGGGTGCCTCAGGTGAAGACTCGGCATTTCGACCATCGATACGCAAGCCAGAAGGAGTCCCCGCCCATGTCCGACACCGCCATAGAGACGGGAGAGGCGGCCACCACACCGCTCAACGATCCCGCGGCTCCGTCGAGCGCTTCCGAAGAGCGCCTCGCCTATCGTCTCCTCACCGGCCCGGACACCCGCGAATTCTGCGCACGCATTTCGCAAGCCCTCGCCGAGGG
Source organism: Sinomonas sp. (assembly GCF_051955515.1). Taxonomy (GTDB): domain Bacteria; phylum Actinomycetota; class Actinomycetes; order Actinomycetales; family Micrococcaceae; genus Sinomonas. The sequence goes on from NZ_JBQCGQ010000010.1 coordinate 5,833, forward strand.
GTACGTGCTCCACGGGAGCCCTGCCGCGACGTTCAACGGCACCGATGTCATCGTTGCGCAAGCGGTGATCCTGCCTCACGCCATCGCCCGCGCGGACGCTGCGGTGGCCTCGGCGGTCGACGATCTCAGCACCGATCTGGAATTCGAGGGCCACGCATGAGCTACGCAGGTGACGTGACGCCCCTCGAGGCGTGGGAGAAGCTCAAGTCCGGCGAGGCCGTCCTGGTGGACGTCCGCACGGAGGAGGAGTGGGCGCACATCGGGATTCCGGACACGCGCCAGACGGACAACGATCCCCTGTTCATCCCGTGGGTCTTCGCGGGTGGCATCCCCAACCCCGACTTCCTCACCGAGCTCGAGCTCCAGGGACCGGAGGACCGGGCCACGGAGCTCCTCTTCCTGTGCCGCTCGGGGCATCGCTCCGCGGCAGCGGCCGCGGTCGCCACAAATCTCGGCTTCACGGCCTACAACGTGCTGGAGGGCTTCGAGGGCATTCCTGGCCCGGATGGGCAGCGGAATGTCAACGGCTGGAAGAACCGGGGCCTCCCCACGAACGTAGGACAAGAGTAGTCAGTGACCTTCAATATCGACGCCGCCAGCTGGAGCGAAGACACGCAGGCTGTGCGCGGCGGGCTTGACCGCAGCAATTTTCAGGAAACTTCAGAAGCCCTGTTCCTCAACTCCGGCTTCGTGTACGAGTCGGCGGAGGCGGCCGAACGGGCCTTCACGGGCGAGGACGAGCGCTTCGTCTATTCCCGCTACGGCAACCCCACCGTTGCCACTTTCCAGGAGCGGCTCCGGCTGCTCGAGGGCACCGAGGCGTGCTTCGCGACGGCGTCGGGCATGTCCGCCGTGTTCACGGCGCTTGGGGCGCTGCTCGGTGCCGGCGACCGCGTGGTCGCGGCCCGAAGCCTGTTCGGCTCGTGCTTCGTGATCCTCAACGAGATTCTCCCCCGCTGGGGCGTCGAGACGGTGTTCGTCGACGGACCGGATCTCGACCAGTGGCGCGAGGCCCTCTCGGTGCCGACCACGGCGGTGTTCTTCGAGTCGCCGTCGAACCCGATGCAGGAGCTCGTGGACATCCAGGCCGTCGCGGACCTCGCGCACGCCGCGGGGGCGACCGTCGTCGTCGACAATGTCTTTGCCACGCCGCTCCTGCAGCGCAGCCTCGACTTCGGCGCGGACGTGGTGGTCTATTCGGGCACCAAGCACATCGACGGGCAGGGGCGTGTGCTCGGCGGCGCGATCCTCGGGCCGAAGGAGTTCATCGACGGCCCGGTCAAGCAGCTCATGCGCCATACGGGGCCCTCGCTGAGCCCCTTCAACGCGTGGGTCCTCACGAAGGGCCTGGAGACGATGGGCCTGCGCGTGCGGCACTCGTCCGCGAGCGCGCTCGCGATCGCCGAGTGGCTCGAGGCTCAGCCGGAGGTCGGCTGGGTCAAGTACCCGCACCTGAAGTCGCACCCGCAGTACGAGCTCGCGCGCAAGCAGATGAGCGCGGGCGGCACCGTGCTCACCTTCGAGCTCAAGGCACCCGATGGCGGCGGCGGCAAGGACGCGGCGTTCCGCCTCCTCAACGGCCTCAAGATCGTCGACATCTCGAACAACCTGGGCGACTCGAAGTCCCTCATCACGCATCCGGCGACGACGACGCACCGCGCCATGGGTGCCGAGGGTCGCGCCGCGATCGGGCTGGGCGACGGCGTCCTCCGCCTGAGCGTAGGCCTCGAGGACGTGGGCGACCTCATCGGCGACCTCGACCGGGCGCTCCACTCCTCCACGTGAGGTGAAGGCTTTCCAGATCCGGATTCGGACGCCCCTCCCGGCGCCCGAGGCGTGGGCGCAGATCCTCGATCTCCGCGCCCACGACCGGCTCGTGCCCTTCACCCACGTCACCCAAGGGGCCGTCGCGGCGTCCGAGCTGCGGCCCGGCCACCGGTTCGTGGCGTGCACGATGCTGGGCCACCGAGGGTTCAACGACGTCATGACCTTCGAAGAGCTCGCCCCGCCCACCACGAGCCAGCCGGGCCACGCGAGCATCGCGAAGTCGGGTCGGTTCGTGCTTGGGTCGGTCGCCGTGACCGTGAGCCCGCACGACGGCGGCTCGGAGGTGCGCTGGTCACAGGAGTTCGCGCTCTCGGGCTTCCCGGAGCTCCTCAACACGCTCGCCGCGTTCGGTGCGCGGCTCGGCTACCGTGCGGTCCTCAAGCGGCTGCTGCGTCATTCGGTGGCCTGACCGTCCCTCAGCGGCATAACCGTTTGTCGGCACGGACGGTTATGCCTCTCAGGGACGGTCGAGGCGCCGAAGGACGGTCAGGCACCCATCAACCGCGGCGCTGCCCCCGCGTGAGGGGCCACCGCCGTCGGACGAAGCTCAAGGTTGCCCTCGCGCCGTCGTCCCAGCCGCCCTCGCGCGAGACCGTGTGCTTGACGGCCGCGCGCACAGCGCCAGCCAGCCCCCCGCCGTCGGCCGCTGCTTCCCGCTGCGCGAGCTCGCCCGTCCCCCGCTCCAGAAGCTGCGCGATTGCGAGCTCCGTGCGGGCGAACTCGCCCGTCTCGCGCAGCGCGGGCGCGACGTGCGCGAGCAGGGCGGCGACGGCGTCGCCCGCGGAAACCGGCTCCAGTTTCGCAGGGTGGACGAGCTGGCCGTTCAAACCCGACCGGCTGGCCCGCCAGGCGGCGAGGCGAAGGATGCCGACGGGCGTCGCCAACGGGGCAACGCCGTCGGCCGCTTCGCGCAGCGCAGTCTCAACGAGCGCGCGGACCAGGACGGCGACGAGCGCGGAATCGGAGGTGATCAGCGGGACATCGGCAATGCGGATTTCGACGGTGGGATGGTGCCGCGAGAGGCGCGCGTCGAAGTAGGCCATGCCCTCGTCAAGGATCGCGCCGGTGCCGACCATCGAGGCCATGAGCTCGTCGTATGTGTGGGCGGAGCCGTAGAGATTCTGGGGGCCCGAGGTGGGCCAGCGGTTCCAGGCCTGAGTGCGGAAGCTCGCGTAGCCGGTGGTCGAGCCGAACCAGAAGGGCGAGTTGGCGGTGAGCGCGATGAAGATCGGGAGCCAGTCGCGAATGCGGTCGAGGACCGCGATGCCCTCCTCCTTCGACTCGATCGCGACGTGCACGTGCAGTCCGCAGGTGAGCTGCTCGTAGGAGATGATGCGGAACTCGTCGTCCATGCGGGCGAAGCGGTCGTCCGGGGTGAGCGTCGTGGCCGAGCCGAGCGGCGAGGTGGCCAGCGCGGCCACCCTGCCGCCGCAGGCCTTGGCCGCCCGATCCGCGAGCCGGCGGCCGGCGTAGAGCTGGGCGAGCAAGTCGTCGTGGGTGCGGCAGGGGGCGGTCTGGACTTCGATCTGCTCGAGCTTGAACTCGTGCCCCATGTCCGCTGGGCGTCCGGCGACGGCGAGCATCCGGCCGGCAAGGGCGAGGGGCTCACCCGTGGTCGGGTCCACGATGAGCAGCTCTTCTTCCACCCCAAAGGTGCGCATGCCGCCATTGTGTCAGTAGGCGAACCGTGCGTTGATATTTCAATGGGCCTCACCATCGCCGAAGTCGCACAGCGCACCGGCCTCACACCCCACACTCTGCGCTACTACGAGCGCGACGGACTCATGCTGCACCACGTGGACCGCACGCCGGCCGGCCACCGCGAATACTCCGACCGGGACGTGACGGCCATCCTCATGGTCGCTCGCCTTCGCGCGACCGGCATGCCGGTGCGGGAGATCCGCCGCTACGCAGCGCTCGTGCGGGAAGGCCCCGGCAACGAGCGCGAGCGGCTCGAGATCCTCGAAGCGCACCGCGAGCGGGTGCTCGCCCAGCTCGCCGAGGTCACTGAGAACCTTCGAGCCGTCGACCAGAAGATCGACCTCTACCGAGGGACCTTGACTTAGAGCGCACTCTAACCGGTTGGCTGGAATCATGCAGACCAGAACCCTTGGCACTCAGTCCTCGCTCACCGTCTCCTCCCTCGGCCTCGGCTGCATGGGCATGTCCGAGTTCTACGGCGCGCCCGACGAGCAATCCGGCCTCGACACCATCCACCGCGCGCTCGACCTCGGCATCACCTTCCTCGACACCGCGGACATGTATGGCCCGTTCACGAACGAGAAGCTCGTGGGCCGGGCGATCGCGGGCCGCCGCGATGAGGTCCAGCTCGCCACGAAGTTCGGCAACATGCGCGGCGAGAACGGCGAGAGGCTCGGCATCAACGGGAGCCCGGAATACGTCCGCGCCGCCTGCGACGCCTCGCGTGATCGGCTCGGCGTGGACCCCCTCGACCTGTACGACCAGCACCGCGTGGACCCGAAGGTGCCGATCGAGGACACCGTGGGGGCCATGGCCGAGCTAGTCCAGGCCGGGAAGGTGCGCCACATTGGGCTCTCCGAGGCCTCCCCGTCCACCATTCGCCGCGCCCACGCGGTCCACCCCATCACAGCCCTGCAGACCGAATACTCGCTCTTCACCCGCGACCTCGAGGATCAGATTCTCCCCACGATCCGCGAACTCGGGATCGGCCTGGTGCCCTACTCCCCGCTGGGTCGCGGCATCCTGACCGGGCGCATGACCGCGGAGTCCGTCTCGCAGGAGGGCGATGCGCGCAGCAGCCGCTACTTCCCGCGCTTCCAGGGCGAGGCTCTTGAGGCGAACCTGCGCCTGGTCGAGGAGGTCAAGGCGATCGCCGAGCGCAAGGGCGTCACGCCGGGCCAGATCGCACTCGCCTGGGTCCTCGCCCAAGGCGACGACGTGGTGCCGATTCCCGGCACCAAGCGCGTGAAGTACCTCGAGGAGAACGCCGCGGCGCGGGAGGTTCAGCTCACCGAGGACGATCTCACGGCGCTCGAGCAGGCGGTGCCGCGTGACGCCGTCGTCGGACCCCGCTATGGCGACATGAGCAGCATCGACAAGGGCTGAGTTCCCGACATTTCGCGGCACTTCCCTTCTCTCGGCGCCTCCCCGACGTTGTGGCGGGGGGTATTTTGGGGTGTGTCCCCCCGCAAAATAAGGGGCCCCCACCGCGTTGCGGCCCCCCACATCACTGCCCCGGCCCCAAACCCCGGTCGTCGGGGGGCGGGAAATAACCTTTATCGGCCGGGTAGTTGGGTTAGCGTGGGGGCCCGCGGGGAACCAACGCGACCGGAGGTCTTTTGGCGAGCCG
>NZ_JBQCGQ010000011.1:0-9907 GCF_051955515.1 Sinomonas sp.
TAAGCCCCACAGCGCCGATGGTACTGCACCCGACAGGGTGTGGGAGAGTAGGACACCGCCGGAACACACCACAACGGGTGGGCCCCACAACGCAGTGGGGCCCACACCCCTTTAACCACCCAAAACCCCCTCAACAGCCAAACCCCCCGAACCGGGCACGCCAACCCACCCCAGGCCAAACCGGGTACATAAACCGCCACCCCCACGCCCGGGAAGGGCAGTCGGCGCACCCGAAACGCCCTGACAGGGCAGTACCTGTACCCGAAACGGTAAGGGGAGGGGAGTAGGATCGCCCGCGTGGATCCTCTGTTCTCGCACGCTTCCCATTCGCCGGCTTCATCTGACTCGGCTGAAACCCCGCCCTCGCGGGTCTATCGGATGAGGGTTCCGGCTCCGCAGGACATTGCGTACAGCGCCTTCGTCGGCGACATCCATCTTTGGTGGGGCTTCAACTACACCGGTTTCGGTGAAGGCACCCACGTTTACGTCGAGGACGGAGTGATCGGGGAGGAGTCCGAATCCGGGGAAACCCAAATCTGGGGGCATGTCGTTGCGGAGGATGCGCCGTCGTCCATCGAATTCTCCTGGACGTTGGCGTGGCGGGAAGACGCGCCAACTCGGGTCCGGGTGGAATTTGCGCCCGTCGAGGATCAAGCAACCGAGGTGACCTTCACCCACAATGGCTGGGCGAGCGGCAGCGAAGGTCAAGCGCAGTATCAGAAGTACTCGGAGTGGCCCATTATCCTGGCACGATATGCGGCGTTCTTCGGCAGATCGGCGGACGCGGTCGAGACCCTTGCCTGACCCGGGAGCAGGCGGCGAAGATGCTCGCATGAGTTCATTCGAGGGATTTCCTTCAGAGAGCCTGACGTTCTACGCCGAACTCGAGGACAACAACACGCGGGAATGGTGGCTCGACCACAAGGACGTGTACGAGCGTGCCATCCGCGGCCCGATGCTAGCTCTGCTCGACGAACTGTCAGAGGAATTCGGCGAAGGGAAGGCCTTCAGGCCGAACCGTGACATCCGGTTCAGCAAGGACAAGTCGCCCTATAAGACGGCCCAGGGCGGGTATGCCTCGACGGCCGAGGGGACGGGGTATTACCTCCACCTCGACGCGGAGGGGATTGCCGTCGGCGGAGGATGCCACATGGCCACACCTCCGAAGACCGCTCGTCTGCGGTCGGCGATCGACGCCACGGCCTCGGGTGAGGAGCTCGAGCGGATCGTCGAGGCACTCCGCGGCGCCGGGTACACGATCGAGGGCGAGCGGACGCAGCGCGTCCCCCGTGAGTTCGGGGCGGACCACCCCCGCGCGGAGCTCCTCAAGCACAAGTCACTGACGGCGGGCAAGGTGCTAGGGGCGCCCGAATGGCTCGATACGCCGGAGGCCCTGGACCGAATTCGGGCTCACTGGACGGAGCTCCGACCCCTCGTTGAGTGGCTCAACGAGCACGTGGGGTAGCTTCCGGGCCTGCTAGCTCGTCGTCGGCGATCTCGGCATCGTTCGCCAGCTCGTCATCGTTGGCTAGCTCGTCGTCGAAATCATCGTCCTCGCGCGCAGCATCGGCCTCGATGAGCTTGAGCGTCTGAGTGTCCGGGTTGAGCATGATCGCGGCTTCGTCGCGCCGGTGCCGCAGAACCGTGTCAATGTACGACTGCAGCGTTTCGGCGAGCGGAACGTGACGGTCGAGCTTCTCGGACATGTACCAGCGGTGCTCGAGGACCTGATGCACCACCTCGGCCGGTTCGAGCTTTCCGGACAGTTCGCGCGGGATGGCACGGACGATCGGCTCGAAGACTTGGCTCACCCACGCGTGCGCAGCGATCTCTTCGTCCTGATCCGGGAAGTTGTCCGCGCGGAACGAGTCCATGTCGTTGAGCAGGCGCCGCGCCTGATTCTCCTGGGCATCCAGACCCGTGAGGCGCAGGAGGCGCCTTTGGTGGTGACCGGCGTCGACCACCTTGGGCTGGAGCTGGATGGTGGAGCCGTCCGGGGTGGTCTTGATCGCGTATTCCTCGACGTCGAACCCGAGTTCGTTGAGCCGCCGGATGCGGGCGCTCACGCGCCACCGCTCTCCGAGCTCGAACGACTCCTTCTCGGTGAGCTCGGCCCAGAGGTTCCGGTACGAGTCCATAATGCGTTCGCTGGTGGCGACGGGGTCCACTTCCGCATCGATGAGGCCGCCGTCGAGGAGGTCCATGAGCTCGCCGGCAATGTTCACGCGGGCGATCTCGAGATCGTACTCGCGCTGGCCGGTCGAGAGATCGGGGTACAGCTCGCCGGTCTCGGCATCGACGAGATAGGCGGCGAACGCGCCGGCATCGCGCCTGAAGAGCGTGTTGGAGAGTGAGACGTCGCCCCAGTAGAAGCCGATGAGATGCAGTCGCACGAGCAGGAGGGCCTGCGCGTCGATGAGGCGGGTGAGGGTGTCCTTGCGCAGCATCTGTGAGAACAGGGCGCGGTACGGCAGCGAGAATTTGAGGTGTCGCGTGACGAGGACAGGGTCGAGCGGCTTGCCTTCCGGGGTCTGCCGGTCCCGGATGACGGCGACCGGCTCCACGCAGGGGACGTCGAGCCGCTGGAGGCGGCGCAGCATGTGGTATTCGTGGCGGGCGATGTGCTCGCCCGTCTCCTTGACAGCGATGACCGAGCTACCGAGCTTGGCGAAGCGCACGATGTGGCGCGAGATGCCGCGGGGGAGTGCGGCGAGATACTCCTCGGGCCACTGTTCGAGCGCGATGTGCCAGGGGAGGTCTAGGAGCTCCGGGTCAGCGGCGGCCGCGGTGATGCTCAGCGACCCCATGACATTCTGGGGCGGCGGCTCCGGTAGCGGTTCTTTGCGGGGAAGCTTGCCCAGCATCTCGTAGTCGGTCGGCTCGTCCTGCCATTTGGCGCCGTTCATCGAAGCTCATTCCCGTAGAAACGGCTGTGCCCGCCGGAGTTCCGGCGGGCACAGCCTTGTGTCCCGATCAGATTAGCCGAGGCGCAGGCCCGACTTCGTGTCGAACAGGTGCACGTGGCCCTGCTGCGGACGGACCCACACGGTGTCGCCCTTCATCGGAGGACGGCGGCCATCGGTGCGGGCCACAATGTCGTGAGTCTGGCCGTTCAGGTTGGTGTGGCCGTAGATGTAGGCGTCGGCGCCGAGCTCCTCGACGACGTCGACCTCAACCGCGAGGCCCTCGCCCTGCGGCGCCGACTCGAGGTCCTCGGGACGGACACCGAGCGTCACCGTGTTGCCGGTAGCCTCGGCGAGGACGTCGCGGGCCACGGGGTACACCGTGCCGCCGAACTGCACGCCGTTGTCCACCTCGGGAAGCTCGAGGAGGTTCATGGCGGGCGAGCCGATGAAGCCGGCAACGAAGACGTTCTGCGGCTTGTCGTAAAGGTTGCGCGGGGTGTCGACCTGCTGGAGGAGGCCGTCCTTGAGGACCGCCACGCGGTCACCCATGGTCATGGCCTCGACCTGGTCGTGCGTGACGTAGACGGTCGTGACGCCGAGACGGCGGGTCAGGGACGCGATCTGCGTGCGGGTTTGGACGCGGAGCTTGGCGTCGAGGTTCGAGAGCGGCTCGTCCATGAGGAAGACCTGCGGGTTGCGGACGATGGCGCGGCCCATGGCGACGCGCTGACGCTGACCACCGGAGAGAGCCTTCGGCTTGCGGTCGAGGTACTGCTCGAGGTCAAGGAGCTTGGCGGCCTCGCGGACACGCTGGGCGCGCTCTTCCTTGGAGACGCCGGCGATCTTGAGGGCAAAGCCCATGTTGTCCGCAACCGTCATGTGCGGGTATAGGGCGTAGTTCTGGAAGACCATGGCGATGTCGCGGTCCTTCGGCGGGACGTCCGTGACGTCGCGATCGCCGATGAGGATGCGGCCGGAGTTGACGTCCTCCAAGCCGGCCAGCATGCGCAGAGAGGTGGACTTTCCACAGCCGGAGGGGCCGACGAGAACGAGGAACTCACCGTCCGCGATCTCGATGTTGAGCTTGTCCACCGCGGGCTTATCGGTGCCCGGGTACAGGCGCGTAGCGTTGTCGAACGTCACTGTTGCCACAGTAATCGTGTCCCTTCACCGGCAGGTACGTGCCGGACGATCCGTAGTGAATGGTTCATGTTGTTCAGTTGTGTGCCGTGATGTCGGCTGCCCAAGCTGGCACCGCCGATTCTGACACAGTGCGAGCCGAACCGGTGTGGGCCGGCTCACCTCAAGAAGTATGGCATAGGTCACATGGTGTTCCAAAATGTGGCATTCATCACGTGGACATTTTTGACGTGAGGTGTGCGCGGCGGAGGCGGGCGAGCAGTGTCATCGAGTCGGCGATGTCCTCCGGGGCTCCCACCCGGTGGCCCGCGGCGGTCTCGCCATCGCCCACTTTGATGCCGACGTCGTCGCTCTTCAAAGCGAGGAAGCCATCCTCGTCCGTGACGTCGTCGCCCGCGAAGAGGATCGCGTCGGCTTCGGTGACCTGCCGCAGGAAGGCGAGCCCCTCGCCCTTCGTCGCGTGCACCACGGAGCCCTCGAGGACCTGCTTGCCGTCCTTGAGGAAGATGTCTTTGCGTGCCGTGAGCTTGTCCCGCGCGGCGACGACGGCGGCCGCGCCCACCTCGGTATCGGCTTGGCGGGTATGCAGAACGCGCCCCGCCGGCTTCTCCTCGACCCAGGTGCCCGGGGCCTCGGCGGCGACCTCCGTGAACGCCACGTGAAGCGCCTCGAGCGCGTGCCGCTGGTCCGGGTCGAGCGCGAGGGGGCGCTCTTCGCCGTCGAGCCTCACCTCGGCGCCGTGGCTGCCGATCAGCAGCGTCCTGCGATCCGGCGACGCCACCTCCACGAGGCTCGCGAGCGAACGCCCCGAAACGAACGCCGTCCAGGTGCGCGGGAGGCCCGCAAGCTCGGCGACGGCGGCCGCCGTCTCGGGCAGCGGCCGCGCCTGCTCGGCGCGTTCGGCGATCGGGGAGACGACGCCGTCGAAATCCAGCGCCACCAAGAGGCGGTCGACGGCGGCGAGCCGCTCGAGCGCGGTGCGGAGACTCTCGGGGATGCCGCTCTTAGCCATGGGTCACCTCTGCGAGCCGGTTGAGGAAGGCGGCAGACCATTCCTCGACATTGTGGACGATGATCTGGCGGCGCATCGCCTTCATGCGGCGGCTCGCTGCGCCGGCGGGCATGTTCGCGGCCGCGACCATGGCCTCTTTGAGCCCCGCGATGTCGTGCGGATTGATCAGAAGGGCCTGCTTGAGCTGGTCGGCGGCGCCCGCGAATTCGCTCAGGACGAGCACGCCCGTGCCATCGCAGCGCGCCGCGACATATTCCTTGGCCACGAGATTCATGCCGTCGCGGAGGGCCGTGACGAGCATGACGTCTGCAGCGAGGTAGAGCGCCACCATCTCTTCCACCGGATAGTTGTGGTGCAGATAGCGGACCGCGGTGTGCTGGAGCGTGTCGAACGCGCCGTTGATGCGGCCTACCGTCCCCTCGACCTCCTCGCGGAGCAGTCGGTACTGCTCGACGCGCTCGCGGCTCGGGCTCGCCACCTGGACGAGCGTGACTTCGCCGACCTTCACGCGCTCGTCCACGAGGAGCTCCTCGAACGCCTTGAGCCGGTGGCGGATGCCCTTCGTGTAGTCGAGGCGATCGACGCCGAGCATGATCGTCTTCGGATCGCCCAGGTCGTGGCGGATCTGCCGGGCGCGCTCCTGGATGTCCGGGCGCTGAGCCAGGTTGGAGATCCGGTCGGTGTCAATCGAGATGGGGAAGGCCTCCGCGCGCACCGCCCGCTCGCCCTTGCCCACCAGCAGCTGGGTACCCTTGCCGGCCGCGCCGCCGTAGCGGCGGGCGCAGCGGCCGAAGTTCACCGCGTCGTTGGGGCGCTGGAAGCCCACCAGATCCGCGCCCAGCAAGCCCTCGAGGACCTGACGGCGCCACGGGAGCTGCGAGAAGATCTCCGGCGGCGGGAACGGGATGTGGTTGAAGAACCCGATCCGGAGGTCCGGCCGCCTGGCGCGGAGGATCGCCGGGACAAGCTGGAGCTGGTAGTCCTGCACCCACACGGTCGCCTTGTCGGCCGCCCTGGCGAGCACCGCGAGGGCGAAGCGTTCGTTGATCCGCCGGTACGCGTCCCACCAGGTCCGGTGGAACTCCGGGGGAGCGATGACGTCGTGGTACAGGGGCCACAGGGTCGAGTTGGAGAAGCCCTCGTAATACAGCTCTACTTCGCCCGCCGAGAGGCCCACTGGGATGAGGGCCATGCCGTCATGCTCAAAGGGCTCGATCTCTTCGTCAGGGGAGCCCATCCAGCCGATCCACGCGCCGTCGGACTTTTCCATGATCGGGGCGAGCGCTGTCACCAAGCCGCCAGGCGACCTCTTCCATCCGTCGTCCGAGCCGTCCGCGGCCCTGTCGACCGGCAGGCGGTTGGCGACCACCAGGAAGTCATAGGATCCCCTCGCATTGCCCTCTTTTGCCGTTGTGTCTGGTGCTGTCCGTTCAGTGTCCTGAGCCACTCTCGCGCTACCTCGCATTCACTGGAATCTCCTCATAACCCTACCCGGGGCCCTTGCGATGGCGGTCACAGGCCGGTAAAGGAACCTGCACCGGCGCCCGGACGTTGCGCGAAATGGAGACCCTTGACGGGGGAGTGGAAGGCTGCTGGCATACACTGTCCCCGTCTCCGCGATCGGCGTGCAGTCCCGCGCGCCGCGAAACTGACACGAGGAACGATGAGCCCCTCCAACCAACCACGCCCCACCAAGGCTGAGCGCACTGCCGCAGCCCGCGAGAAGGCCCGCCAGATCCGAGAGGCGCAGCTGAAGAAGGAGAAGCGCAACAAGCTCCTCCTCCGCTGGGGCGTCGTCGTGGCGCTTGTCGCTGTGATCGCGATTGTGGCGCTCGTCATCACGACGACCATGCGGCAGAACGCGCCCATCGCCGACAGTGGGCCCAGCCCCGCCAACATGAACGCCAACGGCGGCATCACGTTGGGCAAGGGCACCGCGGTCACCGCCGCGCCCGCCGCGAACGTCAACCTGTCGAGCGTGCCGACCCCCACCGCCCAGCCCACCGCAAGCCAGGCCGCCAACGCGCCCGGCGTCGAGGCCGCGCCCAAGGGCCAGCCCGCGAAGGTCGTGGTGTACGTGGACTTCATTTGCCCGGTCTGCGGCGATTTCGAGAAGACCAACGGGGACACCCTGACCCAGCTGCGCAACGACGGCAAGATCACGCTCGAGTACCGGCCGATCGGCTTCCTCGACTCGCGCTCGACCACCAACTACTCGTCCCGGGCCGCCGCCGCGGCCGCGTGCGTCGCCAACTCCTACCCGGACAAGTACGCCGACTTCTTCAACGACCTCTACGCCCAGCAGCCCGCTGAGGGTTCCGCTGGCCTCTCCGACCAGCAGCTCAAGGACATCGCGTCCAAACGCGGGGCCGACATCTCCAAGTGCGTGGACGACAAGACCTATAGACCCTTCGTCAAATACACCACCGCGCTTGCCGCCGCGGTCGGCGTGACCGGCACCCCGACCGCGTTCGTCGACGGCAAGCAGTGGGGCATCGGTGATTCCGCCAAGCAGTCCTTCCAGGACTTCCTGCAGGCGGATCTCGACGCGAGGGCCAAGGCGTAGCCTTTCCGCTTGCCCTTCCCGCGGGGCGTCCTGGGTTAGCGCACGACGGCGGCCCGGTCCCCTTGGTGGGGCCGGGCCGCTTTGGCTTTGGGGGATTGTTGCTTTGCCCTGCGAGGCTTTCGTCGGTTTCTGAGGCGTGGGCCCGAGGCGCTACGCTTGTCTGGTGCGCCTGCTGCGTCCGGCGCCCCCTTAGCTCAGTTGGCCAGAGCATCTGTCTTGTAAACAGAGGGTCGCCGGTTCGAATCCGGCAGGGGGCTCCGTGATCCCAAGGGCTCCGGCGGAGTGCTCGCCCTCCGGGAACCCGACCTCCCCCTATTTCGGCGCGCCGCTTTCCGGTGGCCACGCGCCGCCTTGCGGGCCGAGGGGCAGCTGGACCAGGCTCTGCGGCAGCACGGGGCCGTCGGCAGTTCCCAATGTCTACTCTCGGGAGAGATGTGAGGCAACCGCAAGGCCGTCCGGCCGCCTCGCAACACCGGTGGTGGGGCGCGAGACGATGCCGCCAACGTGTGCCGCCGGCGGGAGCTGCCGAACCTGCCCGGCCACTGCAGCTCCCCGGCATCGCCGTGATGACCATCCTGCAGTCTCGTAGAAGCTGCAGTCCTGGGGGATTTTGGCGGACGTACGCTGAGCAGGAAGCGGAACCTGTTCGCCGGCGGCTGAAGCCGCCCCCGAAGCGTCCGGTCGGGTCGGCCGCTAGTCGCTTCAGGAGCGCTTCGCCATACGCCGCTCGGGCTTGGCCTGCCTGTTCGTCCTCCACGATGCGCTGACCGACCTGCCAGTAGGTCGCCGGCATGACCGCGGTGGCACTGCGGGCAGCCGTTGCCCAGCTCGCTCGAGCAGCTCGACGACGTCGGGCAGGACGGGGTCGTAGCCGTCAGTGGGGGGGAGTCGTAGACAGCTGGTCTGCTTCCATGGCCGGGCCTGCTGGCCGGGGCTTTGCTCCCGGTGTCGGCGCTACTGGTTCCTGGACGGGGTTGCCGAACGCCGCGCCCGGTCGGCCCAGCCCATGCGGCCTACGAGTGCACCCAAGCGCGGCTGCGGGGCTCTCGGCGTTCAGTTAGTAGAAACAGGTTTCGGATCCCCCGGGATGGAGTCGGCGCCGGCGGGGCCGACCCCGTCCCGCTCGGGAGTGAGCACTACCATTGATGCATGGCCGCCAGCCGCAATCCGCTCGATGACCTACGCGGAACGATCAGCCATCTGGCAGATCAGCTCAAGCTTCCCGGTTCGGAGCGCGTGGACGAGCTGGTCGGCGATCTCATCGGTGCCAGGCCGGGGCCGGCCCGGCCACTGTCGGAGGTGCAGGCCGAGCTCGATGCGCTGGTCGGGCTGGAGACCGTGAAGGAACAGGTGCGGGCCCTCGTCGCGTTGCTGCAGGTCCAAGCCCGCCGCAAGGCGCACGGCCTGCCGGAGGTGGCCACCTCGCAGCATCTGGTGTTCCTCGGGAACCCGGGCACGGGAAAGACGACCGTGGCGCGGCTCCTGGCCGAGATGTACCGCGCGGTCGGCCTGCTCCAGAAGGGTCACTTGGTCGAGGTCGACCGTTCGGGCCTGGTGGGGCAGTACGTCGGCGCGACCGCCATCAAGACGGACCGGGTGATCCGCCGTGCGCTGGACGGCGTCCTGTTCATCGACGAGGCCTACGCACTCGCCCCGGAGGACGGTCGGATGGACTTCGGCCCCGAGGCGATCGAGGTCCTGCTCAAGCGCATGGAGGACCACCGCCACCGCCTGGTCGTGATCGTGGCCGGGTACCCGCGACTGATGGAGTCCTTCCTGCTCTCGAACCCGGGGCTGCGCTCGCGCTTCGCCCGCGAGATCACGTTCCCCGATTACTCGGTCGAGGAACTCCAGACGATCTTCCACCAGATGCTCGCCCAGCACGAGTACACGCTCGGGCCCGGCGCGGACCAGATGCTGCGCCGCATCCTCGCCGGGCTCCACGCCGGGGAGGACTCCGGCAACGCCCGATTCGCCCGCACGCTGTTCGAGCAGGCGCTCAACCGCCAGGCGCTGCGGCTCTCGCGCGACGGGGAACAGAGCCTCGACGCGCTCGACCGCGAGGCCGTCACGACGCTCACCGCCGACGACATCGCGGAGGCCGCGCTGGCCCTGGGCGAGGAGCCCGAGCCGGAGCCGGCGCCGGAACCGGAACCGGAGCAGCAGCCAAACTGGTGGCGCCGCTGGCTGCTCTGAGGCGACCTGCAGCGGCTCTCAGCCGAGAGATCGTCCCTCCCCCCTTGCACGACAGCGGAACGGTTCTGCCTTCGCCCGCTCGGGGCC
>NZ_JBQCGQ010000012.1:0-5174 GCF_051955515.1 Sinomonas sp.
GCGGCGATCATCCCGCTGGTGGCCGGAGTCGACAGCCCCACCCCGCCCTGCAAGGTTTTTTGTCGCGAGGCCGACACGGGAGCGGTTGTGGGCTTCGGCTCGGCGCCGCACCCGTCCGGAACAGAAGTCCACCCCGACGCGTGGTGGGACGCGCTCCAAGCCGCCATCGCAGCGGCGGGCGGGATCGACGATGTCGCCGCCATCTCGGTGGGCGGCCAGCAGCACGGCATGGTCTGCCTCGACGAGGACGGCGAGGTCGTGCGGCCCGCGCTGCTGTGGAACGACACCCGCTCGGCTGCCGCCGCGGCGTCGCTGATCAAGGAAGCAGGTGCGGAGGCGGGCGACGGCGAGATCCTCGCCGGTGCCCAGTGGTGGGCCGAGACGACCGGCACCGTTCCGGTCGCTTCGATCACCGCCACGAAGCTGCGCTGGCTCGCCGAGAACGAGCCGGAGAACGCGGCGCGCACCGCGGCGGTGTGCCTCCCGCACGATTGGCTGTCGTGGCGACTGGCCGGCCACGGGCCGAAGAGCCAAGGCCTCGAGCCCGCCCTCGAGTCCCTCACGACCGACCGCTCGGACGCGTCCGGCACGGGCTACTTCTCTCCCGTCACGAACCAGTACCTCCCGGACGTCCTCGAGCGGACCCTCGGCCACATCCCGGTGCTTCCGCGGGTGCTGGGGGCGCTCGAGGCCGGAGGGCGCACGCGCTTCTCGTCGCAGACGGATGCGGTGATCGGCCCCGGTGCCGGCGACAACGCCGGAGCGGGCCTGGGCGTAGGCGCCTCGCTGGGCGACGTCGTCGTCTCTCTTGGCACCTCGGGGACGGTCTTCGCGGTAGCCGCAGAGCCGACGTCGGACGCCTCCGGGCTCGTGGCCGGCTTCGCCGACGCGACCGGACACTACCTCCCGCTCGCCTGCACGCTCAACGCCTCGCGGGTGCTCGACGCGACGGCGAGCCTGCTCGGCGTCACCCTCCCCGAGCTCACACAGCTCGCGCTGGCGGCGCCCGTCGGCGCCGATGGCCTCACGCTCGTGCCGTACTTCGAGGGCGAGCGGACCCCGAACCTGCCGGACGCGACCGGTTCCCTCCAGGGCATCAGCCTGGGCAACTTCACACCGTCGAACCTCGCGCGGGCTGCTGTGGAGGGCATCGTCTGCTCGCTCGCCGATGGCCTCGCAGCACTCACCGCGCAGGGCGTCACGGCGGATCGCATCATCCTCGTCGGCGGCGGAGCGCGGTCCGAAGCGGTCCAGCTCGCGGCCGCGGGCATCTTCGGGCTCCCCGTGCTCGTCCCCGAGCCGGGGGAGTACGTGGCCGACGGCGCTGCCCGCCAAGCCGCGGCCGTCCTCCTGGGACGGTTCCCCGAGTGGGAAGATGCGGGGGCGACGACGGTCATCGCGCCTTCCGCGCCAGAGGTCCTCGCCCGATACCGTGCCGCGGCGGCTGCTCTCTACCCGACGACCGCTTTGTCCGCTAAGGAAGTTCTGTCCGCTAAGGAAGTTCTGTCCCCGAAGGAAGCACAATGAAGAACTGGGCTGGGAATCTCGAGTATTCGGCCGCGTCCGTTGAACGGCCGGAGTCCGTCGAGGAGCTCGCGGAACTCGTGGGCTCCGCGCAGCGGGTCAAGGCGCTCGGCTCGCGGCACTGCTTCAACGACGTGGCGGATACCGACGGCGTGCAGGTGGTGCTCGACCGCCTGCCCGGTTCGGTTGAGGTGGATTCGGAGCGGCGGGTCGCGCGCATTCCGGGTGGCATCACCTATGGCGATCTGGGCCTTGCGCTCGAGCGGGAGGGATTCGCCCTGCACAACATGGCCTCGCTCCCGCACATCTCCGTGGCGGGGGCCGTGCAGACGGGGACCCACGGCTCGGGGATGTCCAACCCTGCGCTTGCCTCGGCCGTGAAGGCCGTCGAGTTCGTGCGCGCCTCGGGCGAGGTGGAACGGCTCGAGGAGGGCGACGGCGACGGATTCCTCGGCAGCGTCGTAGGGCTCGGTGCCCTGGGGATCGTGACGGCGCTCGAGCTCGCCGTCGAGCCGACCTACACGGTGCGGCAGCAGGTCTTCGAGGACCTGCCCTGGGAGACGGTGCTCGCCGATTACGACGCCGTGGCCGGGGACGGGTACAGCGTCTCGTTGTTCACTGACTACGCCGGGGACACCGTGCCTCAGGTGTGGCGGAAGGTGCGGGTCGATTCGGAGCCCGGCCCCGCCCCGTCGTCATTTTTTGGGGCACGACCCGCGACCCGCGCGCGCCACCCCCTGCCCGAGATGGACGCAGTGAACTGCACCCAGCAGCTCGACGTGTCGGGGCCGTGGCTCGACCGGCTGCCGCACTTCCGGCACGAGTTCACGCCGAGCGCGGGCGACGAGCTGCAGACCGAGTACCTCCTGCCGCGGTCTTCCGCTGCCGAGGCGCTGCAGGCCGTCCGCGGGCTCGCGGCGAAACTTGCGCCGCTGCTCTTCGTGTCCGAGGTTCGGACGATCGCCGCGGACGAGTTCTGGCTCAGCCCGTCGTACCGCCAGGACAGTATGGCGCTGCACTTCACGTGGCGGCCGATGCAGCCCGAGGTCGAGGCGTTCCTGCCGGACCTCGAGGCCGCGCTCGCGCCGTTCGCCGCGCGTCCGCACTGGGGGAAGCTGTTCACGGTTCCGTCCACTGAGCTCGCCCGGGTGTATCCGCGCTTCGCCGATTTCCGGGAGCTCGTCGCGAAGCGCGATCCGGACGGAAAGTTCCGGAATGCCTACCTGGACCGCATCCTCGCCTAACCCTCCAACGTTTCGGGTGCACCAACTCGCCCTGTTTCAGCGTTTCGGGTGCACCAACTCCACGAGTCCTTGGCCCGCCCTGTCCGCGGGAGTACGTTGTGGCTCGAAGGAGGTCGACATGACGGCGACGAGGGATGCGGTGGCGTCGATGACAATCGCGGCAAACCGCGAGGCAGTGTGGGACGCCCTGACGAACCCCGATCAGATCAAGAAGTACTTCTTGGGTACGAACGTCGAGACGACGTGGGACGTGGGCAGCCGAATTACTTTCAGCGGCGAATGGCAGGGAAAGCAATATCAGGACCACGGTGAGGTCCTCGATTTCGAACCGCTCAACCGCCTGCGCATCAGCCACTACAGCCCCCTGGCCGGAAAACCCGATATTCCCGAGAATTACCACACCGTGGAGTACCGAGTTGAGGAAAATGGCATCGGTGCAAGCAAGGTGACGATCACCCAGGGAAACAACGGCAGCGAGGCGGAAGTCACCGAATCCGAGAAAACTTGGCAGTTGGTTCTCGAGAATCTGAAGGAGCTGTTGGAAGGGCGATGAAGCCGATCGTTCGCATCGTGGTGTTGGGCGCCCTCCTCGTCCTGGCCCGTTTCGCCGTCGCCTCCCTGCGGCGGCGGGCGCGCCGGACGGTGAAGCGCTCTCGCAGGACTGTGAAGCGTTCGATGCGTCGCCTCCGGCGGGGCTGACCTTCTCGGATACAGACCACCGCAAGGCGGGTATGGATCTGCAAGAGGGGCAGGATCTTGCAGGAGGCGTGCGATGAACGAGATGGAAGCGTGGTTCGAAGCGCAGAGGGTGGCGGGCGAGGCGCGCGCCGCGTCCGGCATCGAGATCGCCGCCATCGGGATCGTCCTCTTCTTCTTCGGGATCACCGTGCCGATGCGTCCGAACGTGAGCATTCTGCTCTCGTTCGCCTTGGTCATCATGGCGTTCGTCATGATCGCCTCGGGCAGGAAGAAGGCACGCCGGGCTATGGAAGGCCTCATGCGGGAGCTGCAGCGAGGGTGAGTTTCTGACGCGAAGATAGGTGGGTCAGGATGCCGTGGCGAGTGTGACTTGGTAGCCCATGGCCTCGAGTTGGTGGATGGCGCGGCTCTTGGTTCGGTCTGGGTGTAGGCGGTTGAAGAAGTCGGCTCCAGGGTCGTCGTAGAGGGTGCCGGTGGTGCCCATGTTCCAGATGGCCGTGAGCATGGAGTGCTGGATGGCGACGTTGGCCTTGAGCGGGCCACGGTGTGCGGCGATCCGTCGGTAGCGGGCGCCGAGGTAGGTGTCGGGGTGCTGGGCGCAGACCATCGCGGCGGAGCCGAGGGCGCCTTGGAGATAGGGGTTTCCGGGTCGGGTCCTGCTGGATTTGACCTTCCCGGCGGATTCGTTGTTCCCCGGGGCGGTCCCGGCCCAGGAGGCGAGGTGCTTGGCGGTGGGGAACCGGCTCATGTCAGCCCCGGTCTCGGCGACGACCACGTCCGCGATCACGGTGCTGATGCCGGGGATCGAGCGGATCAGCTCGTGGAAGGCGCGAAAAGGCTCCATGAGTGTCTCGATCCGTTCGGTGATCTGGTCGATGGCCGCGGTGTGCCGGTCGATCAGGTCCAGATGGACCCGGGCGAGGAACGCGTGGTGCTCGGTGAATCGGCCGGCCAGAGCCTGGGTCAGGGCCGGGATCTTCTGGCGCAGGCGCCCGTGGGCAAGCTGCGCCAGCTCCTGCGGGTCGCGTTTCCCGGCGATCAGGGCCTCGAGCATCTCCCGTCCCGAGACGCCGAGGACTTCGGAGGCGACAGCGGAGAGCTTGATCCCGCTGTCCTCGAGCAGCTTCTCCAGCCGTTGGGCTTCGCGGGTGCGTTCCCGGGTCAGCGCCAGGCGGGTCCGAGTCAGGTCCCGCAGCTGCCGGATCGGCTCGGGCGGGACGAACGAGGCCCGGATCAGCCCGTGGGCGCCCAGCTGTGCCAGCCAGGTAGCGTCCGCGACGTCGGTCTTGCGGCCCGGGACGTTCCTGGCGTGCCGGGCATTGACCAGCATCAGCTCGAACCCGGCGTCCTCGAGCAGGTAGTAGAACGGCTTCCAGTAGTCCCCGGTGGCCTCCATCACCACGCAGGTGACGCCCTCGGCGACGAGGTGGTCGCGCAGGGCCAGTATCTGGGCGGTCATCGAGGACCACGTCGTGACCGTCTCGACCGTCCTGCCGGGCCCCGACCCCGCGATCCGGACGCAGACCTTCGCGTCCCGCTTGGAGATGTCGATCCCGGCGCACCGGGAGTGGATGACTTCCATCGCCCCGCTCCTTTCCTGCAGGCTGACCGAACCGTCCGTCGCGGGAGGGCAGGAGAATCATCAGTCTGACGCGCGGGCTCGAAGGCACCAATCCACGGTTCCCGTGGGGCCCTCCGCCACCATGC
>NZ_JBQCGQ010000013.1:0-6534 GCF_051955515.1 Sinomonas sp.
AGCCTGCGCCACGTCGAATCAGGTTCCGATAGTCTTGACGATGGCTGGCTGTGGTCCCCGTATGCCACAAGCTATGAAGCCGAAGAGAAAGAGGAGACACCCGTGTCAGATGCCCAGCAGATCACCATTGTCGTCGACGGCGAGGAGCGTACCGTCGAGGCGGGCACCACGGGAGCCGAGCTCTTCGAGGGAAGGCGCGAGATCGTCGTCGTCCGCGTTGATGGCGTGCTGAAAGACCTCGACCAGCCGATCCCGGGCGCGGCTGTCGTGGAGGGCGTGGACATCTCGTCGGAGGACGGGCTCAACGTCCTGCGGCACTCGACCGCCCACGTCATGGCCCAGGCTGTCCAGCAGCTTCGCCCTGACGCGAAGCTCGGCATCGGTCCCTACATCAAGGACGGCTTCTACTTCGACTTCGACGTCGAGGAGCCCTTCACTCCCGAGGATCTCCGGACCCTCGAGAAGATGATGCTGAAGATCGTCAACCAGAACCAGCTGTTCCGTCGCCGCGTCGTCAGCGAGGTCGAGGCCGGAGCGGCCATGGCCAACGAGCCCTACAAGCTGATCATCCTCGGCGCGAAGGACAACCAGTCTGAGGGTGCCGCCAAGGAAGGCGCGAACGTCGAGGTCGGCGTCGGCGAGATCACGATCTACGACAACATCGACCGCAAGAGCGGCGACGTCGTGTGGTGCGATCTGTGCCGCGGGCCCCACCTGCCGAACACGAAGCTCATCTCGAACGCGTTCGCCCTCACCCGCTCCGCAGCGGCCTACTGGCTCGGCAGTGAGAAGAACAAGCAGCTCCAGAGGATCTACGGCACCGCGTGGCCCACGAAGGAAGCTCTCAAGGAGTACCAGGACCGCATCGCCGAGGCGGAGCGCCGCGACCACCGCAAGCTCGGCGCCGAGCTCGACCTGTTCTCGTTCCCGGACGAGCTGGGCTCCGGCCTCCCGGTCTTCCACCCCAAGGGCGGCATCATCAAGCGGGAGATGGAGGACTACGTCCGCCGCCGGCACATCGAGGAGGGCTTCCAGTACGTCGGGACGCCGCATATCTCGAAGGATGGGCTGTTCCACACCTCGGGCCACCTCCCGTACTACGCGGACACGATGTTCCCGCCGTTGCACGTGGACGAGGAGCGCGACGAGGAGGGGAACATCACGAAGCCCGGGCAGGACTATCGCCTCAAGGCGATGAACTGCCCCATGCACAACCTCATCTACCGCTCGCGCGGCCGGTCGTACCGTGAGCTGCCCATGCGGCTCTTCGAGTTCGGGCACGTGTACCGCTACGAGAAGTCCGGCGTGGTCCATGGCCTGACGCGCGTCCGCGGCTTCGCGCAGGACGATTCGCACTCGTACGTGACGAAGGAGCAGGCCCCGGACGAGGTCAAGCACCTCCTGAACTTCATCCTCTCGCTTCTGCGGGATTTCGGTCTCAACGACTTCTACCTTGAGCTGTCCACGCGCGACCCGGAGTCGGACAAGTTCATCGGCACCGACGAGCAGTGGGAAGAGGCCACGGCTGTCCTTGAGCGGGTGGCCCGCGAGACCGGTCTGGAGCTGGTGCCGGATCCGGGCGGGGCGGCCTACTACGGTCCCAAGATCTCGGTGCAGGCCCGCGACGCGATCGGCCGCACCTGGCAGATGTCCACCGTCCAGTACGACTTCAACCAGCCGGCCCGCTTCGGCCTCGAATACCAGGCCGCGGACGGTACCCGGCAGGAGCCAGTCATGATCCACGCCGCCAAGTTCGGCTCGATCGAGCGCTTCCTCGGCGTGCTCACGGAGCATTACGCAGGCGCCTTCCCCGCGTGGCTGGCCCCCGTGCAGGTGGTCGCGATCCCGGTCGCCGAGGCGTTCAACGACTACCTGTACGACGTCGTAGATCGCCTCAAGAAGGAAGGGATCCGCGCCGAGGTGGACGCCTCGAGCGACCGCTTCCCGAAGAAGATCCGCACGGCAAGCAAGGACAAGGTCCCCTTCGTCCTGATCGCGGGTGGCGAGGACGCAGAGGCCGGGGCAGTGTCGTTCCGATTCCGCGACGGGAGCCAGGACAACGGCGTGCCCGTGGACGAGGCCGTGAAGCGCATCGTCGAGGCTGTGCGGACGAGGGCGCTCTGACGTGGCGGACTCCACGGGCGATGAGCGGGCGCAACCGGCCACCGGCGCCGACGCAGGGGACAATGTCGAAGCGTCGGACCATGATGTGACGGATTCGTTCGAGCTGCCCGGGACCCCGGACGCCTTCGGACGCCTCTGGACTCCCCATCGTATGGCGTACATCAAGGGCGGTCAGGGCCAGTACACGGATGAGACCTGCCCGTTCTGCGCCGCCCCAGGTCGCAGTGACGAGGAGTCCCTCATCGTGCACCGGGGGAGGACCTGCTTCGCGATCCTCAACCTTTACCCCTACAACCCGGGGCACCTTCTCATCTGCCCGTACCGTCACGTCGCGGACTACACGGACATCTCTTCTGAGGAGACCACGGAGATGGCCACGATGACGCAGACCGCCATGCGGGTCATCCGGCAGGTGTCACGTCCTCAGGGATTCAACCTCGGGATCAATCAGGGCAACGCCGGCGGCGCCGGGATTGCTGCCCACCTGCACCAGCACATCGTGCCCCGCTGGGGAGGCGACGGGAACTTCATGCCCATCATCGCCCAGACGAAGCAGATCACGCAGACCCTCGACGAGACCCGCGGCCTCCTCGCCGAGGCGTGGCCGGCGGGCGACGGCGATCAGACGGACCTCGGCGATCAGACGGGCGAGGACGATCAGGAGCTTGTGCGCGACGGCAGAAAGGCCGCGCGTGCTGAATAGACACGCAAGGGAGCTGTTCACCCGGCTCTTCTCGCCTTTGGCCCGCGTGCTCCTCCGGCTCGGTGTGTCCCCGGACGCCGTCACGCTCCTCGGCACAGCCGGGGTCAGCGCGTCAGCGCTCATCCTCTTCCCGCTCGGCCAGCTCTTCTGGGGCGTCGTGGCGATCACGCTCTTCGTGTTCTCCGACGTTATGGATGGCATCATGGCGCGCCTGACCGACCGCAAGGGGCGCTGGGGCGGCTTCCTGGACTCGACCCTCGACCGGGTGCAGGACGACGCGATCTTCCTCGGGCTTGCCCTCTGGTTCTACGGTGGCGGGCACGATGGAGCGATCGGCGCCCTCGCCGTCGTCTGCATCCTGCTCGGCAACCTCGTCTCGTACGCGCGTGCGAAGGCGGAATCCCTCGGCTACCACGCGAATATCGGGATCGCCGAGCGTGCGGAGCGCCTGGTCTCAGTTCTTGTGGTCGCGGGACTCTGCGGCCTCGGGCTGCCGACGCCGTTCCTGTTCTGGACGCTCGTGGTGCTGGCCGCCGCCAGCGTCGTGACGGTGGTGCAGCGCGTCCTGGCGGTCCGGACCCAGGCCAGAGCGGAGACGGGTACGGCCTGATTCGCTGTGCACCTGCCCAGCGGGCGTGTGAGCGGTCTGTCGGGAGGTCCGTCACATCTCGCCTGCTGCGGCGATAGACTGGGGTCCTCCCCAAGATTTTCAGCACTCTTTGAGTAGCCAAGAGAAAGACGAGTACGTGTCTACTGAAGCAAACTCCTCGGCTCCGACCACTGGCAGTGACCGCGTCAAGCGCGGGATGGCGGAGATGCTCAAGGGCGGCGTCATCATGGACGTCGTCAACGTCGAGCAGGCGAAGATCGCCGAGGACGCCGGCGCCGTGGCCGTGATGGCCCTCGAGCGCGTCCCCGCGGACATCCGCGCCCAGGGCGGGGTCTCCCGCATGTCGGACCCTGACATGATCGAGGCGATCATCAGCGCGGTCTCGATCCCTGTCATGGCCAAGGCCCGCATCGGGCACTTCGTCGAGGCCCAGGTCCTGCAGTCCCTCGGCGTTGACTACATCGACGAGTCCGAAGTCCTGACCCCGGCCGACTACGAGAACCACATCGACAAGTGGCAGTTCACCGTCCCGTTCGTGTGCGGCGCCACGAATCTGGGCGAGGCGCTGCGCCGGATCAACGAGGGCGCGGCGATGATCCGCTCCAAGGGCGAGGCCGGCACCGGGGACGTCTCCAACGCCACCACCCATATGCGCAAGATCCGCGCCGAGATCCGCCGCCTGACCACGATGGCCGAGGACGAGCTCTACGTCGCGGCCAAGGAGCTCCAGGCCCCGTTCGCGCTCGTGAAGGAGATCGCCGAGACCGGCAAGCTCCCGGTCGTGCTGTTCACCGCCGGCGGGATCGCGACCCCGGCGGACGCGGCGATGATGATGCAGCTCGGCGCCGACGGCGTCTTCGTCGGGTCCGGGATCTTCAAGTCCGGCAACCCGGCCCAGCGCGCGGCCGCCGTCGTGAAGGCCACCACGTTCTTCGACGACCCGGACATGATCGCCAAGGTCTCCCGCGGCCTCGGCGAGGCCATGGTCGGCATCAACGTCGATGACATCCCCCAGCCCCACCGCCTCGCAGAGCGCGGCTGGTAAGTAGAGCCCCAACGAAAAGGACGCCACGGACTTGCTGTCCGCGGCGTCCTTTTCGTTGCCAGAGATCCTGATGCTCTTCGGTATGGCGAGCCCTGGCGCCAGCTTGTCGGCGACAAGCTGGTGCTATCGCTGACCCAGGAGATCCAGGAGCCGCGCGAGCAACTCGCCGCCAAGGACCGGATCATGTGCGAGCACGGCCTGACCAAGGACAACTTCATCCCGGTCGTCGGCCGCGCCGTCTGAACCGAGGAGCGAACCCAGTCATGTCCACCATCACCGAAGAACAGAAGGTCGCCGCGGTCCACCGCTTGGGCGTGATGTCCAAGCGGCATCCCGAGCCGAAGCGCCGCGTCACGGACGCCCGGCTCGAGCTCGCCGCGGCCGTCCTCGCCATGGACGACGTCGAGGAGCGCATCCAGGCGGGGGAGAGGGTCCACTCAGCTCGTTCTGTGCTTGGTCAAGGAGATCCGGGACTCAAGCAAGCTCGCCGCCAAGGACCGGATCATGCGCGAACCTCGGACTCACGAAGGACGACTTCGTGCCCGCTGCAGACGCACGGCACGATGTTCATATTGCTTCCGGGATGCCGAATCGCCTCGCAACGAGAACGCGAACGGCCCAGAGCAAAGGCTGATCTTCCAGCTCAACGCCCTTGTCTCCGTAAATTACGCCCCTTTCGCTGCCCACCGCGTCGATGTCGAAAAGCCGGGTTATCTCGGCCACGCGAAACTGGTATTCGATGGAGGTCATCTGGCGAGAAGCACGGACCGGAATTGTGCTGAGTTTGCGCTCGACCTCAGCCCGGATGGATTCAGTCATTGGGCACGCATCGCATTGGGTCCGCACCAGTCGCTCACCGTCAGGATGTTCCCACCGCTTTCCACCCTCCAGTTCACTGTCCTGGTTCCGTAGTTGAAGGCGTGGTTATGGCCGCCGCCGTCCGAGTAGCGGTGAGCAGTGCCGGAGTAGAACGTGGCCGGTGCGCTGTACTCAGTCGTCAGGGATACCCACACGACCTGACCCGAGGGGCAGCTGAGCGATCCGCTGACGCTCGTCGTTGCTGCCTGCGCGGGCACCGCAGATGTCGCCACCCATGCCAGTGCCGCACTAAAGCAGATTGCGCCGACTTTTCGAGTTTTCATCGCTTCCCCCTTGGATTTTTCTCACTTTTTGGATTTCCCCATTCTGCCGGAGTTGGTGATGGGATCCTGCTATCGGAAAGGATGGGTCGTCAAGGCGAGGCGCTGTGCTCCGCTCTCAACCGGCCAATCAGGCCATCTGTAGACCTCAGAGAACCGACACGCGCCGACCAGCTCGACCACTGAGGCCGATTTGGGCCGAGTACTTACTCCGTGGCACTGGAAATCCTCACGGCAGGGTCCGAGCACTTAATGTGCGGCGCTCGGGCGAGCCTCAGCGCGGATATCTCTGACTGCTTTCAGGGTGCGGACACGGAATTTCATCCGTGATGCCACGGAGAAGCACAGAAGAACCGTCGGCCGCCGCGAAGCCAGACGAGAATGGCTGGTCGCCTCAAACTGTTGACGCCGGTCGAAACAAAACCTTACTGTGCCCCGCGAAACCCTGAGAGGGGAACCGCCGCCGGATACGATCGCCTCCAAAATTCTTCGGGAGCGCTACGCAGGCCTGCTTGTGCATCTTGAACCCTGGCGCGGCGATCAAGTCCATGGGCCGGTCCAGGCGGAGCCGTGCCGAAGGTCGTGCAACTAGGTGTTCTGTCTGAGCGGCTAGCGTTCCGGAAGCAAGCGCCCCAGCGACCACCCGAGCCTGACGGCTCGGACTCCCCAGCTCCGATGCCTGTTTGCGGCTTCCAGGTCCCAGCGCTGGCCGCACGAGCCGGCCCGGCGGAAGACTCCTCTCCTCGCCCAGTAGGGGGGCGCTGCCGGGCTGCCAAATGGGCACGGCGGCTGTAGATGGCCACCGGTTTCTGCTGCCCTGCCCGTTGGCACGCAGCAACCGGAGCCGAAGCACGTGACCAGAGCCCCCCGATACCCACTCTGGACACCGGCGGCCTCAACGTCCACGAGATCC
>NZ_JBQCGQ010000014.1:0-5271 GCF_051955515.1 Sinomonas sp.
GCGAGCACGGCCGAGGCCGCGTTGGTCCCGTGCGCGGAGGCCGGGATGAGGCACACGTCGCGCTGGGCTTCCCCGCGGGAGTGGTGGTAGCCGCGGATCGCCAGCAGGCCCGCGAGCTCGCCCTGGGAGCCGGCGTTGGGCTGGATCGAGACCTGATCGTACCCGGTGATGGTCGCCAGGTCCTGCTCGAGGTCGGCGATGAGCTCGCGCCAGCCCTCGGTCTGGGAATCCGGGGCGAAGGGGTGGATGCCGGCGAACTCGGGCCAGGTGATGGCCTCCATCTCCACGGCCGCGTTGAGCTTCATGGTGCACGAGCCCAGCGGGATCATCGTCCGGTCCAGCGCCAGGTCCCGGTCGGAGAGGCGGCGCAGGTAGCGCATCATCTGCGTCTCGGACCGGTAGGAGTGGAAGACGGGGTGCTGCAGGTACAGGCTCGAGCGGTGCATCGCGCCCTCCAATGCGAACGGCGCACCAGCCGTGTCCTGGCCGTCCCCGGCCGGGCCCGCGCCGAACACGGCCGCGATCGTCGCGACGGTGTCCGCCGTCGTCGTCTCATCGCACGAGATGCCCACGGTGTCGGCGTCGACGAGGCGGAGGTTGATCCCCTTGGCCTCCGCCCCCGCGACCAGCGCGGCGGCGCGGCCGGGGACGCGGGCGGTGACGGTGTCGAAGAAGCTGCGGTGCGCGACCTCGACCCCGGCGGACTCGAGCGCCGCCGCGAGCGTGCGGGCGTGGGCGTGGGTCCGCTCGGCGATCGCCTTCAGCCCCTCGGGGCCGTGGTAGACCGCGTACATCGAGGCCACGATCGCCAGCAGCGCCTGGGCGGTGCAGATGTTGGACGTCGCCTTCTCGCGGCGGATGTGCTGCTCGCGGGTCTGGAGGGCCAGACGGTACGCGGGGCGGCCGGCGTCGTCCTTCGACACCCCCACCAGGCGGCCCGGGAGCTGGCGCTCGAGGCCCTTGTGGACCGCCATGAAGGCCGCGTGCGGGCCGCCGTAGAACAGCGGCACGCCGAAGCGCTGCGCCGAGCCGACGGCGATGTCCGCGCCCTGCTCGCCCGGGGACTTGATCAGCGTCAGCGCCAGCAGGTCCGCGGCGACGGTGACCATCGCGCCCCGCTCCTTGGCTTCCTCGATGAGCTCCGTCGCATCCGCGACAACGCCGGAAGCGCCCGGCTGCTGGATCACGAGGCCGTTGATCGGCCCCTCCGGCAGGCCCTTGGACAGGTCGGCGACCTCGACCTCGAACCCGAGCGCACGGGCACGGCCCGTGACGATCGAGATCGACTGCGGGAACAGATCCGCGTCCAGCACCGTCTTCCCAGCAGAGGCGGCCTTGTCCTTGTTCGCCCGGCGCATCAGCAGCACCGCCTCCATCACCGCCGTCGCCTCGTCCAGCAGGGACGCGTTCGCGATCGCCAGGCCCGTGAGGTCCTCCACGGCGGTCTGGAAGTTCAGCAGCGCCTCGAGCCGGCCCTGCGAGATCTCCGGCTGGTACGGGGTGTACGCGGTGTACCAGGCCGGGTTCTCTACGATGTTCCGCCGGATCACGGCCGGAGTGACCGTGTCGTAGTAGCCCTGCCCGATCATCTGCACATGCGGGCGGTTCTTCGACGCCAAGCCGCGCAGGGCTGTCAGGACCTCGGACTCGCTCAGCGCCGGGGCGAGCCTGAGCGGAGAAGACTGCTTGATGCTGTCCGGGACGGCAGTCGACGCCAGCGCATCAGCACTGTCGTACCCGACCGCGTTCAGCATGTGCTTGATGTCCGCATCGCGCCGCGCACCGATGTGCCGGTCGACGAAGGCTGCGGGAACTGCGTGGTCCGTCACGGGGGAACTCCAATACTCTGGCCGCTTTCGCGGCATGGATTGCGTTCCTCCCCGCTCTGTATGGGACCTGAGAGATTCCACCGACCATGTGGGCCGGCTTGCACCGTCGGTGAGCCCAGCGGGAACTGGGCTGCTTTCCAGAGGCGCCTTGCCGCGGCGGTACAGGTGCCTGAGAGATTCCTGGGGAGGTGTTGCTCCTACGGCGCCTGCTTGCTCATGCTCGCAGGACTCTCCCGCCGCAGATCAGAGGCTTGTTCAATTGTGGGCGTGCGACCGCGCCGCACAGACCAATTCTGCTATGCGGCCCGGCCCGGTAGCAAACCCTTCGGCACTCATGACCTCAGAGCTCGGCGGTCCACTCCTCCCGGAGCACCCCGTATACAACCGCGTCGTACAGCTCGCCGCGGACCTGCCGCGCCTTGCGATACCTCGCCTCTTCCGTGAATCCCAGCTTCTGCCCCACCCGGCACATGCCGAGGTTCCCGCTCCACGTCGCGAAGTCCAGGCGGTTGCTGTCGGTCACGGAGAACAAGTACGTAGTCCAGAGCGCGAAGGCCTCCGTGCCGTAGCCGCCGGACCAGTGCGAAGAATCGAACACCACAAGCCCGAGCCGGCGCCACGGCAGAAGCCGGGTGCCTTCGGCGTCGGGCTCGGTCGGCTTCTCCTCCCAATACCAGGAGACCTGCCCCACGAATGCGCCAGAGTCCGCATCCGCGATGGCGAGGTTCTCGCGCACCGCCGGCCATGCGCCGTCGTACGCCTTGCGAAGGAGGCCATCACACCAGCGGTTGGCGCCCTCGGCACTCCAGCGCGAGTAGAAGGGACCGTCGAAGAGCTGCCACTCGTGCACCCCGCCCCCTGCGGGGGGCACGATCCAGCGGCGGTACGCCTCGATATCCTCCGGGGTCCAATCCCGAAGGACCGAGCGGCGCCCGGTGATGAGCACGGGTGCCGTCACTTGGTGAGCCCCGCCCTCCTCAGCGCCTCCGCGAGAGCCGTGTCCGGGGCTCCCTTGCTCTGGAATCCCTTGCCCTGGGACCCCTTCCCCTGGGCTCCCCCGCGGGCAGATCGGTCACCGCGAGCGGGCCGATCACCGCGATCCTGACGCTCGCCGCGGCCCTGGCGCTCGCCGCGCGCCGGCCGCTCGGCAGTCGCGTCGTCGTCGAGCCGCAGTGTGAGCGAAATGCGCTTGCGCGGCACATCGACGTCGAGAACCTTGACCTTGACCACCTGGCCGGACTTGACGACTTCGCGGGGATCGGAGACGAACTTCGAACTCATCGCGGACACATGGACCAGGCCGTCCTGGTGCACTCCAATGTCCACAAACGCGCCGAACGCCGCCACGTTCGACACCGTGCCCTCGAGGATCATGCCCGGCTTGAGGTCGCCGATCTTCTCGACTCCCTCCTTGAGGGCAGCTGTGACGAACTCGGGCCTCGGATCCCGCGCGGGCCGGACGAGTTCGGCCATGACGTCCTTGACGGTGGGAAGGCCGAAGCGCTCGTCCGCGAACTGGGCCGGATCCAGGCCCCCCACTGCCGACGTGCCGCCCGCCGCCTTGAGGATCCGATGTGCCAGGCCGTAGGCCTCGGGGTGGACCGCGGAGGCGTCGAGGGGCTCAGGGCCGCCCGTGATGCGGAGGAAGCCTGCGCACTGCTCGAAGGCCTTCGCACCGAGGCGCGGCACCTTCTTGAGCTCCGAGCGGCTTGCGAACGGTCCGTTCGCGTCCCGATATTCGACGATGCTGCGGCTGAGCAGAGGGCCCACGCCGGCAACGCGGGAAAGGAGCGACGGTGAGGCCGTGTTGACGTCCACGCCCACGGCGGTCACGCAGTCCTCAACCACAGCGTCGAGCGAACGATCAAGCTTCGCCGGGGTGAGATCGTGCTGGTACTGGCCGACTCCGATCGACTTCGGCTCGATCTTGACGAGCTCGGCCAGAGGATCCTGGAGCCGCCGGGCGATCGAGACGGCGCCGCGGAGCGAAACGTCAAGATCGGGCAACTCCGCCGACGCCAGCGCCGACGCCGAGTACACCGACGCTCCGGCCTCGGACACGATCACCTTTGCGGGCTTCCGGGCGGCGCTCTCGCCTGCGCGATCGCCCAGGCGCGAAAGCAGCTCGGCAGCAAGGCGATCAGTCTCGCGGCTCGCGGTGCCGTTGCCGACCGCCACGAGCTCGATCCCGTGCTGGACGGCGTGGGCCTCGTGCGTGGCGAGCGACTCCTTCCACTTGTTCGCGGGCGCGTGCGGATAGATCGTCGCCGTGTCCACCACCTTGCCCGTGCGGTCGACGACGGCAACCTTCACCCCCGTGCGCAGCCCTGGGTCAAGCCCGAGCACAGCCCGGTTCCCGGCCGGCGCCGCAAGCAGGACGTCGCGGAGGTTCGCGGCGAACACCCGCACGGCCTCCTCCTCCGCGGCCTCGAACAGCCGGGCCCGCAGGTCCGCCTCCAGCCGCGGCTGCAGCCGCCCCCGCCACGCGATCCTCGCAGTCTGCGACAGCCAGCGCGCGGCGGGGCTGTCCCCTCCGCGGATTCCCAAGGCATGCGCGACGGCGCCCTCGTACCCCGCGCGGGCCTCCTCCAGTCCTGCTTCATCGCGGGGATCGGCCTCAGCGAGTGTGACGGTCAGAGCGCCCTCCCGCTCTCCCCGCAGGAGTGCGAGCACGCGGTGGCCCGGGAGGCTCTCAACCGGTTGGACGTAGTCGGCGTAGTCGGAGTACTTTCCGGCGAGCTCGGCCGTCGCGCCGTCCGCTGCCTGCGCACTCGCCCTGCCGCCCTTCCACAGGCGCTCCCGGAGTTCGTGCACGAGGTCGGTGTTCTGACCCACGCGTTCGATCAGAATGGCGCGCGCCCCCGCGAGTGCGTCCGCGGCGGTCGCTACGCCCTTCTCATCGCTCACGAACTGTGCTGCAACATCCTCCGGCGCCCGCGACGGATCTTTGATGAGCGCGTCGGCCAAGGGCTCGAGGCCTGCTTCCCGCGCGATCTGGGCCTTTGTGCGGCGCTTGGACTTGTAGGGCAGGTAGAGGTCTTCGAGTTCGGCCTTCGTCGCGGCGCGTTCGACGGCGTCACGCAGCTGATCCGTCAGCGCACCTTGTTCGTGAATCGCCGCGAGCACGGCGGCGCGGCGCTCCTCGAGCTCCCGGAGGTACCGCAGCCGCTCCTCGAGGTCACGCAGCTGGGCGTCATCGAGGGTTCCGGTGACCTCCTTGCGGTAGCGGGCGATGAACGGCACGGTTGAGCCCCCGTCGAGCAGCCCGACAGCAGCGGCCACCTGCCACGGTTTCACACCGAGTTCTTCGGCGATGAGCGCGTTGATCTTCTGGGCGACGGCGTCTGGCTGAGGGCGTGCGGGAGCGGGAACTGCGGGCTGAGTCACGAAGAATACTCTGCCCTATGCGCCCGACATTCCGCATGCGCACGGAGGAGTCACC
>NZ_JBQCGQ010000015.1:0-3481 GCF_051955515.1 Sinomonas sp.
CCGCAGCTGTGGCACCTCGGCGCCGAACGGGGGGACCACCCGGACCTCAACTCCCAGCTCCCCACCCTCAGCCCCTCCGGCCTCTCGACGTCGGGCAAGGCGCACGGGCGGCCCGCGACCATCGGCGAGCTCGAGCGCATCTGCGACGACTTCGCGAAGGCCGCCGTGGCCGCGAAGGAGGCGGGCTTCGATGCAGTCGAGCTCCACGGGGCCCACGGCTACCTCCTCGACCAGTTCCTCTGGGAAGGGACCAATCGCCGCGAAGACCGGTACGGCGGCTCCCTTGAGGCGCGCACCCGCTTCCCCGCCGAGGTCGCCGCGGCCGTCCGGGACGCCGTAGGCCCTGATCTCCCGGTGATCTTCCGCTTCTCCCAGTGGAAGTCCGGCGACTACGCCGCCCGCATCGCGAAGACCCCCGCCGAGCTCGAGGCCCTTCTCGGTGCGCTCGCCGCCGCCGGGGTCTCCGCCTTCCACGCCTCGACGCGCCGCCACTGGGAGCCCGCGTTCCCTGAGGTCGAGGGCCCCGACGGGCAGCTTGGCCTCGCAGGCTGGTCGAAGAAGGTGACGGGGCTGCCCTCGATCGCCGTCGGCTCTGTGGGCCTCAACCAGGCCTTCCAGGTTGCGTTCCAGGAGGGCGGCCGGGCCGAGACCGCGGGCTTCGAGCCCCTTCTCGAGCAGTTCGGCCGGGGGGAATTCGACCTCATTGCGGTGGGCCGCGTGCTCCTGAGCGATCCGGCCTGGGTGGCGAAGGTCCGGGATGGCCGCTTCGACGAGATTCGGCCCTTCCACGCCGAGGATCGCGCGACGCTCAGCTGATCCTCGCTGCGTTCCTGACCGGTTGTCAGGTGCTAATCGGTCAGGAACGCGGCGTGTCAGGCCAAAAGTGCCTGTGCCGCGAGTAGAAGCGGACAGGAGCACGTACCTCCCACCTCCGGTGCGCCTCAACGGCTGGCCGAGGGGTCCGTGGCAGAGTGGAACGCGATGAAATTGCGCGCCGACCAGTCAGGGCTCCTCGGCATTCCGATGCCGTTGTGGCTTCAGGGCGCCGTCGAGGCGCTTCAGGCCGTGCTGATCTCCGCCTTCCTCACCGTGGTTCCGCTCGCGGCAGTCTGGCTCACGGGAGGGTTCGGCCCGCTTCCGCCCGAGGCGGCTGCCCGTCTCGGCGGCCAGGCCTGGCTGCTGGTGCACGGCGTGCCGCTGCGGCTGAGCGACCTCGGGGCGACGGTCGACGGCGGTGCTGCGCCGCCTTCCACGACCGTCCTCCGTCTCGTGCCGCTCGGCTTCGCGCTCATTCCGTTCCTCCTGTCGTGGCGCGCGGGGCGCCGCCTCGCGCGGGCGTCGTACGCGACGACCCTCTGGCAGGGGCTGCTCGGGGCCGCTGCACTCTACTCGCTCGCGGGCTTCGCCACGGCCTTCGTCTGCAGCACGAGTGCCGTGAGCGCCAGCGTGGGAGTCTCGGCCGCAGTGCCGCTCATCCCCGTGGGGCTCGGGCTCATCGTGGGGGCTCGGCGCGAGGCCGGTTCGTGGAGCCGGCTGATCGGCGTGGACGCGGTCGACTGGATCGCCCGGACCGGACAGTATTCGCGCTGGACCGGGAGCTACTTCTGGGCGGTGATCCGCGGGGGCTTCGTGGCGGCAGCCATGGCGTTCGGGCTGGCTGCCGCGCTCCTCGCCCTGGACCTCGCGGTCCGCTGGGCTGACGTGGTCACGGTGTACGAGGCCCTCGGCGCCGGAGGCGTAGGGGGCGCGGCCCTCACCGTGGCCCAGCTGGGCTACGTGCCGAACCTCGCCGTGTGGGCGCTCGCCTGGTCTTCGGGCTCGGGAGTCGTGCTCGGCACGGGATCGA
This sequence comes from Sinomonas sp., assembly GCF_051955515.1. Classification (GTDB taxonomy): domain Bacteria; phylum Actinomycetota; class Actinomycetes; order Actinomycetales; family Micrococcaceae; genus Sinomonas. Next base: position 1,847 of record NZ_JBQCGQ010000015.1, read on the forward strand.
CCGCTGGCGCCCTCTCGACCGCCGTCGGCCCCCTCCCGCCCATCCCCGTTCTCGCGGCCCTTCCCACGGCGTCCGGCCCCTTCACCGCGGCGGCCATCGTGCTGCCCGTGATCGCCGGCGTCCTCGGCGGATGGTGGTTCCAGCGTGCTGGCGAGGACCACTTCGACGAGTGGCTGTCCATCAAGGTTCCCGTGCGCTGGTTCTCGGCCTCGGTCTCGGCACTGGTCCTCGGGCTCCTTGTCGGAGCGGTTGCGGGACTGCTCGCGGGTGGCGCCGCCTGGCTCTCGGGAGGGTCGGCCGGCGTGGGCCGCTTCGCCGACGTCGGACCCAGCCCCCTTTGGACCCTCGTGTGGGTCGGAGCCGAGACGGCCATCGGAGCGGTGATCGGCTACGCACTCGCTCCCTGGCTCGAACGCGGGCAGCTCGCCCGATCCGCGGCGGCTTCCGCGAAGGCCTAAGGTTGACCCCATGCGCATTGTGGTCCTCGTCTCCGGCACCGGCTCGAACCTTCAGGCGGTCATCGATGCCGTGAAGGCGGGCGAACTCGATGTCGAGATCGCCGCTGTCGGTGCGGATCGCGAAGGGACCCACGGCATCGAGCGCTCCGAAGAGGCGGGGCTCGAGACCTTCGTGGTCAACTTCAATTCCTTCGAGACGCGCTCCGAGTGGGACGCCGCGCTCACCGAACGCGTCGCGGAATACGCCCCGGACGTGGTGGTCTCCTCCGGTTTCATGCGCATCGTGAGCCCGGACTTCATCGAGCGCTTCGGGGGTCGCTACCTCAACACCCACCCTGCGCTGCTGCCCGCCTTCCCCGGCGCGCACGGCGTGCGCGATGCGCTCGCCTACGGCGTCAAGGTCACCGGGTGCACGGTGCACTGGGCCGACGCCGGAGTGGACACCGGGCCGATCATCGCCCAGGAGCCGGTCGTCGTGGAGACGGACGACGACGAGGAGTCGCTCCACGAGCGCATCAAGGTGGTTGAGCGCAGGCTGCTGATCGACGTCCTGCGCCAGCTGTCCGCGGGCAAGCTCATGACGCCGTCGTCGCAGCGAGGGGTGCAGAGTTCAGCCTCCTGACGGATGCCCTCAGGGGCGTTGAGGCGTCATGCTCGGGGTATGAGAGCTAATCCTCCCGGGCTTGCGGTCCGCGTGCGCGGCTTGCGCAAGGAATACGGCGGTCTGGCCGCCGTCGACGGCATCGACCTGGACATCGCACAGGGCGAGACGTTCGCACTGCTCGGCCCGAACGGCGCCGGGAAGTCCACCACGGTGGAGATCCTCGAGGGCTACCGCCACCGGACCGCGGGCGAGGTGAGCGTCCTGGGCGTCGATCCCGCCCACGGGAGGCTCGACTGGAAGGCCCGCCTCGGGATCGTCCTCCAATCGACCGGGGAGAGCGGGCAGTACACCGTCCGCGAGCAGCTCTCCCACTTCGCGCGCTTCTATCCGAACCCGCGAAGGGTCGACGACGTCATCGCTGCCGTGGGCCTCGAGAAGCAGGCCAAGACGAGGATCGGCAAGCTGTCAGGGGGGCAGCAGCGGCGCGTCGACGTGGCTCTTGCGATCGTCGGGCGGCCGGAGCTCCTGTTCCTCGACGAGCCGACGACGGGCTTTGACCCGGAAGCCCGCCGC
>NZ_JBQCGQ010000016.1:0-2539 GCF_051955515.1 Sinomonas sp.
AGGACGCGCCGACTGCGCTCGGGCTCGCGCACGAGGCAGCGGCGCGCCGACTCGAGACCCTCGAGCATGGTCGGCGAAAGCGCCATGTCGCCAAGCCCAAACGTCCATCCCCCCTCGCTCTCCTGCTGAACCCGAAGCGGCCTAGGCTGCTCGAGTTCGCGCATGAGTTCGAGATACCCGGATTGGATCGCGAATCGATCCCAATCGGAGTTTGGCTCGTTCCGGCGCACTACTTCCAGGGCGGTATGAAGTTGGGGGATCGTGGTCTTCGGATCCGTCGCCCAGTCGGCGAGCCGTCGCGGCAGCGTACGGTTCACCCTCTTGGCCCAATAACGCAGACGCGGGCCGCCCCGCCGCCTCATGTGAGTGATCATGCGGAGGACCGCGCGATGACAGTTCCAGGCGCCCGCCGTGTCGCCGCTCTCTTGACGCCTGCTCGCCTCAAGGAAGGCCACCGAGTCCAAGTTGTTAGGGATCTTCCGCAGAATTCGTGGGTTGATTGTGCCGTCGTGATTGCCCCGGGGGAGGAACCAGAGGCCCCAGTTTCCTCCCCCGGACCCCCTCTTCCTTCCCTCTTCCCTGTTACCGACTCGGCCCCCACGGGACGGCGCGGGCGAGCCTGTTGCCAGCCGGAATCCGGGTCCCGCGTCGCCGTCTGCTTCCCTCCCACTCCTGACCTATTCGCTCCGCCCTCGTGCACCGCGTGTGACCCCCGAGTAAGAAGGGCTGTCCCGACCTTCTCAACCCGGAGGCCCCACGCGATGCTCCTCCAGACTATTCTCAACCACGTCGCCCCGCAAAAGTCCTTCACCTATGGCGTCATCTCCTGGGCCAAGGACGGCGACCACTTGGCCCTGGAAGTCGCGATCGAGCCACGCCGCGCCACTCGTCCCATCTGCTCCGGTTGCCACCGCAAGCGGCCGGGCTACGATCGGCTCCCGCCGCGGCGCTACCAGTTCGTTCCACTCTGGCAAATCCCCGTGTTCTTTCTGTACGCACCGCGCCGCGCCGACTGCCCGCTCTGCGGCGTCACGGTCGAGGAGGTCCCCTGGAGTGATGGCAAGAGCCCGCTCACCATCGCCTACCGCTGGTTCTTGGCCGGCTGGGCTAAGCGGCTCTCGTGGCAGGAAGTCGCCTCGGCATTCCACACCTCCTGGGAAGCCGTCTACCGCTCGGTCCAGTACGCTGTGTCGTGGGGCCTGGAGCGCCGCAAATTGAGCGGGATCCAGGCCATCGGCATCGATGAGGTCCAATGGCGGCGCGGACACCACTATCTGACCGTCGTTTACCAGATCGATCCCGGTACGAAGCGATTGCTTTACGTCGCCCTCGATCGAACCGAGGACAGCCTGCGCGGCTTCTTCCTGATCCTCAGCGACGACGACCGCAAGACGATTCGCTTCTTCTGCAGTGACATGTGGAAGCCCTACCTGAACGTCCTGGCCCAGGAGGTCTCCGAGGCGACCCACGTCCTGGACCGGTTCCACATCATGCAGGCGATGAACAAGGCCATCGACGAGGTGCGCGCCGAGGAGGCGCGACGCCTGAAGCGGGACGGCTATGAGCCGATCCTGAAGCGCGCCCGATGGTGCCTGCTGAAACGGCCCGAGAACCTGACGAAGAAGCAGACCGTCAAGCTGGCCGAGCTGCTGAAGTACAACCTGCGATCGGTTCGAAGCTACCTGTTGCGCGAGGACTTCCAACGGTTCTGGACCTACCAGTATGCGGGATGGGCGGGGCGCTTCTTGCGCGAGTGGTGCACACGGACCCTGCGCTCGCGGATCGAGCCGATGAAGAAGGTGGCCCGGATGCTCCGCAGTCATGAGACGTTGCTCCTGAACTGGTTCCGTGCTCGGGGGAAGGTCTCGGCCGGCGTGACCGAGGGCCTCAACAACAAGCTGAAACTGACCACGAGAAAGGCGTATGGTTTCCGGACCCTCGATGCGGTGAGAGCCGCGTTATATCACAACCTCGGCGATCTACCGGAGCCGAAGTCCGCCCACAAATTCTGCTGAGGAGGCAGAACTTGTAGGGGTCATCGGCCGCCGGCCCGAACGAACGCTCAGGTATCAAGGCGGCTTGACCCGGACAAGAGCGCATGTCGGCCGAGTTGGGCCGGATCGGGTGAGGCCCCGGTCGGCGGCGTAGCCGGCCACTCGATCATCGTGGATCACAGATCTTCGTTGTCTCCGTCTCGATCGGGCTCAGGAGAATCGTCACTCGGCATCTCTCTCGAACGAGCTGGTTGACCGAGAATCCAGCAGGTCTGGAGCAACCCCTTCATGAATCCGCCTCGACGATGGTTCGGCAGACCTCGCACCGGACGTCCCAGCACGGGCACGGACTATCGACATCCGTCCGCGAACCAGGGATCGACGGGTGAGCCGGTTCGCCGGCGCGTCGGCGTCATGAATCGAGCCTCGAGCCAGACGATCGCGATGACCGATCGGAGCCGATGCACGGCGGCGGACAAGCCGGCCGCCGCCCCGGATGCCCGATCGGCATGAGCCGGAAAGACAAGGTACAGAGATGAATATCG
>NZ_JBQCGQ010000017.1:0-2816 GCF_051955515.1 Sinomonas sp.
CGGCCTGGGGACTGTGTCGCCCAGCAACACGCCTCGGGCCGAACCGGTTGGGAAGTCTCAAGTGGACGGGAATGCAGCGGACACGGCGCGGGACGAGCGGGAGCCATGGGGGAGAATGGACCCATGACCGCCTCCGAGGACCTCTACAGCCGTGCCCGATCGCTCATGCCCGGAGGGGTGAACTCTCCCGTCCGTGCCTTCGGGTCCGTGGGCGGCACACCCCGCTTCATCGTCTCGGCCGAGGGCGCCTACGTCACGGACGCCGACGGGCGCGACTACGCCGACCTCGTGTGCTCTTGGGGCCCGGCGCTCCTTGGCCACGCGGTGCCGGAGGTCCTCGACGCCGTCCATGCCGCCGTCGACCGAGGGCTGTCCTTCGGCGCCTCGACGCCGGATGAGGCGGCCCTGGCGCAGCTCGTGGTGGGCCGCGTGCCCGCTGTGGAGCGGCTTCGGATGGTGTCCACCGGCACCGAGGCCACCATGACGGCGATCCGACTGGCCCGCGGCTTCACGGGCCGTGATCTCGTGGTGAAGTTCGCGGGCTGCTACCACGGGCACGTGGACGGCCTGCTCGCCTCTGCCGGCTCCGGCGTGGCCACTCTTGCGCTTCCCGGTTCCGCGGGGGTCACGGCCGCGACCGCGGCCGAGACCCTGGTGCTGCCATACAACGACCTCGACGCTGTGGAAGCCGCCTTCGCCGAGCACGGAGGCCGGATTGCCGCCGTCATCACCGAGGCGGCGCCGGCGAACATGGGCGTGGTGACGCCGGACGAGGGCTTCAACGCCGGGCTTCGCCGCATCACTGCTGAGCACGGAGCACTGTTCATCATGGACGAGGTGCTCACGGGCTTCCGCGTGGGACCGGCCGGCTACTGGGGGCTGACCGGCCAGGGCGAGGGCTGGGCGCCCGATCTCTTCACGTTCGGCAAGGTGATCGGCGGAGGGATGCCGGTGGCTGCCCTCGGCGGCCGTGCCGACATCATGGACTTCCTTGCTCCGCTCGGGCCGGTCTACCAGGCGGGCACGCTCTCGGGCAACCCCGTGGCGATGGCCGCTGGCGTCGCTACTCTCTCCCTCGCAACGGACGAGGTCTACGCCCGCATTGACGCGCGCTCCCAGGAGCTCTCCGCCGCCCTCTCAGACGCGCTCTCCGCCGAGGGCGTGGATCACTCGATCCAGCGCGCGGGGAACCTCTTCTCCGTGGCCTTCGGCACCTCTGAGCGCGGCGTGCACAACTACGCCGACGCCCAGGCGCAGGAGACGTTCCGGTACGGGCCCTTCTTCCACTCGATGCTTGACTCCGGGGTCTATCTGCCGCCGAGCGTGTTCGAGGCGTGGTTCCTGTCGGCAGCCCATGACGGCGACGCGATGCAGCGCATCTACGACGCCCTGCCTGCCGCAGCGCGAGCCGCAGCGGCCGCGACGCCGGGTGACGCCGTCGTCCATGGCGACTCGCCCGCCGAATCGGACCCGTCGCTCACGGCGAACTGAGCGGCCCTATACTGCCTTGATGATCGCCGGCAGCTGCTCGGCGAGCAGGGCGACGCCGATGCCCAGCATGATCACGCCGCTCGCGAGCGTCACGAGCTGGGCTCGGCGTGGCGCCGAGCGGAGCAGACGGCGTGCCGCGATGGCTACGAGGCCATACACGACGACGGTGATCGCCACATGCGTGAGTCCCATCGCCGCAGTCTGGAGGGGAACCGGGACCGATGAGCTGGCGCGCACGAACTGCGGCATAACGGCGAGGAAGAGCAGCAGGCCCTTCGGGTTGATGCCGCTCGTTCCCGCGCCCCGCAGGAAGTCGGCGACAGCCCCGCCGCGCGCTCCTGCAATCGGGGCGTCCGCCGCGCGGTAGCCCGCTCCGCGCCAACTGCGCGCCGTGGTGGCACCCAGCCAGAGCAGATACAGCGCCCCGGCGACCGAGAGCCAGGCGACGATGTCCGCGCGGGCGGCGAGGAGGACTCCGAGGCCGGTGGCGACCAGCGCCGTGAGGGCCACGTACCCCGTGCACAGGCCGGCGACCGAGGGCGCAGCGGAGCGCTCCCGGAGCCCCGCCGAGATCGTGTAGGCCCAATCTGCGCCGGGGGTAAGGGCGAGCGTGAGGGAGACGGCGGCGAATCCCAGGAGGGGCGTGAAGTCCATGCGGCAAGAGTAGGAAAATCGCCGCGAAAAGTGCTCACCTCTTCTCGCCGCCGGTCGAGCATTTGGGATAGATTCTCTCCGTGATCGACAAATTGGATCGAACTATCTTGCGCATTCTCCAAGCGGACGGAAGGATCACCGCGACGGCGCTTGCCTCGGAGGTGGGTCTGACCCTCGCTCCATGTCATCGCAGGCTGAAGGACCTCGAGGCCGACGGCGTTATCCGCGGGTACCGCGCCGAGGTCGATCCCGCCAAAGTGGGCCTGGGCTTCGGGACCATGGTGTTCGCGACATTGCGCGAGACGTCCAGGGAGGCGATCAAGGCCTTTGAGGAGGCGGTGGTCGACGAGCCGCAGGTCGTCGAGGCGTATCGCCTGTTCGGCGACCCGGACTATCTGCTCAAGTGCGTCGCCGAGGACCTGCCCGGCTACCAGCGGCTCTACGACGAGCGGCTCGCGGCGCTCCCGGGCCTGGCAAAGCTCACCTCGACCATCGTGATGCGCGACTTGAAGGGAGTCGGCGGGCTGCCGCTGTGAGGCGCCTGCTGGGCGCGACGGAAAGGGCGCCGGGGGCCCCCCCCCCGGGGGCCCCCGCCCCCCCGGGGGTGGGGGGGCCCCCCACCCCCCCCGCCCGTCACCCCGGCCCGGCGGCGGGGGGGGGGGGGGGGCAAA
>NZ_JBQCGQ010000018.1:0-4539 GCF_051955515.1 Sinomonas sp.
TCGCTCCACGGGCCCCACACGCCGTCCGTGTCCTGGAGCCGCACGCGCCAACGGCACTCGGCACCCGGCGGCAGTCCCGCCTCGAGGGGGACGGTCACGCGGGTCGTTGCGTGCGGCGGAAGGGGAAGCCGGCCAGGGGCCCAGAGCAGCCTGCCGTCCGCAGAGCGCACCTCCGGCTCGGCCGCTGCGGGCGCTGCCCCCGGCGGTCCCTCGGCGTGCCACGACAGGCGCGGCGTGGGTCCGGACGTGAGGCCTTGGGGACTGCCCTCGACGCGGAGACGGAGGGGACGGAGGCCTGCCCTCTCTGCCATCAGGCGGCGCCCTCGCCAGCAACGAACGAGGCGACGCGAGCGGCGTCCACGCGTCCGTCCACGAACCACACCCGGAAGGAGCGCTCGAGCGTCTCGCCGCCGGACAGCTCCACGGCCCGCTCCCACGCGAGCGCGGAACCGATCCCGGGATATCCGGCGAGGCGGACGAACCACGGGTCGCCCGGCGCCTCAGGCGCGGCGGCGACGACGATTCCCGCCTCGACCCCGCCGAACCGGGCGCTCCACGCGACCCATGGCGCCGGGCGGCCGTGTACCGCGGCCTCGCCCTCGGCGTCCGGCGTGAAGACCTCCGCAGCCTCGCACGGCGCGAGCCGCAGGAAGAACCCTCCGTAGCCACCGCCCGCGTTCCCGTTCGATCCCGGTCCGCCGAGGCTCACAGTCTGAGAAGCCGTCAGCCGGCTGGAAAGGTCCAGACGCCAGACCCCATCGCCAACCCTTGTGGCCGTGGCGGTGCGGTCCTCGCGGAGGAGGGCGCCGCCGTCGTGCGCTTCCCAGCGCAGGGCGAGCCGGAGCGTACCCGGTGCGCTCTCGATGCCCTCGAGCGCAATCCGCCCGTGGTCGTCGCGCCACACGTAGCGCCCAGCGTCCCGGGTGTAGGTGCGGCCGCCCCAGATATTGGTCCCGGAGACGTCCTGCAGGGCGAAGCCCAGGCCGAGGTGCCACGCGTGGTCGAGGGGAAGCTGGTCCGTGACGGTGACCCCGCCAAGGGTGCTGACCGGATGAAGGTACGGGCGCGGGGAGAGCGTTGGGGCGAGGCGCTGCCCCTCGCGCAGCTCAGCCACGGCCAGCCCCTCAGGGAGCGAGAGAGTTGCTGCGGGCTCCTCGGCAGCCGCCCACGGGAGACCGAGTTCGGCGAAGGTCGCCTGACCTTTGACCGCTCGGGCGAGCGCCTCCTCGACACCCCGGACGATCGGCCGCGCGGACTGGCCCTCGCCGATCCAGTCGACGTAGTCATCAGCGATCTGGCGCGGCTCGGGCGCTTCCCTGACCGCCTCGAGGACGCGCATGAACGCGCCTGCGTCCTCGAGGGAGCTGAGCAGCGGGGCGCCCGTGGCCACGTGATCGAGGAGGTTCTCGGTGAGATCGGTGCGGCCGAAGCGCTCCTCGCGCTCGCCGTCTTCCGTGCGGATCACGAGCCGGTCTTCGGTGTAGTAGAAGTCCGCCTCGCCCTCGGTGCCGTAGACGGTCACCCACGGCTCGGCGGACTCCGCCGCACAGAGCGTGAGGGCGCACATGATCGTGACGCCCGCCGCGGTGCGGAGGCGGACAACGGACGTGTCGTCGGCCTCGATGTGGTGCGCGTGGTAGAGGTCGGTGTCGATGCTGGCCACGTCGTCCTCGCGCCGCGCGCCCGCGATTCGCAGGGCCGTCGCGACCGCATGGGCCAACGGGTTGGTCACCACGCCGTCGATCACCTCGACCCCGTTGAGGCTCCGCTTGCCGGCCCACGGCGAACGCGCGTAATAGGCGAGGTCCCGAGTCCACGTCCCAAACGCGCCGATCGAGCGGACGCTTCCGATCCCGCCCGACGCGATGAGGGCCTCGATTGCCGGGAGGGCGTGCGAACCGAGGCTCTGGAAGCCGACCTGCACGGCGCGCCCGCTGCGCTGCGCGTGCCTGAGGAGCTCCCGATAGGCCGCAAGCGAGGGCACCGGCGGCTTCTCGAGGTAGAGGTGCGCTCGGGCGTCGAGCGCTGCAGCCCCGAGAGGTCCGTGCGTCTGGAGCGGAGTGGCGATGATTGCGACGTCCGGCGTCGGGCGAGCGGCGAGGAGGTCGGCGAGCGACGCGAACGACGGCGTCCCCTCCGGAACGCTTCCAGCATCGGGCGGTTGGGGGTCGGCCACGGCGTCGAGGACGACGGCGCCCTGCCGCGTGAGGCGGTCGAGGTTCCGCAGGTGGACCAAGCCGAAGCCGTGCGCGCCGACGAGGGCGATGCGGGCCGGGGTGTTCGCCGCAGGGGCGGGGCTCTTCGGGTTCGGGGTCTGAGCCGGATTCGTTCGGGCGGTGGGGGAGGCTGGCGTGCTCATGGGGCTCCTTTGCGCCGTGTTCTGGGGGATCAGCTTCTAGTCATCAGCTGTGATGGAAAGCGTTTTCCAGCAGTCTGGCACGGCCGCGAGGGTTCGTCCAGAGATCGCCGCCTCGCCTGGTGGCGCCCGTCCCCGCCCGGGGCGCCCTTCCCCGCGTCGCCGCGCCGGGCGCGGGGCGGTTATGGGGGGCTGGGCGCCGCGTGCCCGTCGCTCTTCTCCGATGGGATGCGCAACCCCTTGACCCTTCCCGATCCTGGGCCTTACTCTGATGAAGACCGATCTTTTGAATCGATTCATGAAGCGATGACAGAGTCGCCGTCGACACCTTCAGGAGCACCATGAGCGAGACCGCAGCGCGGCGGAGGATCTGCTTCCAGCAGCGGATCCACCCCGACCGGATCGAGGAGTACAAGCGTCGCCACGCTGCCGTGTGGCCCGAGATGCTGGAGGCGCTCAAGGCCACGGGATGGAACAACTACTCGCTCTTCCTCAGCCCCGATGGCCTGCTGATCGGCTACGTCGAAACGGACAGCCTCGACGCGGCGGCAGCTCGGATGGCCGCGTACGAGGTGAACGCGAGGTGGCAGGCCGAGATGGCCGACCTCTTCGACGGCCTCGACGCCCCGCCCGATGAGTCTTTCGTTGCGCTTGACGAGATCTTCAACCTCGACGACCAGCTTGCGGCGGCCCGTTCCGGGAGCCTGGCGTCCCAGACTTCACAGACAGGAGAGCACTGATGAGCACCCTTCAGATCCCGGAGGCACTGAACAGCCTTGCCATTGAGGTCCCGTCGTGGGCCTACGGCAACTCGGGCACCCGCTTCAAGGTGTTCGGCACGCCCGGCACGCCCCGTACGGTCCAGGAGAAGCTGCAGGACGCCGCGAAGGTCAACGAGCTGACGGGCCTTGCCCCGTCCGTGGCGCTGCACATCCCATGGGACAAGGTCGAGGATTATGCGGCCTTGCGCGAGTACGCCGAGGGCCTGGGCGTGAAGCTCGGCACGATCAACTCGAACACGTTCCAGGACGACATCTACAAGTTCGGCTCGCTCACCCATTCGGATGAGGCTGTGCGCCGGAAGGCCATCGAGCACCACCTCGAGTGCATCGACATCATGGACGCGACCGGCTCCCGCGACCTGAAGATCTGGCTCGCCGACGGGACCAACTACCCAGGCCAGGACGACATCCGTGCCCGCCAGGATCGCCTCGCAGAGTCCCTCGCCGAGATCTACGCGCGCCTCGGCGACGACCAGCGCCTCGTGCTCGAGTACAAGTTCTTCGAGCCGGCGTTCTACCACACCGACGTCCCGGACTGGGGCACCTCCTACGCCCAGACCTTGGCCCTCGGCGAGAAGGCGTTCGTGTGCCTCGACACAGGCCATCACGCTCCGGGCACGAACATCGAGTTCATCGTGGCCCAGCTCCTGCGCCTCGGGAAGCTTGGCTCCTTCGACTTCAACTCGCGCTTCTATGCCGACGACGATCTCATCGTCGGCGCGGCCGACCCGTTCCAGCTGTTCCGCATCATGGTCGAGGTGGCCCGCGGCGGCGGCCTCGAGCCCAACTCACCCGTGGCCCTCATGCTCGACCAGTGCCACAACCTCGAGGAGAAGATCCCGGGCCAGATCCGCTCGGTGCTCAACGTCCAGGAGATGGCCCTGCGCGCCCTGCTCCTCGATCGCGAGGCGCTCGGGGAGGCGCAGCGCAACCACGACGTCCTGGCCGCGAACGCGATCTTCATGGACGCGTTCTACACCGATGTGCGCCCGGCCCTTGCGGCGTGGCGCGACGAGCGGGGGCTGCCCGCAGACCCGATGGCGGCCTACGCCGCTTCGGGCTACCAGAAGCTCATCAACGAGACCCGCGTCGGCGGCACCCAGGCCGGCTGGGGCGCATAGTTCCCTCTTCCCAAAAAAGACCTACGCACCCAAAGAGACTTACGCAGAGGACACGATGAACCACACCCAGAATCCGGCTGTGGCCGATTTGATCGCCCGCTCGAACCGGCTGGGCGCCGACAAGCGCAACACGAACTACGCCGGTGGCAACACCTCCGCCAAGGGCACTGAGACCGACCCCGTCACGGGCGAGCCCGTCGAGCTCCTGTGGGTCAAGGGCTCCGGGGGAGACCTCGGGACGCTGACCGAGAAGAACCTCGCGATCCTCCGGCTGGACCGG
>NZ_JBQCGQ010000019.1:0-4156 GCF_051955515.1 Sinomonas sp.
CTGCGAGCGCATCTTCGGTCCCACCAAGGACTGGGAGTGCTACTGCGGCAAGTACAAGCGCGTCCGTTACAAGGGCATCGTCTGCGAGCGCTGCGGCGTCGAGGTGACGCGGTCCAAGGTGCGCCGTGAGCGCATGGGCCATATCGACCTCGCCGCGCCGGTCTCGCACATCTGGTTCTTCAAGGGCGTCCCGAGCCGTATCGGCTACCTGCTCGACATGGCTCCCAAGGAGCTCGAGAAGATCCTGTACTTCGCGGCGTCCATCGTCACCTGTGTCGACCAGGAGGCGCGTTGGCGCGACCTGCCGACCCTCGAGACCGAGATGCAGGCCGAGCTCGACCGCCTCGCCGAGGAGGAGCGCGAGCGCGTCGACGAGCTCAAGAAGTCGCTCGAGGCCCGCGTGGAGTACCTGAAGACGGGCACGCAGTCGGCGTTCGGCGACGAGGACCACCTGTGGGCCGAGTCGCTCGACGTCAACGTCAAGAAGCTCTCCGACGAGGAGCGCGAGAAGCTCGTCAAGGACGTCCAGCGCTCGTTCAACGCGGACATCGACGACACCGAGGCCTACTACGAGGACGCCCGCCAGCGCCTGAAGGACGTCTGGAAGCTCTTCGCCAACAAGGAGGAGCCGTCCGAGGACCCGCCCGCCGAGGGCGAGGACTGGCCGCTGTCGGCGTACGTCGAGAAGCCCATCGACAAGGACGAGTTCCGTCCCAAGCTGATCATCCCCGACGAGACGTTCTTCCGTGAGCTCAAGCACCGCTTCGGCTCGCCGTTCGGATTCGGCGAGTACTTCGGCGGCGGCATGGGCGCGGAGCACGTCCGCGAGCTCCTGCGCGAGAAGGAGTGCTGGGACCGCTCGGACGAGACGCGCGACGTCGATCCCGACCGCGCCGCGGGCGAGAACCTCGCCCCGTGGGACGCGGCGGGCATCTGCCTCGACCACGAGCGCGAGGACCTCGAGGACCAGGTCAAGAACGGCAAGGGCCAGAAGCAGGCCCGCGCGGTCAAGCGCCTGAAGGTGCTCAGCGCCGTCCTGAACTCGACCAACAAGCCCGAGATGATGGTCCTCGAGGCCGTGCCGGTGATCCCGCCGGAGCTGCGCCCGATGGTCCAGCTCGACGGCGGCCGTTTCGCCACGTCTGACCTCAACGACCTCTACCGCCGCGTCATCAACCGCAACAACCGGTTGAAGCGTCTCCTCGACCTCGGCGCGCCGGAGATCATCGTCAACAACGAGAAGCGCATGCTGCAGGAGGCCGTCGACGCGCTGTTCGACAACGGCCGCCGTGGCCGGCCCGTCACGGGCCCGGGCAACCGCCCGCTGAAGTCGCTCTCCGACATGCTCAAGGGCAAGCAGGGGCGCTTCCGCCAGAACCTGCTCGGCAAGCGCGTGGACTACAGCGGCCGCTCGGTCATCGTTGCCGGCCCGTCGCTGAAGCTCCACCAGTGCGGTCTGCCGAAGCTCATGGCGCTCGAGCTGTTCAAGCCGTTCATCATGGCCCAGCTCGTCGAGCGCAAGGAGGCGCAGAACATCAAGGCGGCCAAGAAGATGGTCGACTCGATGATCCCGCAGGTCTGGGACGTCCTCGAGCAGGTCATCCACGAGCACCCGGTGCTGCTCAACCGCGCACCGACGCTCCACCGCCTGGGCATCCAGGCGTTCGAGCCGGTGCTGGTCGAGGGCAAGGCCATCCAGGTCCACCCGCTGGTCTGCCACGCGTTCAACGCCGACTTCGACGGCGACCAGATGGCGGTCCACCTCCCGCTCAGCGCCGAGGCGCAGGCGGAGGCCCGCATTCTGATGCTGTCGAGCAACAACATCCTGTCCCCCGCGCACGGCGCGCCGCTGGCGACGCCGACGCAGGACATGGTGCTGGGCGCCTACTACCTGACCTACGGGCCCGAGGCCGAGGAGCTGGCCAAGATCGACCCGGCCTCGCACACGCCCAAGGTCCACCGCTTCCGCACCGCGCAGGAGGCCGAGCTGAGCTACGAGCTCAAGGGCGTCGGCCTGCACGACGTGGCCGAGTACCGCCGCGAGGAGGACAAGGGCGGCCACGTGCTCACCACGGTCGGGCGCATCATCTACAACGACCGCATCGATCGCGCGCTGAAGGACGCACTGGGCGACAACTACGACTCGCTCCAGTACGACTTCATCAACCAGTCGATGCGCAAGAAGGACACCGTCAAGCTCATCGACTTCCTGGTGCAGCGCTACGGCGCGTCGGTGATCGCGCTGGTGCTCGACGCGTTCAAGGACCTCGGGTTCAAGTACGCGACGCAGGCCGGCATCACGATCTCCAAGAACGACGTCGTGATCCCGCCCGACAAGGGCGAGATCCTGGCCAAGGTCGAGACCGAGGTCGCGGAGATCCAGGACCAGTACGACATGGGCCTGATCACGCAGGAGGAGCGCCACGAGGCGGTCGTCGACAAGTGGACGGCGGCCACCGAGGAAGTGGCCAACGCCATGGAGCGGAACTTCGATCGCCTGAACCCCATCTTCATGATGGCCAACTCGGGCGCCCGAGGCTCGATGAAGCAGATCCGCCAGCTCGCCGGCATGCGCGGCCTCATGGCCAACCCGAAGGGCGAGATCATCGAGCGGCCGATCCGGGCCAACTTCATGGAGGGCCTCACCGTGCTCGAGTACTTCATCTCGACGCACGGCGCCCGCAAGGGCCTGGCCGACACCGCCCTGCGCACCGCCGACTCGGGCTACCTGACCCGGCGCCTGGTTGACGTGGCCCAGGACGTGATCATCCGCGAGCCCGACTGCGGCACCAAGGAGTTCATCGAGCTCAAGGTCCGCAACGACCAGGGTGACCCCAACGACAACCTCGTGGGCCGCATCGCGGCGCAGACCATCGAGACGAAGCGCGGTCGCGTGATCGTCGAGAAGGGCGGCGAGATCGACCGTGCCGAGATGGCCGACATCTTCGAGTCGCTCGACGAGGACGCCTGGGTGCCGGTGCGCTCCGTCATGACGTGCGAGGCCACGACCGGCGTGTGCCAGGCGTGCTACGGGCGCTCGCTGGCCTCGGGCAACACGGCGCAGATCGGCGACGCGGTGGGCATCATCGCCGCCCAGTCGATCGGCGAGCCGGGCACGCAGCTGACCATGCGGACGTTCCACACCGGCGGCGTCGCCGGCGCGGACATCACGCACGGCCTGCCGCGTGTCGTCGAGCTCTTCGAGGCGCGCAAGCCCAAGGGCCTGGCGCAGATCACCGAGCACGACGGCGTGGTGTCGATCGAGGAGACCGACAAGGCCCTGACGGTCGTCGTCACCGACGACGCCGGCGAGGAGCACCGCCACACGTTCCCGCGGCGCACGCGGCTGTACGTGTCGGAGGGTGAGAAGGTCGAGGCCGGGCGGCAGCTCAACGAGGGCTCGCTGTACCCGCACGACCTGCTGAAGCTCCGCGGCCGGACGGAGACCGAGCGCTACCTCGTCAAGGAGGTGCAGGAGGTCTACAAGTCGCAGGGCGTCGACATCAACGACAAGCACATCGAGCTGATCGTTCGCCAGATGCTCAAGAAGGTCCGCGTGGACCAGAAGGGCGACACGACCTACCTGCCCGGGCAGTTCGTGGATCGCTACGAGTTCGCCAAGGAGAACCAGCGGATCAAGTCCGAGGGCGGCGAGACCGCGCAGTTCGAGGAGATCATCCTCGGCATCACCAAGGCCTCGCTGAACACGGATTCCTTCCTGTCGGCCGCGTCGTTCCAGGAGACCACCAAGGTCCTCACGGACGCCGCGCTCGAGGGCAAGAAGGACACCCTCAACGGCCTGAAGGAGAACGTGATCATCGGCAAGCTCATCCCGGCCGCCACGGGGCTCAAGCGCTCCCGGCGGATCGAGATCGAGCCGGCCGAGCCGCTCCCGCGGGCGATGGATGACGTCGGCCTGCTGGACTCCGACGAGATCGCCGCCGAGCTCGGGCTCGGCGACGGCGACGGCCTGGGCGGCTTCGGCTCGGCCTTCGACGAGGACCTTGCCTCGCTCGAGGAGATCGGCGCCGGCGCCAGCGACACCGGCTTCGCCGACGAGCTCGCCGAGCTCGACGTGCCGGACGACGACGGCGGCAACGAGTCCTAGCGGACCGCCGCCGCGACGCTTCCCGAGGGCCCGCCACGTGCGGGCCCT
>NZ_JBQCGQ010000020.1:0-13184 GCF_051955515.1 Sinomonas sp.
CCGCGACGGTGCCCCAGCCGAAGCGCGGGTTGGTCGCCAGGCTCTGGATGGCCAGGGCGGCCAGGATCAGGATGATGGCGGCTGCGACCCACCGGCCCGGGTGGCGCACCGGAACCGCCTTGATCAGTTCCGGCGCGCCACTCTTCGTGGCCTCGGCGGTCTCCGCCTGACGAGCAGTCATGACATTCACGAGGAGACGGACGGGTTGACCTCGGCCTTGGAGACGGCGCCGTCGGCGTTGTTCCAGGAGTCGAGGATCTTCTTGTAGGTGCCATCGGCCATGAGCTTGGCCATGACCTTCTGGATCAGGTCGGCAAGCGCCGTGTCGCTCTTGGCGACGGCGATGCCCTCCGGGGCGACCTCAGTCGTGTCGCCGATCTTCTGCACGGCACCGTTTGTCTGGGTGACCGCATATCCAATGATGGGCGAGTCGGCGGACATGGCGTCAAGGGCGCCGTTGACCAGACGCGTGTTGAGGTCGGTCTGCGCCGCGAGGGAGACGATGTCGATCGCCTTCTTGCCGGACGAGGTGCACTTGTCGCTGAGGGTCTTCACCTCGTCGGCTTCGGTCGTGCCCGTCTGGACGCCGATGGTCTTGCCGCAGACGTCGTCGACGGAGAAGTTCTTCGGGTTGCCCTTCTGGACCGCCCAGGCCACGCCGGCGTTGAAGTAGCTCACGAAGTTGACGGCCTGCAAGCGCTCCTTGGTGATGGTGAAGGAGCTGATGCCGAGGTCGTACTTGGGGCCGAGGGCCGGGAGGATGCCCGTGAAGTCGGCCGTCTGGACGTCGGCCTTGAGGCCGAGCGTCGCCGCGATGGCCTTGGCGAAGTCGACGTCATAGCCCATCGGGGTGTGGTTGTCCGAACCGCCGAGGAACTCGGCGGGAGCGTACGTCGTGTCGGAGCCGACGACGAGCGTGCCCTTGGACTTGATCGCGGCGGGCACCTGCGAAGCCAGGGAGTCGTCCTTCTGGACGGTGCTCGGATCGAAGCTGGCGGAGGCCGAGCCCGAGCCCGACGGCTGAGCACCGCCGCCCGTCTCGGAGGCGTTCGTGCAGGCGGTGAGCGCAAGCGCGCCCACGGCGAGGACCACGGCGCCCTTGGCAGCGAGCTTCGTGGAGAAAGTCATATGTCGTCCCTTACTTGGAGGTACTGGCAATCAGGTGCTAGAGCGACATCCATCCTAGCCGGTCGTCAGACCGTTGAGATGTTCGTCACATGCAACTTTCGTTTCACCATTGGACAACGAAAAGGGATGCCGCGCAACCCCACCCTCTGGGGAAGCTTCTGGAATGCCAGACGTCAGCGTTCGACCCCGAGCGCCTCGAGCATGGGCCGGAACTTCGCCCAGGTCTCGGCGAGTTCCGCCTGCGGGACGGAGCCGTCCACGATCCCGCACCCCGCGTACAGCCGGGCGGTGGTCGTCCCCTCGAGGACTGCCCCGCGCAGGGCGATGCCGAACTCGCCGTTGCCGGCGCCGTCGAGCCAGCCGACGGGACCCGCGTAGGGGCCTCGGTCGAGCTCCTCGAGCTCCCGGAGGAGGTCGCCCGCCACGCGCGTCGGCGTCCCGCAGACGGCGGCGGTGGGATGCAGGGCGTTCACGAGTGCGAGCGGGGTGGGCACGTGGCCCTCGATCTCCGCGAGCTCGGCCTTGACGTCGGACGCGAGGTGGAACACGTTCGGCAGTTCGAGGATGAACGGCTCGTCGTGGGCGTTGAGTGCCTCCGAGAACGGCTCGAGCGCCGTGGTCAGTGACTCGATCGCGATCTGGTGCTCGTGGCGCTGCTTCGCCGATCCCGCGAGGACCCGCTCCGCGTAGCCGGGTCCGGCGCCGTCGGCGTCCCGCCGATCGAGCGTTCCGGCGAGGACGCGGGCCTGCGCGGTGCGTCCCTCGACCTGGATGAGCATCTCCGGCGTCGCTCCCACCAAGCCGTCGACGCCATAGACCCAGCAATCGCGGTACGCCGATGCAAGGCGACGCAGCACGCGGTCCCTGGGGATCCCGCCGTCGTCCTCCACCACCACATCGCGGGCGAGGACGAGCTTTTCAAGCTCCCCCGAGCGGATGTGCCGGACCCCGGACGCCACCGCCTCCATCCAGCGCTGCTCGCCGAGCCGCCCCGAGCGGATGGTGAGATGGCTTCCGTTCGCGGTGTTCGACGGCAGCGGCGAGAGCCAGCGGTCGACGGCGGCGCGCAGCCCGCGCTCGGAGGGTGCGGTCCCGTCGGTGGTGAGCTGAGTGGCCCATGCCCTGCCTTCCCGGATGCCGACGACGATCTGGGGCACCACCAGCCGTGACTCGTACCCGGACGTGCGGGAGAAGGCGAAGGATCCGAAGGCGAGCGGCCCCGTGCCGGGGTGCCGGAGTGGGTCGACGACCTCGGCGTCGAGCGTGAGCTGCTTCCACCACGCCTCGGCTTCGATGAAGCGGTCGGGGCCGGTGACCGTGAACCGCGCGCTCTCCCCGAATCCGAGATGGCCCTCGCCCCGGCGGATCCAGCACAGCGCAGACGGCTCAGTGATCGCGTCCGCCAAATCGCCGAGGGGGAAGGTCTCGCCCAGATCGACGGTGAGGGCGCGCAGGGGGGAGGTCATGATGGATCAAGGGTACTTGTTGCCTGCAGCGCTACCGGCGCGCGGGCCGTGCGGGGCGCCGCTCCGGCCCACGGGGGACTCGGAAGAGCTCGGGCCGCGCTGCCTGGATCTGATCGAGGTCGTCGAGCACGAACCGCAGGTGCGAGCGCAGCTCCGCCTGGGCAGCGTCGAGGCTCCCCGAGGCGACGGCCTCGTGGACCCGCCGATGGTCTGCCGCATAATCGGCGATCGAGCGATAGCCGCTCAACCCGAGATACCGGGCCCGGTCCAGGTGCCCCTTGGCGCTCTGCACTGCCGACCACGCGAATTCGTGGCCCGCAATCCCGAGCAGGGTACGGTGGAAGAGCTCGTCGAGCGGATAGAACTCCTCCGGCGTGCTGCAGTCGTCCTGGGCGGCGAGGATCTCCTCGACCCCTGCCCCCAGCTCGGGGTTCCACTTCGCGACACATGCCTCGAGGGACGCGATCTCGATGGCCTCGCGGATGAACTGGGCCTGCCGCACCATGTCCGGATCGATGAGGGACACGTAGCTGCCGCGCTGCGGCCGCACGTCAACGAGCCCTTCCTGCGCCAGAAGGAGGAGCGCCTCGCGCACCGGGGTGCGGCTGAGGTCGAGCCGGAGCGCGAGGTCGTTCTCGCTCAGGAGGGCGCCGGGCGGCTCGTCGCCTCGGACGATCAGCTCTCGGATGTGCTCGTAGGCAAGCTCGCGGTTCGACGGCGGGCGGACGGCTGACGGCGTCGGCTCGCCCGGGAGGGACGGGGCCATGGGTCCAAGACTAGGTGGGCAGAGGTGGCACATCTAGTATGGCAGTGCGTACAATGGCTTCCACGCCACCCTTTCCGTCAGGAGGAACCCCATGAGCCTGGCCGTCGTCGTCCATGCAGCCGGTGATCTGCGCCTCGACCCCGTCGAGTCCACCGAGCTCGGCCCGCAGGACGCTCTCGTCGACATCGAGTACGGGGGCATCTGCGGCAGCGACCTCCACTACGTCAAGCACGGCGCCGCCGGGCTCAGCATCCTCAAGGATCCGCTGATCCTCGGGCACGAGGTCGCCGGCCGCGTCGCGGCGCTCGGTTCCCAGGTGAGCGGCTTCGAGGTGGGCCAGGCCGTGGCGATCCATCCCGCGACCACGTGCGGCGAGTGCGAGTTCTGCACGTCCGGCCGCCCCAACCTGTGCGGCTCCGTCCGCTACCTCGGCTCGGCCGCGTACCGCCCGCACACGCAGGGCGCGTTCGCGGCCCAGAAGATCGTCCCCGCCGGCCAGCTCCGGCCCGTGCCCGAGGGCGTGAGCACGCGGCTCGCCTCCGTGGCCGAGCCCCTCGGCGTGGCCATCCACGCCGTGAACCGCGCCGGATCGGTGGAGGGGAAGACCGTCCTCGTCAACGGCGCCGGGCCCATCGGCGTCCTCGTGGTGGCCGCCGCCCGCAAGGCGGGCGCTGCGCGCGTCGTCGCGAGCGACCTGGCCACAGCCTCCCTCGAGATCGCCCGCCGCATGGGAGCGGACGACGTCGTCAACCTCGCCGAGGGCGGTTCCCTGCCGGAGACGGACGTCGTCTTCGAGGCTTCGGGCGCGCCGCCCGCCGTCACGAGCGTGCTGCGCGCGGTGAAGCGCGGGGGCGTCGTGGTGCAGGTGGGCAACCTCCCGGCCGGAACCCTCGAGGTGTCCCTCGCCGAGCTCGTCTTCCGCGAGATCGACTACCGCGGCACGTTCCGGTTCATCGACGAGATCTCGACGGCGCTCGAGTACCTGGCCGAGGGCCTCGACGTGGAGCCGATGCTCACCCACGAGTTCCCTGTCGACGACGCGGTCGAGGCGTTCCGGGTGGCGGGCGACCGCAGCACGGGGTCCTCGAAGGTGCTCCTGAAGTTCTGACGTGCCGGAAGCCGCGCGGAAGTTTGGCAGAATGGGGCGGGTGACCAGCACAGGCAAGAGGGCATCCCTCCAGAAGCTCCCCGAGGAAGTGGCGAGCATGTTCGACGACGTGGCGCCTCGCTACGACGTTGTCAACGACATCCTCTCCCTCGGGCAGACCCGCCGCTGGCGCAAGGTGGTCTTCGACGCAGTCGGCGCCACGCCGGGCCAGCGGGTGCTGGACCTCGCGGCCGGGACGGGCACGTCGTCGGAGCCGTATGCGGATGCGGGCATCGACGTCATTGCGTGCGACTTCTCCCTCGGCATGCTCAAGGTCGGCAAGCGCCGCCGGCCGGACATCGACTTCATCGCCGGGGATGCCACCAGGCTGCCGTTCGCGGACAACGCGTTCGACGCCGTCACCATCTCCTTCGGCCTGCGCAACGTCAGCGAGCCGCATGCTGCACTGCGCGAAATGCTCCGTGTCACGAAGCCCGGGGGGAAGCTCGTGGTCGCGGAGTTCTCGTCGCCGGTGAACCCCCTGTGGCGCACCATGTACCTCGAGTACCTCATGCGGGCCCTCCCGCCGGTCGCCCGCAAGGCCTCCTCGAACCCGGACGCCTACGTCTACCTCGCCGAGTCCATCCGCGCCTGGCCCGACCAGGACCACCTCGCGGCCTGGCTGGCTGAGGACGGCTGGGAGGACGTCGCGTACCGCAACCTCTCGGGCGGCATCGTGGCCGTGCACCGTGCCACGAAGCCGATCCCGGCCGGAGCCCACTCGGGTCCGGTCGAGAAGCTCCGCCGTGCCCGCCGCTCGGCCGGCTGATTCTGAGCCCATGCAGGTTCTGATCGTCGGGGCCGGTCCCGCCGGCTCGACCGCTGCCCACTATCTGGCCCGGGCCGGGGCGGACGTGACGGTTCTCGAGAAGACCCGTTTCCCGCGCGAGAAGGTCTGCGGGGACGGGCTGACGCCACGCGCCGTCCGCGAGATCCAGCTCCTGGGGCTGCCGCACGACGAGGCCGACGGCTGGCGGCGCAATCGCGGGCTGCGGCTCATCGCGGGCGGACGGACGGTCGAGCTCGCGTGGCCGTCGGGTGGCGAGTTCCCGGACTACGGCCTCATCCGGACCCGCCTCGGCTTCGACGAGGCGCTCGCCCGGCACTCCGAGTCCGCGGGCGCGCGGCTCCTCGAGGGCCACAGCGTGAGCGAAGTGCTGCGCGACGACACCGGCCGCGTGGTGGGCGCCCGCGCCCAGATCCTCGATGGGGACGGCCGGAAGACGGGGGAGACGCGCGACTTCCAGGCCGACGTCGTCCTCGCCGCCGACGGCAATTCGACCCGCGCCGCCGTGTCCTACGGCCTCGCCAAGCGCGACGACCGCCCGCTCGGCGTCGCGTACCGCACGTACTTCCGCAGCCCCCGCCACGAGGACGACTGGATGGAGGGCTGGCTTGAGCTGCCCGGACGGGACGGCAAGCCGCTGCCCGGGTACGGCTGGGTCTTCGGCGTGGGCGACGGGACCTCGAACGTCGGCCTCGGCATCCTGAATTCGTCCAAGGAGTTCGGGAGCCTCGACTACCGCCAGGTGCTGCGGGACTGGACCGCGGGGATGCCCGAGGAATGGGGTTTCGCGGAGGAGAACCAGGTCGGTCCCGTGCGCGGCGCGGCGCTGCCCATGGGATTCAACCGCACGCCGCACGTGGTGCCCGGCATGGCGCTCCTCGGCGATGCCGGCGGGATGGTGAGCCCGTTCAACGGCGAGGGCATCAGCTACGCGATGGAGTCGGGGCGCTACGCGGCGCAGTTCCTCGCGGACGCGAGGGGAGCGGCCGACGTCGACCATCGCCTCCGCGCCTACGCGGACAAGGTGCGGGGCGAGTGGGGGAGCCACTTCACTCTGGGCCGGACGTTCGCGGCGCTGATCGGCCGTCCGGCGGTCATGCGCCTCGCCCTGCGGACCGGGATGCCGATCCCGGCGCTCATGCGCGTGGTCGTCCGGCTGCTCGCGAATCTCACCGAACCGCGCGGAGGGTGGCTCGAGGACCGGGCCATCCGTGTGCTCGAGTCGTTGACGCCCGAAACCAAGAACACGCACTAGTTAGGCTTGACCCGTGACGAACACTGAACACAGCTGGACCCACGCGGGCCACGGGCGCCCGGAGGCGTCCGAGCCGGCCCCGACGACGACGGCCATCGCCGCCGGGATCCAGCTGCCCGCCGGATTCGCCGCGATCGCGAGCGACCCCGATCTCGGTCCGGCCATCACGACGAACATGGCCCGCGTCGAGAAGCGGCTGCGGGAAGCCATCGCGAACTCCGATCCGCTGGCGGACGCCACGAGCCGCCACCTCGTCGAGGCCGGGGGCAAGCGGATCCGTCCGCTGCTCACCCTCCTGTGCTCGCACCTCGGTGACTGGACGCGGCCCGAGGTCCTCCAGGCTGCCGCCGTCGTCGAGCTCACCCACTTGGCGACCCTGTATCACGACGACGTGATGGATTCGGCCCCATACCGTCGCGGAGCGCCCACGGCCCACGAGGTCTGGGGCAACACCGTGGCGATCCTCACCGGCGACCTGATCTTCGCGCGCGCGTCGATCCTCGTCTCGGAGCTCGGGGGCCGCGCGCTCGCGATCCAGGCGCGCACGTTCGAGCGGCTCTGCCTCGGCCAGCTGCACGAGACCGTGGGCCCGCGCGAAGACGAGGACCCCGTGGACCACTACATCTCCGTGCTCGCGGACAAGACCGGCTCGCTCATCGCCGCGTCGGGCCAGATGGGCGCGATCTTTGCCGGTGCGCCCGAAGAGTACGAGGACGTGCTCGTTAGATATGGCGAGAACGTCGGGGTGGCGTTCCAGCTCGCCGACGACGTCATCGACGTGACCGGCGGCAAGGTGACCTCGGGCAAGTCCGCCGGGACCGACCTGCGCGAGGGCGTGCCGACGCTCCCGGTGCTCCTGCTTCGCCGCGCCGCGTCCGACGGCGATGCCTCCGCGGCCGAGGTGCTCCGCCTGATCGATGGCGACCTCACGTCCGACGAGGCCCTCGCCGAGGCCGTCGCGGCCCTTTCCGCGCACCCCGTCACCACCGACGCCTGGGCCGCCGCCCGTGAATGGGCCGACGCGGCGAAGGCCGCCCTGTCCCCCCTGCCGGATGGGGTCGTGAAGGCCTCGCTCGCGGCGTTCGCGGACGCCGTCGTGGACCGTCAGGCGTAGGAACGGGTCTTAGAGGCGCGTTAGAACGGTTGGGCCCTGGTTGGCGGAGTACCGCTTCCCAGGGCCCGTTTCCGTTCGCACCCGGATCCACTGGAGGCTGAAGTGGATCCGATAACAAGCATATGACAGATCTGTCATATGTCCAGTACTTTCCGTCAATTTTCTTCGGCACAAAAAAGTCACCCTCTCGCGGAGAAGCCCGCGTGAGGGTGACTGCTGTGCGACGAGGTGACTCAGACGTGCTCTTCGTCCTCGGAGAAGACCCAGTCGAACATGTCGAAGGTGAACTCGGAGAACGTCCCATCCTCGGAGACCCATTCGCCGCGGGCGTTGTTCTTCCGGTAGACAATCGGGTCGGGCACGCGGAGGTCGCCGGAACGGAAGCCCCACGTGAACTGCTCCTCCTCGTCTTCGAGGAACATGAGGAAGCCCTCCTCGTCGACCTCGAGCTCCTCTGGATCCCAGAAGTAGTGGTAGGCCTCCATGAGCTCGGAGCCACCGAGGGCGAGGTAGAACTCGCGCAGAGCGAGCGGGATCGCGAAGGCGTGCTCCCCGAGGGCGTCGTCGAGCTCGTCCTCGGAGATCCCATCCTTCGGGCTCCAGGGGTCACCGAGGTATTTGGGAACAAGCGCGCGGAACTTCTCCAAGAACATCTCGCTCATGACGTTCATCCTAATCACTCCGCCGGACGGCGGATCGTCGCCGCTGTAGGCTCCGACTATGACCCAGCCGATCCTCGTCGCGTGCGCCCACGGAACCAGCAACCCCGATGGCAAGGCCGCGATCCTCCGGGTCGTCGACGAACTTCGCGCGGCGCGGCCCGACGCCACCGTCCTGGACGCCTACGTGGATGTCCACGGCCCAGAGCTGCCCGACGTCGTCGCCGGCCTGCCCGCGGGGGCGCCGGCCGTCGTCGTGCCCCTTCTTCTGAGCGTCGGCTACCACGTGAAGGTGGACATCGGTCGCGCCGTGAAATCCCGGGAGCGGACGACGGCGGCCGCGCCCCTCGGCCCCGACCCCCGCCTTGCGGGCGTGCTCGCCGAGCGGCTCGGGGAGGCGGGGCTGGGAGCGCAGGACGCCGTCGTGCTCGCAGCCGCAGGCTCGTCGAACCCCACCGCAGCGGAGGACGTCGAGCGGCTCGCCGACATGCTGCGCCACCTCATCCCGAACCGGATCCTGCCAGCCTACGGCGCGAGCGCGGAGCCGAACGTCCCAGACGCGGTCGCCGAGCTGCGCGCGGAGGAGACGGATCGGGTGGTCATCGCGAGCTACCTCCTGGCCCCCGGGTACTTCCACGACCAGCTCGCGAAGGCGGGCGCAGACGCGGTCGCCCCTCCGCTGCTGCCCACGCCGGAGGTCGCGCGCATCGCCCTCGACCGCTTCGACGCGGCCCTCGCCGCCCTGTGAAGCGCGCCCCCGCCTCCCTCCTGTTCGTCCTTGTCTGCGCGATGGGTGTCGGCCCGCTGCTCAACTACGGCCTGAGCGCGGTGAGCCCGCTCATCCTCCACGACTTGGGCATGACCCAGTCGCAGTTCGGGCTCCTCGCGGGCGCGGTGTTCGCGAGCGCTGCCGTGGGCAGCGCGTGGCTAGGCCGGTTCAGCGACCGGGCGACAAGCCGCCAGCAGATCGTCCTGATCTTCGGCGGGACGGTCCTCGCGCTCGTTATTGCCGCGCTCGCGCAGAACTTCTGGGTGCTCTTGGCTTCGGTGATCATTGCCGGTCCAGCCCAGTCGATCTCGAATCCGACCACCAACCGACTGGTCGTCACTGCGGTCCCGCAGGCGCAGCGCTCCGGCTGGATCGGCGTGAAGCAGTCGGGCGTGCAGGCGAGCCAGCTCGTGGCGGGACTGCTCATCCCGGCGGCATCGCTCTGGCTCGGCTGGCACGGTGCGTTCGGCCTCGCGGCTCTCCTTGCGCTCGCGCTGCTCTGGTACGCGCTGCGCAAGCTCCCGGCGGAGGCGCCCAGACAACAGACGACGACGGCGCGCCGCGCCAGCGCGCGCGAGCCGCTTCCGCTTCCGGTGTGGCTCTTTGCGGCATTCGCCTTCTTCTCGGGCCTAGGCATGCAGGCCACCAACGTGTATCTCCCGCTCTATGCGGTCCGCGTTCTGGACTTCCCGCTCGTCCTGGCCGGCGCTGCTGCCGGCGTCTCGGGCGTGGTCGGCGTGACGAGCCGTGTGATCTGGGGGCGGCAGATGGCGCTCGGTCGCCGCCCCTCCGGGATCCTCATCGCGCTCGCGGCGGGCGCCGTCGTCGGCGTCCTGTGCCTGCTCGGGGCCGGCGCGCTTCAGCAGCCCGCGCTCCTGTGGGCCGGCGTGGCCCTCCACGGGGCCACGGTGCTGGGCGCGAACGTGATCACCAACTCGGCCGTGCTGGTGGTGGTTCCGGCGGAACGCGTCGGCGCGGCCTCCGGGGTGCTCGCGATGGGGATGTACACCGGCTTCGCGCTCGGGCCGTTCGTCATGGGTCTCCTCGCCGACGCCTCGGGCGGATACAACGTCGGGTGGCTCACCGTGGGCGCCGGATATGTGCTGTGCGTGGCAGTCGCGCTGTGGCTGCGGCGCTACGGCGCGCGCAATCCGTGGCCCGGTCAAGGTCCATGACGCGAATGCGAAGAAATGTGTCCTCGAGTGACCTCGCGTTGAGTAACGGTGGGGACACGCCGAAGGGGGTCCGTACCCTCGAAACATGACTGACACCGCCCTCTCTGCGCGCCCCGGACCCGCTCGCTCGGGTTCTGCGCGGCCCCGTTCCTCCAAGCCCAACGGGCAGTGGAAGATCGACGGGACCGAGCCGCTCAACGGGAACGAGGTCTGGAAGCAGGAAGACGGCGGTCTCAGCGTCCGCGAGCGCATCGAGACTATCTACGCCAAGGGCGGCTTCGACTCGATCGACCCCACGGACCTTCACGGCCGGTTCCGCTGGTGGGGGCTCTACACCCAGCGCAAGCCCGGAATCGACGGCGGCAAGACCGCAACGCTCGAGCCCGAGGAGCTCGAGGACCGCTACTTCATGATGCGCGTCCGCATCGACGGCGGCGCGCTCACCACCGAGCAGCTTCGCGTGATCGGCGGCATCTCGCGGGACTTCGCACGGGGCTCTGCCGATATCACGGACCGCCAGAACATCCAGCTGCACTGGGTGGAGATCGAGAACGTGCCGGAGATCTGGCGGCGCCTCGAGGCCGTTGGCCTGCGCACCACCGAAGCGTGCGGCGACGTGCCGCGCGTCATCCTCGGCTCGCCCGTCGCGGGCATCTCGGCCGACGAGATCATCGACCCGACCCCGCAGATCCGGGAGATCGCTGACCGGTACATCGGCGACGAGAGCTTCGCGAACCTCCCGCGCAAGTACAAGACGGCGATCACGGGCCACCCGAGCCAGGACGTGGTCCACGAGATCAATGACTTCGCCCTCATCGGCGTCGTCCACCCGGAGCTTGGTCCCGGCTATGACTTGTGGGTCGGCGGCGGGCTTTCGACGTCGGCGCATCTCGCCGTGCGTCTCGGCACGTTTGTCGAGCCGTCGCGTGCTGCGGAGGTGTGGGTCGGCGTCACGAGCATCTTCCGCGACTACGGCTACCGCCGGCTCCGCAACCGCGCTCGCCTCAAGTACCTGGTGGCCGACTGGGGCGCCGAGAAGTTCCGGCAGGTCCTCGAGACTGAATACCTTTCCGCGCCGCTTCCCGACGGTCCCGCGGCCGAGAAGCCGACGACGCCGGGCGACCACGTGGGCGTCCACGCCCAGAAGGACGGCCGCTTCTACGTCGGCGCGACCCCGACGGTCGGCCGCGTCTCGGGCGACGTGCTGCTGAAGCTCGCCGACCTCATCGAGGCGCACGGGTCGCAGCGGCTGCGGACCACGCCGCACCAGAAGGTCGTGGTGCTCGACGTCGAGGAGAGCCGGGTCGAGTCGCTCGTCGCGGGCCTCGAGGAGCTCGGACTGTACGCGAACCCGAGCCCTTGGCGCCGCTCGACCATCGCCTGCACCGGCATCGAGTTCTGCAAGCTCGCGATCGTGGACACGAAGGACACGGCCACCGCGGCCATCGCCGAGCTCGAGAAGCGCGTACCCGCCAACGAGCTGCTGAAGCCCCTGACGCTCCACGTCAACGGCTGCCCCAACTCGTGCGCCCGCATCCAGACCGCGGACATCGGCCTCAAGGGCCAGCTCCTGCCGGACGGCAACGGCGGTCAGACCCCTGGCTTCCAGGTTCACCTCGGCGGTGGCCTTGCCTCGGAGACGCGCGAGGAGGCCGGGACGGGCCGGACAGTTCGCGGCCTCAAGGTGACGGCCGAGGACCTCCCGGATTACGTGGAGCGCGTCACCCGGCGGTTCCTCGCCGATCGTGCCGACGAGAACCAGAGCTTTGCCGAGTGGGCCCTTGCGGCTGAAGAGGAGGCACTGCAGTGACCAAGCGCTCTCTTGAGGAACTTCGCGCCCTCGCCGAATCAGGCGAGGCGGAGCTCGGCTGGGACGCGTCGGCGGAGACGGTGATCGGCTGGGTGGCGAGGAACTTCGCCACGGAGGCCACCGCCGTCGCCTGTTCGATGGCGGACGCCGTGCTGCCCGCGCTCGTCGCCGAGCAGCTGCCCGGGGTTGACGTCCTCTTCCTCGACACCGGCTACCACTTCCCGGAGACGTACCAGACGCGGAACGAGGTGGCGGAAAACCTGCGCGTCACCATCGTCGACGTGCTCCCGCGGCAGACCGTCGCGGAGCAGGATGCGGCCGAGGGCAAGGACCTCTTCGCCCGCGACCCGGCACGCTGCTGCGCCCTCCGCAAGGTCGAGCCGCTGCACCGCTCGCTCCAGGGGTACGAGCTCTGGTTCACGGGCGTGCGCCGCGACGAGGCGCCGACCCGCACGAACACCCCCCTCGTGACGTTCGACGAGAAGAACGGCCTCGTCAAGGTCAACCCTGTTGCGCCCTGGTCCTTCGACGAGCTCGTCCAGTACTCGGAGGACAACCTCCTGCCCGTCAATCCCCTCCTTGCCCAGGGGTTCCTCTCGATCGGCTGCGCGCCCTGTACCCGTGCCGTCGCCCCCGGAGAAGACCCCCGAGCCGGCCGCTGGTCCGGCACCGACAAGACAGAATGCGGACTCCACGTATGAGCACTCTCACCACCGCCGAGGTCGGGTCCCCGGCCGCCGAGGTCGGGTCCCTCGGCCTCCTCGACGCCCTCGAAGCCGAGTCGATCCACATCATCCGCGAGGTCGTCGCCGAGTTCGAGCGCCCGGCCATGCTGTTCTCGGGCGGCAAGGACTCTGTGGTCATGCTGCATCTCGCGGCCAAGGCGTTCTGGCCGGGGAAGATCCCGTTTCCCGTGCTGCACGTCGACACCGGCCACAACTTCCCCGAGGTCCTCGACTTCCGCGATCGGACGGTCGCGCGGCTCGGGCTCAAGCTCGTGGTCGGATCTGTGCAGGAGTACATCGACCGGGGTGAGCTCCAGGAGCGCGCCGACGGGACGCGCAACCCGCTCCAGACCGTGCCGCTCCTCGAGACGATCGCGGCCAAC
>NZ_JBQCGQ010000021.1:0-8878 GCF_051955515.1 Sinomonas sp.
GCGGCCGTTTGCCGGCCCTCCAGCGCACCGTGCGCACCGTTGCCCGAAGGCTGGGCCAGCCGGAGGTGCGTTTACCCCGCACGATCCAATGTCCCGTGAACGTACAACAACTGCAACGTCCAAGTCAGGGGCACAGCGCCCCGAGTGGTCGCGAGTCAAGCCGTCATCCTGGTCCTAGTTCGGGTTGACATTGTCGGCGATCGCTTCCTCGCGAGAATGGGACATCGACTCCTTGTGCGCGTCAATGCTCCGAGCGCGGTCGAACAACTCCGTCTGGGGTATCGCGGCCCGCGTATGGCACTCGAAGGAGGAGGCCATGATCAGGGCAAGGGATTCCGCTGGCGCAGGATGCAGAACTCATTTCCCTCGGGATCGGCGAGCACCACCCAGGATTGCTCGCCTTGGCCTATATCCACTCGCTGCGCGCCGTGGGCGATCAAGCGGGCCACCTCAGCGTCTTGATCGTCTGGCCGGAAATCGAGGTGCAGTCGGCTCTTGCTCGTCTTCGGCTCGTCAACGCGGACGAAGTCGAGCGCCGGCAACCGATCCGGTTCTGGGCGGATCTCGAACTCGTCCTCGGAGGAACAGACCACCACCCATCCAAGCGCCTCGGCCCACCACTGCCCGAGAGCCGCTGGATCCAAGGAGTGGACAATCACCTGTTCCCATTCCAACGTCATCTGCCGAGCCTAGGGGACTCTGTTGACGAGCGCCGTGAGCTGGATCTGCTGCGCGAGGCCAGATGCCGCGGGAAGGTCGTTCTCGTTCTCAACGAATACCCGCCCGATCACCAGCACCGAATCACTCGGCGACGGAATCACAGTCATGTCAGCGGGGATCTCGCCCTTCCATCCGGGACCGCTGAGCACATAGTCACCGGCCTTGGTTCCCGTGGTCCGCGTGCCCACATAGGCGAAGTTCGCGCTGTCCGAGGGATCGGTGAATTGCACGCTGTAATAGCGGTCGCCCATTTCCGGAACGTGAAGCACCTGCGGGCCCCTGCGCAAGTCAAGCCAACCGGCAACGTAAAGCAGGTCATCCGTTCCGGTGGCCAACAGGCTCCCCTGCGGCGACGACGGTGATGAGGTGCTGGGCGCTGTGTAGAGCGTATTGACCGGAATGGGGCCTCCTCCCAGCCCGTGCCGCAGAATGGCCCGCTTGAAGCCGTTCACGGTGAGACGCGGCCAAAGGTAGATGAAAGTCGGGACACCGATCACCCAGACGATGATCGCGGCGACGACGAGGGGAGTCATATCGCTTCCCCGAGAGATGCGCTGATAGACGACCCACGCGAAAACGACGAGGATCACGGCCGTCAAGGGGTACGCGTACTTCAAGATCAGGCGATTCATGTCAGGCCGCCCTCACCACAGGGGGAACGTGATACGTCCCGTCGAGAACGGCGGCCCCCGGCAAATAGGCGCGCAGCATGAGTTTGAAGTTGCCGGAGGGGGTTGGGAGCCAATTCTGTTCGTGCCCCTCCGGGGCGGTGTGCTGGAGGTAGATATCGACGGAGCCGTCGGAGTTCCTGGCGAGATCCGAGCGATCGTCGAAACTGTTGCGATTAATGGGGCTGTTCACCATGTAGCCGACCACGTCAGTCACCGTCAGCGACCAGAACGCCGCGTTGGGCGGGAAATGGCCTGGGGGAAAATTCAGCACGTACTGGTTGGCACCGTTGAGCCTCTGCCCCGACCCATCCTTCATCGCGGTCCAATACGCGGCCTCTTCGAAGACATTCACCGCAGGCAGAGCTTTGGCGCAGGCAGCCCTCAGAAGGACGCCATTTCCCGGCTGGCCGCAGGCACGAATCGAGCTCCAGCCGTTGACTGTTGTCGTGGCGGATCGGCCCACGGCGTTCATGATGAGGATTGCGGTCAGGAATGCGAGCGTTGCACCGATAATGACGCCCTGCACCACCCCGGATTGCGCGGCCCACGATAGGAAACCTCCCATGTCCGCACACTAGCGCCGCCGTCTTAGAATCGCCCAGATGAATCGCAATCTCTTTCCCGGTGCAGCAGGACACTGTGCACGGATTGTCCTCGACAACCTCGGCCGGTCCTTCCCCTATTCTGCCCATCACACGCAGCGCTCCCCCGAGGACAGGCCGAGCCCTGCGGTGATCCACCCGGCGTTCCACACGTCCTTCGACTGGCACTCGTGTGTCCACATGCACTGGCTCGGCGTGAGCGTTCTATCCGAGGCCGGGATCGAGGAGCTGCGTGGCCCGCTCGCAGAGAACCTGACCGCCGAGAAGCTCGCCGTGGAAGCCGAGTACCTCGCGGCGAATCCCTCGTGGGAGCGGCCCTACGGCTGGGCGTGGCTCCTCCGCCTAGCGGCCACGTGCCACACCTCCGACGATGAGGAGCTCCGCAGCTGGGCCGAACATCTCCAGGGGTGCGTGAACGTCGTCGCCGACCTGGTGCCGGCGTGGCTCGCCAAAGTCGAGTACCCCGTACGGCATGGGGCCCACGCGAACTCGGCGTTCGGCGTCGCCCTCCTGCTTGACGCGTTCCGCGCGCTCGGCCGCACAGCCGCTGCGGAGGCGTGCGAGGCCGCCGCCCGCCGATGGTTCGAGAGCGACGCCGGATGGCCCGCGGAGTGGGAGCTCAGCGGGCAGGACTTCCTCTCGGCGGGACTCAGCGAGGCCGACCTCATGCAGCGCGTGCTGCGCCCGGACGCGTTCGCGGCCTGGTTCGACCGCTTCCTGCCTGGCCTGGGCGGCGAGTCCCGCATCCTCGCCCCGGTCGGGGTCACGGACGAGTCCGACGGGTACATGGTCCATCTCCACGGCCTCAACCTGAGCCGCGCCGGCCAGCTCGCGCGGACCGCCCACGCGCTCAAGCAAGCGCCGTCGTCGTCCGCGGAGCCTGCGGTCGCCGCCGCCGTCGAGCCGCTCCTCCGCGCGGGCCTCTCCGCGCTGGAGAGCGAGGACTTCATGTCCACGCACTGGCTTGCGAGCTTCGCCTGGGACGCCGTCAGGTCTGTCTAGCGTGCTCCGCCGCCCACACGGCGAGCGCGGCGCGGTTGGGGAGGCCGAGCTTCGTCAGGGCGTGCGCGACGTGGTTCTCCACGGTGCGGACGGACAGCGTGAGCAGCCCCGCGATGGCGGCGTTGCTCTCTCCGAGGCGCACGAGGTCGGCGATCTCGCGTTCGCGCCCCGAGAGGATTCCGGGTTCCGCCGGGTCGAGCGGGAGCCGCAGCTCCGCGGTCGCCTCGGCGAACGTCAGCCGCGTGCCCGCCTCCCAGGCCGCAGAGAATGCAGCGAGTCCGAGCAGCAGCTCTCCCGTGGTGCGGGTCCGCTCGAGATCCGCCAGCGCGATGGCGTGGTATTTCCCACCCCGGCCCTCACGGCGGGTGGCGGACGCCGCGGCCCGGACCGCCGTCGTCGGTCTCTCCCCCACGGCGAGCGCCGCGAGCCTCGCGAGGGCGATGCCCCACAGAGTGGTGTCGCCCACCTCGGCGAAACGGTCGACGGCGGCGAAAAGACTCGCGCGGCCCGCGCCCACCCGCCCGAGGTCCGATTGGGCCAGGCCGAGATACGTGAGCGACTGGCCCTGCGACCACGTGTCGCCGCATGCTTCGGCGAGCGCGAGGGCCCTGTCGAGGTGAGTGATCGCCTCGGCGTCGTGGCCCGCCCAGACGGCAATCATGCCGAGAAGGCTCGTCGCCCGGCTCTGCCCCGGCTCGTCGCCCAGTGACGAATAGGCGGCGAGCGAAGCCCGGGCGGCGGCTTCCGCCCCCTCAAGGTCCCGGCTGAGGCATTTCGCGACGCCCTGATGGAACCACGCGAGCGCAGCCCCATCGGAGTCCGGGGGCCAGTAGGCGAGCGCCTCGGAGGTGCATCCGATGGCCGCCGCGGTTTCCTGCCGCACCGCGTGCAGGACCGCGGCGGCCACGAGTCCGCAGGCCCGCGCCTCATCGCCCGCGGAGTAGCGGTCCAGGAGGCTGAGCGTGCGCTCGAGCCCCTCGTCCTGCGCCACACGGAACCACAGCTCGCGGCTCGTGGCCATCAGCCGCAGGCCGACGTCGGGTGCCACAGCGGCCGCGATGTCGAGGGCGGCGCGCAGTTCGGGGAGACGGTCGACGGCGGTCCCGTTGAGCGAGCTTTCCAAGGTCGCCGGGAAGCGGTCGGCGCCGAAGATCGATGCGATCCACGCGAGATGCCGCCGGCGCGCCTCGTCGCCCCGTTCGCTTGCCTCGAGTCTTTCGCGCGCGTACTCGCGCAGGCTCTCGAGCAGCCGGAACCGCGTGCGGCCTTCGGCGTCGGGCGTCGCTTGGAGGAGCGACCGGGCGACGAGGCTTTCAAGATCGCCCAGGGTCGCGAGGGCGACGGCGGCTGCCGCGCGAGCGTCGAACGGGCTCGCGAACACGGAACACGCTTCGAAGACCGCCCGCAGCGGCGGCTCGAGAGCGTCGACACTCGCAGCGATGCATGCGCGCAGACTCCGATGACGAAGAGGCGCGGTGGAGGATCCGGGGCCTAGCGCCTCGAAACGCTGCTCGAGGAGCGGAAGCATCTCATCCGGGGTCAGGACGGCCGTCCGCGCAGCTGCGAGCTCGAGCGCGAGGGGCAGATGATCCAGGCGCTCGCACAGCTCGCGGGACGCTCGGCGGGATTCCTCCGTGTCGGCGAGCCGGGGCTGGACGGCGCGGGCACGATCCCAGAACAGCGTTTCGGCGTCACTGGGCGCCATCGGCCCCACGGCTATGACCCGCTCCCCGGTGATGCCCAGCGGCTGACGGCTCGTGACGAGGAGCCTGGCCCCTTCCGAGCCCTCGAGCAGCGCGACGGCCATCTCGGCGGCCGCCTCGAGGAGGTGTTCGGCGTTGTCGAGGATGAGGAGCACGGGAGCGTGGGCGTCCAACCACCAGAGGAGCGCCTCCACCGCGGACTTCCGCTTCACTCCGCGGAGGCCCACGGCCTGAGCGACGGCAAGGGCAACAGACTCGCCCTGGCGAACGCGCGTCAGGTCCACGAACACAGGAAGTCCTGATGCACTTCGGGCCGCCGTCAGGGCGATCCTGGTCTTTCCCATCCCGCCGGGCCCGGCGAGTGTGACGAGGCGGTTCGAGCGGAGCGCGTCGTCCACCGCGGCCAGCTCGGCTGCCCGCCCCACGAAGCTGCTCACCGACGCGGGCAGACGCGTCCCCGTGGACATGACATCAGTATCGGGAATGAGTAGCGCGGTGAGTAGTCCCCCCGATGTGCCGGGGCGTGCCCGAACCCTAGCGTTGAGCCATGAACACTGCAGTCCCGGTCCAAGCGACCGCACTGTCGGTCCATGAGCGGGCCTTCATCACCTGGGCGGCGATCTTCCCGCTCGTCGTCCTCGCCCAACTGGCCCTTGCGCCGTTCATCGACACGTGGCCCCCGGTACTCCGGACTCTCGCAATGACCCTCGTCGTCGTGCCGATCGCCGTCTACGTCGTGGTCCCGCGCCTGATGGCCGTCTACCTGAGGGTCATTCGCCCACGTCGATAAGGACCTTCCCCACCGTGCCCTGCTGCACCGCGTCGTGCGCCTGAGCGGTGTCCTCGAGCCGGAACCTCGTCAGCGGGAGACCGTGCTCCTCGCCGACGCCCAGCGCGTCGTCCGCGAGCGCCGCGGTGACCGCGGAGATAGCCGCCGTCTTCTGCTCATCGGTGACCGTGTACGTGAGGATGAACTGGAGTCGGGCGTTCTTGGCCATGCATTGACGCACGGGGATTGTGAGCTTCTCGTCCGAGGAATTGGCCGCGTAGATCGCGATCGTCCCGCCAGTCTTGAGCGCCTTCAGATCCGCCTCGAGGTTGGCGGCCGCGTTCACGTCCACAACGAGGTCCACCCCGTCTGGCGCGGTGCGACGCACCTCGTCGGCGACGTCTTGGCTCTTGTAATTGACGACGACGTCGGCCCCCGCCTTGCGCGCCAGCTCCGCCTTCGCGTCGCCGCTCACCGTGGCAATCACTGTGGCCCCGGCCCATTTCGCGAGCTGGATCGCGGCGTGGCCCACAGCACCCGCTCCGCCGGTGACCAGAATGACCTGGTCGCCGAGGGTGCCGGGCGCGAGGCGAGCCGGGGCGCCGTCGTGCGCTGTGAGTGCCCGGTGAGCGGTCAGCGCAGGGATGCCGACGGAGGCGCCGACGTCGAACGGCACGCCCTCGGGCAGCGGGACAACCTTGTGCAGCGGCACGACGGCGTACTCCTGCGCCGTCCCCTCCGAGCTTCCATGCGCAACGTCCCAGAGCCACACACGCTGCCCAGGCTCAAGTCCCGTTCCCTCCGCAGACGCGCCCGCCCCTGCTGGTCCGACCGCGTCCACGACTCCGGCGCCGTCCTGGTTGGGCACATGCCAGCCGTCGAGGGCGCCGTAGGTCCCTCCGGCGCGGGCCTTCCAGTCGGTCGGGTTCACGCCCGACACCACGACCTTGACCCGAACCTCGCCCTCGGCTGGCTCCGGAAGGGGCTTTTCGCGAAGCTCCAGGACGGAGGAATCGCCCGTGCGGTTGTACATGATGGCCTTCACAGGGCGATTCTCCCCCCGTGGCGACACGCCAAACACCTTGCTCCGTCACCTTCGCAGGGTCCCCACCCGTTGCTCCGTCACCTCCGCAGGGTCCCCACCCCGCAAACGTGACGACGCAACCAGCGCGCACCCCGCAAACGTGACGACGCAACGGGGGGCGCGCACGCAGGCGCCCTGGGGGTCAGTCCTGGAAGTACTGGATCTTCGCGCCGATCGAGTTGAGCCGCTCGGCGAGGTCCTGATAGCCGCGCTCGATCACGTAGATGTTCCGCAGCTCGCTCGTGCCCCGGGCCGCAAGCATCGCGAGAAGGATGCACGCCGCGGGACGGAGCGCGGGCGGGCAGCCGACCTCCGCCGCACGCCACCGTGTGGGCCCGTTGACGTAGATCCGATGCGGGTCGAGTAGCTGCACCTGAGCGCCGAGCCGGTTGAGGTCCGTGAGGTAGATGGCGCGATTCTCGTAGACCCAGTCGTGGATAAGGGTCTGGCCCATGGCGCACGCTGCGATGACAGCGAAGAACGGCAGGTTGTCGATGTTGAGGCCGGGGAACGGCATCGGGTGGATCTTGTCGGTGGGCGCCGCGAGGTCCGAGGGGAGCGTGGTGACGTCCACGAGGCGGGTGCGGCCGTTGCGGGCCATGTACTCGCCCGAGATCTCGAGCTTCTGGCCCATCTGCATGAGCGTGGCCAGCTCGATCTCCATGAACTCGATCGGGACGCGCCGCACGGTCACCTCTGAGTTCGTGACGATCGCCGCGGTGATGAGGCTCATGGCCTCGATCGGATCCTCCGAGGGCCAGTAGTCGATGTCCTGCTCGATGCGCGACTTGCCGCGGATCCGAAGGGTCGTAGTCCCGATGCCCTCGATCTCGACGCCGAGGCCCTGAAGGTAGAAGCACAGGTCCTGGACCATGTAGTTCGGCGACGCGTTGCGGATCACGGTCAGTCCCTCGCGGTGCGTGGCTGCCATGATGGCGTTCTCGGTGACGGTGTCGCCGCGCTCGGTGAGGACGAAGGTGCGATCCTCGCGGTCGGCCTCGGGGGCCCGGACAGAATAGAAGCCGTTCGTCGCCTCTACCGCGAGGCCGAAGGTGCGCAGGGCCTGCATGTGCGGCTCGACCGTGCGGGTGCCGAGGTCGCAGCCGCCAGCGTACGGGAGCTTGTACTCGCTGCGCTCGTCCAGCAGCGGGCCGAGCAGCATGATGACGCTTCGGGTGCGGCGCGCCGCCTCGACGTCCATGGACTCCAGGCTGAGCTGGGCGGGACGCCGGATCTGGAGGTCGCGCGGCTGCTGCCCGGGCGCGCCCGGGAGCCACGTGCATTCGACGCCGATGGAGGTGAGGACCTCGACGATCCGGTTGACCTCCTCGATCCGGGCGAGGTTGCGCAGCGTGGTGGTGCCGCGGTTGATCAGGCTGGCGCACAGGAGCGCGACGCCGGCGTTCTTGGAGGTGTTGACGTCAACGGCGCCCGAGAGCTGGTGGCCGCCCTCGACGCGCAGATGGGTCATCTTGGACGGCCCAATGTTGAGGATGCGCTGGCCCAGAATGTCCTCGATGCGCTGGAGCATCTTCAGGCTCAGATTCTGCTTCCCCTGCTCCATGCGCGCGACGGCGCTCTGGCTCGTCCCCAGTTCGGCAGCCAGCTGCCCCTGCGTCCAGCCCCTCTCGCTGCGCACCCCGCGCAGGATCGCTCCGACGGTCTCAGCAGTCTGTTGTGCCATGCCGAGAAAATATCACAGATGCGATAGGGGGCCGCAAATCGACACGCGGAACGGTCTCATTCAGGTCTAGACCAACCCATAGCACAAAACCATGAGATAAAGAAGCGGTCACGAAGGGGTCACAACAGAGAGTACATTTCCCGCAGGATCCTTGAACCAAGCAATCCCGAACCCCTCGCCCCCAGCGTCAGGGTCGCGGAGGATTCCGTTCTCGTCGAGGGGCATCTGCTCACTGCTCGCGTAATGGTCCGTCCGGATCCCCTGCTCGTGGAGCGAGCGGACTGCGTCGTCGACATTCGGGACCACAAGGTTGAGCACCGTGTGACTTGCGGGCACGTGGTCCGGCTTCGGGTAGATGAAGACCTGGGCACCCCCGGGGAGGGTCAGCCGCAGGCCGCCCATCTCTTCCTGCGCCTCCAGCCCCAGACTCCCGACATAGAACTCGCGCGCCTTCGGCACATCGTCCACGCTGAAGCTCGAGAACGCGCCGACGATCTCCACCATCGCTGACTCCTTCGTTCGCGGTCCTCCCCGCCCCCCACGATCGCACCTCGATCGCCTAACGCGCCAGAGGCGGCGCGCTGA
Source organism: Sinomonas sp. (assembly GCF_051955515.1). GTDB lineage: Bacteria > Actinomycetota > Actinomycetes > Actinomycetales > Micrococcaceae > Sinomonas. The sequence continues at coordinate 8,821 of NZ_JBQCGQ010000021.1, forward strand.
ACCTAGCGCCGACAGATCCCCAGGGTGCACAACCACCGCTAATTGCTGAGCAAAGGTT
>NZ_JBQCGQ010000022.1:0-15306 GCF_051955515.1 Sinomonas sp.
CGCCCCCGCCGAAGCCTCGCCCTCGCCGCAACCGATCCCGCCAACCCCTACGGCGCGGCCCTCGCGTGGCCGGAGATCGCGGACGCCGCCACGGGTCACCGCCCCGGGCGGAAGGCCGGCGCGCTCGTGGTGATGGTCGACGGCGGCCTGGCCCTCTACGTGGAGCGCGGCGGCAAGACGCTGCTCGCCTTCACGGACCTCCCCGAGGTGCTCAGTCCCGCGGCCGAGGCGCTCGTCGGAGTGGTCCGGTCAGGCGCCGTAGACAAGCTCGTCATGGAGAAGGTCAATGGACGGGACCTGCTCGATACGCCCCTCGCCCACGCCCTCACCTCCGCGGGCGCCTACTCGACGCCGCGAGGGGTCCGGATCCGTGGCTGATCGAACTCGCGGGCGGCGCGATGCCTGAGGGCGACAACGTCTGGCAGGCGGCCACGCGCATGCATGCTGCCCTCGCGCGAAAGCGCCTCACCCAGTCGGACTTCCGCGTCCCCGCGTTCGCGACCCTCGACCTCTCCGGCTGGACCGTTCTCGAAGTCATCTCGCGGGGAAAGCACCTGCTGCACCGGGTGGCCTCCCCCGACAGCGCAGCACCGCTCAGCATCCACTCGCACCTCAAGATGGAGGGCAGCTGGCAGGTCTACGGTCCCGGCGAGCGATGGCGGAAACCCGCGCACACCGCGCGCGCCGTCCTCAGGGCCGAGGACGGGATCAGCGCCGTTGGATTCTCCCTCGGCGTGCTCGAGGTGATCCCGACCGCGGAGGAGGACACCGTCGTCGGCCATCTCGGGCCCGACCTGCTCGGACCCGACTGGGACCCGGGCCAAGCGGAGGCGAACCTGCGAGCGCAACCGGATCGCGCCGTCGGCCTCGCGCTCCTGGACCAGCGCAACCTCGCCGGGATCGGGAACATCTACCGAAACGAGCTGTGCTTCCTCGCGCGGGTCCACCCTGCGGCGCCCGTGTCCGCGGTGCGCGATCTGCCCGCGCTCATCGCGACCGCCAAGCGGCTGCTCGAGGCGAACAAGGCCCGGTCGCGGAACACGACCGGCGGATTCGGGCCGCGGAACGACTCATGGGTGTACGGGCGGGCCGGGCGGCCCTGCCTGCGCTGCCACACGCGGATCGAGCACGGGACCCTCGGCGAGGATCTGCAGCGCGAGCGGGACATCTATTTCTGCCCGCGCTGCCAGCCCGTACCGTGACGCCTCAGGCGTAGACGTCCGCGAGCCACTCGGTCCATGCCGCCGTGCTCGCCTGGGCGCGTTCGGCCCGCTCCTCCGGTGTGGCGCCGTCGAGTGAGAAATCGTGGACGGTGAGGCCCACGCGGTCCCCGAACGCGTTGCGGCCGAACACCCGGATGAGCGCGCTGTCGGTGCGAAGGCCAAGGAAATTGTCGTTGCGGAAATCGACCGTGGTCTCCACGTGGTCGGGAGCCATGACGTTGAGCGTCGGGAGGGGAAGCTCGCGCTTCTCGCCCGCGATCGAGGCGTCGAGGCCGAGGTGCTTCACAAGTCGCTCGAAGGCGTCAGGCTCGGCAGCGGCGTCGGGGCCGCGGACCTCGCTGTAGGCAACGGCGCGGCCGTCGAAGTGTTCGAGGTACTGGCCGAGGGTGTGGAGGTAGAAGACGGTGTGCTTGGCGGCGCCGTCGTACTGCTGCTCCCAGTTGTCCGTCATCACTCCCGAGTGGACGTAGTGCAGGTACGTGCCGTCCGGGCCCGGAGTGAGGACGTGCTCCAGCTGGTTGTACCAGCCGTCCGGCCCCTCCATGCGGGACACGAGGTGCTTGGGGTAGTCGTCCACGGTCCGGACGGCCGGCCACTGCTCGGTGGGGAACATCCAGGCGGACGTGTCCTCGGTGACGGCCTTCCAGATCTGCTCGGGCGTTGCCTTGATGAGGACGTCCTGGACAATCTCGAATTCATGGCTCATGGCTGAATCTCCTCGCGGGGTTCCTGATCGGACTTGAGACTGGGGTGGAGCGCCACGACGATCCGGTGTCGGCGACCGCCGGGCGCGTTGGGTTCGTGGTACTTCGCAGCGAGGCGGGCCATCTCGCGACCCAGCTCCTCGACGAAGGCGGCACGGGATGACGCGGAGGCGAAGACGATCTCCCCGTCGACCGCGAAGGTGGCCAGCTGTTGCTTCGCCGCGGTCGCGCCGCTGATCAGACGCCCGACCTCGTGGACCATCCGGGCGGCAAGAGCCAACATCCAGTACGCGCTGAAACGGTCGCGGAGGCGGACGGGGTCCGGTTCCACCGCTGCGAGCGCGGCCGGCGAGATGACGTAGGCCGCCGCCGTCGCCTGGAGCACCCGTTCCATGACGTTGCCCTTGCGCCGCTCCTCGACAAGCTGCACGAGGCCGTGCTCCTCGAGGGCTCGCAGATGGTAATTCACCTTCTGGCGCGGAAGGCCGACCTTCGCGGCCAGGCCTGCCGCCGAGGACGGTTCTGCGAGCTCGCGCAGGAGCGTGGCCCGAAGCGGGTCCAAGCTCACGGCGGCTGCAGCCGGATTCTCGATGACGATGACGTCTTGCATGTCTCCAGTGTGGCCACCGACAAATCTTTTTGTCAAGGACAGATTCGAGTTCGGTTCCCGACTGGTTGGGAACCGACAAGCGGACAGGAGCGCCAGGGGTAGGCCGGCTACTGCTCCTCGATGGCCCGCCTCAGCTCCCGGTACTGCTCAGGAGTGATCTCGCCCCGAGCCAGGCGCTCGTCCAGGATGTCCCGGGCCCGGTTCTGAGCCGAGGGCGGCGTGTCGAGGGGCACCCCCGGCGGATGCCCGGGCATCGGCGGGACTGTGGGAGGGGGCATCCGCCGGTCCCAGTGCTGAGCCGGCCCGGTGAAGAGCCGCACCGCAATGAGCACGAGCAGCGCAATCACGATCACCAGCAGGATGATGAGCCAGATTCCACCCAAGCCCATGCCGCCCGAGTAGATCATCGTCAGACCTCCGTCCCATGGGCGGCCGCGAAGATGCAGCCGCCTGACCACAGAGTACGACCCAAAGTCCCTATTGAGTCTTGGGAGAGCTGGGAAAGAATGGAGCAGCTGAAGGAGTTGGCGACGGCACAGAAGAATGTCGAGGGACTCGTCATGCCCATTGAAGAGAATCAGGACGGAAGACTCAGGGTTTTCATCCTGGACGACCACGAGCTCGTCCGCCGTGGCCTGCAAGAGCTGCTCGAGGACGAGGGCTTCGAGGTCATCGGAACGTCGGGCAGCGCCGCCGAGGCCGCGCGCCGGATCCCCGCCCTCCGGCCGGACGTGTCAGTGCTGGACGTCCGGCTCCCCGACGGAACCGGGATCGAGGTATGCCGCGACGTGCACGCCGTGGACCCGTCGCTCGCCTGTGTGATGCTCACAAGCTACGACGACGACCAGTCCCTCCGCGGCGCCGTCCTCGCTGGGGCCAGCGGCTATGTGCTCAAGGAGATCCGCGGGACCGAACTTGTCACGGCGTTGCGAAGGGCAGCCCATGGCGAGTCGTTGTTCAACCCCGCCGTGAAGGCCAAGATCATCGCCGGGCTGGCTCCCGCCGAGCACGTCGACCCCCGACTTGAGCTCCTGAGCCCCCAGGAGCGCCGGGTCCTCGAGCTCATCGGCCAGGGCCTGACCAACCGCGAGATCGGCACTCACCTGTTCCTGGCCGAGAAGACGGTCAAGAACTACGTTTCGTCGCTGCTCGCGAAGCTCGGCTACGAACGGCGGACGCAGGCCGCCCTCTTCATCGCGAAGAACCGCGCACAGGACAGCGGGAGCCAAGTCCCTCAATAGACCCGGCTCCCGCTGTATGGACCAGAGCAGCTAGGTGCGCTTGACCTGGATCTTGGTCGAAATCTGCTGCGCCTTCTGCTCAGGGACGGGGACCCTGACCTCGAGGACGCCGTCGGTATAGGTCGCGCTCACGTCATCCGCTGTGGCGCCCTCGGGGAGCTTGACTGTGCGGGAGAACGACCCGTAGCGGAACTCGCTCCGGTACCCGTACTTCTCCTTGCGCTCCTGGTTCTCCTCGCGCCGCGCCTGGATGGTCAGCGCACCGTCGGCGACGCTCACGTCGACGTCGGTCTCAGGATCAACCCCGGGGAGCTCGGCGCGGACAACGAGGTCGTTGCCGTCCATGTGCTCCTCGACCTTGATCCCTGCCGTCCCTCCCTCACCCTCGAAGAGCCGCTCGAACAGATCGAACGGGCCCTTGCGCGGGTCGAACCACCTAGTCAGATCTGACATCGTGCCTCCCTCTCCTGACGCACTTCAACGTCCAGCATCCTTCAGCAAGAGGGCACCGCCCCTTGCCACTTCCAGTCTGGAACTAGGTGGCCTCCCACCGGAACCACCTGATGCCCAGGACGGCGAAGACTGCCGCGTATCCGAAGCACGCGATCAGCTGCCAGGTGTTCTGCACGGACCAGGCAGCGGTGTTGGCCGCCGCGGAGAAGAGGTCCATGAGCGCGCCCACCGGGGTCCATTCGGAGAAGGTCTGGAAGTCGCTGCCGAGGATCCCGGTGGTGCCGAGGATTCCGGTGAGGAACAGGGCGATGTAGAGGAGCCGGGCCACGGCGTTGATCGTCCCGAGCGATTTCAAGAGCCCTACGAGGGTCTGCCCCATCGCGAGGAATTCCGCGGCGCCGAGGAGCGAGATCGCCAAGATGAGCACGTATTCGCCAACGGTGAAGGTCACCCCATGCAGCACGCTCCCGACGATCATGACGACGACGGCCATCACCAGATCCGCCGCGAACTGGACGGAGAGCCGGCTCGCCATGATGGCCCACGAGGGCGCGGGGGTGACGCGCAGCCGCTGGAAGACGCCGGCTTCACGGTCCCGCGCCACCGAGGTCGGGTAGCCAATGACCCCCGAGGACACGAGCCCATACGTGAGCGCCATGCCGATGAGGAACCCGGGATTCCCGAAGCGCCCGCGATTCGTGATGAACAGGATCACGATCGGCACGAGGAAGTTCAGGATCACCACTTGGCGGCTTCGCATGAGGACCGTCGCGTCCGCTGTCAGGAGGGCGCGGAGGGCGGAGGAGTACGACGGCGCACGGGCCTTGAGTGCCTCAGTCACGGACGGTCCTTCCGGTGAGTCCGATGAAGACGTCTTCGAGGGTCACGTCGCCGCGGGCGACGGCGACCACGCGCGGGTCGGACCGATGCTCGTCCACGAGTTCCCTGGGCGACCCCAGCGCGAGGAGCCTCCCGTGGTCCATGATGGCCACGCGGTCGCAGACGGCCTGCGCCTCCTCCATGGAATGAGTCGTCAGCAGGACGCTGCCGCCCGCGCCGCGCGAATCCTCGATCCGGTCCCACAGCTGCCGGCGGGACTGCGGGTCGAGACCCGTGGTCGGCTCGTCCAGCAGGAGGATCCGGGCGTCGTGGAGCGTGGCGACCATGAGCGAGAAGCGCTGCTGCTGCCCTCCGGAGAGCTTCCGGAACGGCTTGGCCGCCTCCTGCCCGAGGCCCGCGGCCTGGAGCCGGTCCAGGATCTGGCGACGGGTGAGCTTGACGGCATAGAGGCCGGCGTAGAGGCGGGTGATCTGCTCGATCGTGAGCTCGGGCTGGAAGCTCGAGGCCTGGAGCTGCACGCCGAGCATCGCCTTGATCGACAGCGGAGCGTGCGCGGCGTCGATGCCCTCGACCATCACACTGCCCGCATCGGCCCGCCGGAGACCCTCGATCACGTTGAGCGTCGACGTTTTGCCCGCGCCGTTAGGCCCGAGGAGCCCGAAGATCTCCCCGCGGAGCACGGTGAAGCTCAGCCCATCCACGGCCCTCTGAGAGCCATAGCGGACCACGAGATCGTGGACCTCGAGGATCGCGTCCCCTGTCATGGCCCAGATGGTAGGCACGTTGCCTGAGCAAACGATGTGAAGCCGGCGCTACCCCGTGTTGCGGAGGCCGGCCGCGACGCCGTTGATCGTGATGAGCAGCGCACGTTGGAGCCGCTCGTCGATCTCCTGGCCCGAAACGCCGGAGTCGGCCTGCTCGCGGATGCGCCGCAGGAGCTCGACTTGGAGGTAGCTGATCGGGTCGAGGTACTGGTCGCGGATCTCCAGGGTGCGCTTGAGGGTCGGCGCGGCCTCGAGGAGATCCCGCTCCCCCGTCAGCCGCTCCACCTCGACCACCGTGAGCTCGTACTCGGCGCGGATGTCCTCGAAGATGCGGTGCAGCTCGCGCGGCACGAGCGAGGAGACGTAGTGCGAGGCGATCTCGAGGTCGGTCTTCGCGAGCGTCATCTCCACGTTGGAGATGACCGACTGGAAGAACGGCCAGCGTTCCATGATCTCGCGGAGCTCGGCGTCCTTCCCGGCCTCGCGCGCTGCACGGAGGCCCGAGCCGACGCCGAACCAGCCGGGGATGATCTGGCGCGACTGCGTCCAGCCGAACACCCACGGAATGGCCCGGAGGCCCTCGAGCCCGGCACCGGAGTCCGGCCGCTTCGAGGGCCGGGAGCCGATGTTGAGCTGCCCGAGCTGCTCAACCGGCGTCGAGGAGACGAAGTACGCGGGAAGGTCGGGGTCGTCGATGAGCTTCCGATACCTCGCGAAGGCGGCGTCGGAGATGAGGTCCATCAGATCGGCGTAGCGCTCGCGCTCGTCGACGGTGGTGCGCGGGGCGCGGTGAAGGGCGGAAGCGCGCATGACGGCGGCAAGCGACAGCTCGAGGTTCTCCCGCGCGAGCTCGGGCAGCGAGTACTTGTCGCTGATCACCTCGCCCTGCTCGGTGAACTTGATCTCGCCCTCGAGGACACCGTTCGGCTGGGCCATGATCGCGTCGTAGGTGGGGCCGCCGCCGCGGCCCACTGAGCCGCCTCGCCCGTGGAACAACCGCAGCCGCACGCCATGACGCGCTGCGACATCGCGCAGCTTGCGCTGGGTCTTGTGGATCTCCCACTGACTGGTGAGCACGCCAGATTCCTTGTTGGAGTCCGAGTACCCGAGCATGACCTCCTGCACGTCGCCCCGCAGCCGCACGATCTCGCGATAGGCCGGCTCGGAGAGCAGCTGGTCGATGATCTCGGCCGAGGCCCGCAGCTCCTCCACCGTCTCGAGCAGCGGTGCGAAGCCGATGTGCGCGTACGGCGCATCCCCGTACAGTCGCACGAGACCGGCCTCGCGGGCGAGGAGCGCGGGAGCCAGGACGTCGTCGGCGCCGCGGGTCATGGACACGATGTACGTCTCGATGACGTCCGGCCCGTACACGCGCCGGGCCTGGCGGATCACGCGCATCGTCTCGTACACGCGGGCCGCGTGGCCCGGCAGCTCGACCGGGTGCCCGGACAGGGGGCGGCGGCTTCCGAGCTCGAGCGCGAGGACGCGCCGACGCTCGGCCCGAGGGAGCTCAAGATACGGGCGGGACAGCTCGCCGAGCGGATCGAGGAGGAGGCCCACGGCCTCGTGATGGTAGTCGGCGTGCTCGCGGATGTCGACCGTCGCAAGGTGGAGCCCGAACGAGGCGACGACCCTGCGCACGGTGGCCAGGACGCCGTCGGCCGCCAGCTCTGCCGCGTGAAGGCGGAGGGAACGGTCGAGCACGGCGAGGTCCTCGGCGAACTGGCTCGTCGCGGCGTAGTCGCGGCCCGGCTCGTGCGCGGTCCCGGCGGCAACGCGGCGGCCCGTGTTGAGGAGCTTCGCCTTGATGCACGTGAGCTTGAGCCGGTACGGCTCCTGCGCGTTGAGCTCGAGGACTCGCTTGTCGAGGCCGGGAAGCTTCGCGAGGTCCGCGTCGATCGACTCGAGCAGCTCGGGCTCGGCGCCGGCGAGCGCGGTCGAGTTCGAGAGGAAGCTGATCAGCTCGTCCACAAGCTGCACAGCGATCCGCACGGCCTGCTGGTTCTGGAGCGCGAGGATCTCGCGGGTGACATCGGGGGTCACGTTGGGGTTGCCGTCCCGGTCGCCGCCGATCCACGAGCCGAACCGCAGCGGGGACGCCGTCGCGGGAAGCGCGACGCCGTGCTCGGCGAGCCGGCCCGAGAGCTCGTCGAGCACCTCGGGGAGCGGTCCCGTCAGGATCTGCCCGAGGTAGTAGACGGCGTTGCGGGCCTCGTCCACGGGCGTGGGCCGCACCTGGCGCAGCTCGTCGGTCTGCCACATCTGGTCGATGATCTCGGCCAGGTGGCGGTCCTGCCGGTGACGCAGTCCCGTGCCCTCGGCCGAAGGCACGGACAGGATCCTGGACACGGCGCGCAGCTTGTCCAGCACCGAGCGCCGCGACGCTTCCGTGGGGTGCGCGGTGAACACCGGACGCACATCGAGCGATTCCACGACTTCTTGGAGCACCTCGGGCCCGGCCTGCTCGGCGATGTCCCTCACCGCGGTGGCAAGCCAGCCGTCGTCCTCCCGACGCTCGCCGAGCTCACGCACCCGGTGCAGCTGCTCGGCCGCATTCGACAGGTGGAAGTAGAACGCGAAGGCGCGCACCAACTCAGTCGCCTCGTCCAGCGGCAGGGAGGCGAGGAGCTCGCGGACCTGGGCTGCGACGTCGGCCGCGTTCCACGGCCCCAGCGCGCCCGCGCCTCCGCGCGCGGCTTCCTTGGACTCCTTCGTGAGGAGCCGCACCTCTTCGACGAGCCGCAGGAGCTCCGGCCCGTGCTGCCGGACGAGGGACTCGCCGAGGAGGGTCGAGACGCGGCGGACGTCGGCACGCAGCTCGGCCGCGGGGCCGGGCCCGGAGGTCACATCTGCGTGGTCAACCGAGGAGAACGGGGGCATGCGGGCACTCCACAGGGGATCGGGGCTCGTACGCGACGCCGGATACTGTGAGCCTGGGGTTTACTCAGCGCCTGAGGATACCCCAGCGTTCTGCCCGGGCGCTCGGAGCGTCCGCATGCTGGCCGGTATCCTTGAAGCCGTGAAATCCCCCCTCCCCGTGCGCGACGGCGTCAACGCCACACGCCTGCGCCTCCCCGCCGAGGGGCCGTGGGAGACCGCGCTCGACTACATGCTGCACCGCTGGGGCCATGTGGACCCCGAGGGGATCCTCAGGAGGTTCGACGACGGCGAGATCGTCGCCGCCGACGGCTCGCCCCTGCATCGACGCACCCCGCTGGATGAGCACACCTTCATCTGGTACTACCGGACGCTCCCGACGGAGGCGCGGCTTCCCGTCGAGCTCAGCGTGCTCCACCGCGACGACCATCTCATCGTCGTGGACAAGCCGCATTTCCTCCCAACGAAGCCCGGCGGCACCTACATCCAGGAGTCGGCGCTCGTGCGGCTCCGCAACGAACTCGAGCTCCCGGACCTCGTGCCGATTCACCGCCTCGACCGGATGACAGCCGGCGTCCTGCTCTTCGCCGCGAACCCCGAGACGCGCGGGAGGTACCAAGTGCTCTTCGAGCGGCGGCAGGTGCAGAAGGAGTACGAATGTGTGTCGCTGCTTCCTTCGGAGGCCGCGGACGACGGCGGGCAGCTGCTGGAGCGGTTCGCCTCGCCCGTCGTCGTGCGCAATCGGATGGTGAAGTCGCGCGACTACCTGCTCGCGGGCGTCGTGGAGGGCGAGCCGAATGCGGAGACCCGGGTGAGCCTCGCCCAAGGCGCGGCCGATCGCGCGCTGTTCCGGCTCGAACCCCACACGGGCAAGACCCACCAGCTCCGCGTGCACATGGCCGGCCTGGGGCTCGGGATCATGCACGATCCCTTCTACCCCGTCCTCCTCGACAAGGCGCCGGACGACTACGCAAAGCCCCTCCAGCTCCTCGCCCGCGCGATCCGCTTCCGCGACCCCTTCACCGGCCGCGAGACCGAGTTCCGCAGCCGGCTCGAGTTGAAGGAAGCGCCGGCGGTCTAGGGTGGCGTCCGTGGGAAATCAACGGATTCTGTGGGTCACGGGCGGCGGAAGCGGAATGGGACGGGCGGCGGCGCTTGCGGCTTCCCGCTCGGGATGGAAGGTCGCGGTCAGCGGGCGGCGAGCAGGGGCGGTGGCCGCGGCGGCCCGAGCCATCCGCGAGCAGGGCGGCGAGGCGCTCGAGGTTCCCGTGAACGTGCGGGACGCCGACGCGCTGCGGGAAGCCCACGATCGGATCGTTGACGAATGGGGCCCCGTCACCGACGCGGTCATCGCTGCGGGACTGAACGCCCCGCGGCGGACCTGGGCCGACCAGTCCCTCGACGAGTTCGCGGCCATCATCGACACCAACCTCACGGCCGTGGCCCGGGTCATCGACCTGGTGCTCCCGGGGATGAGGTCGCTCGGGCGGGGTGGCCTTGTGGTGGTCTCCTCGTACTCCGCGTGGCGCTTCACCCCCGGCGCGGGCGCCGCCTATATGTCGGGCAAGGCCGCGCTCGGCATGCTGGTGGCGTCCCTCAACGACCAGGAGGGCATAAACGGGATCAAGGCATGCCACCTTTGTCCCGGCGATGTGGACACCGAGTTCCTGTCCCTGCGGCCGAATGTCCCTGGCGAGGAACAGCGCGCCACCATGCTGAGCGCCGAGGACGTGGCCCGGTCGGTCCAGTTCGTCCTGGACAGCCCGGCGCACGTCCGCATCGACGAGCTCGTCATCACGCCGATCGGGCAGCGGTGAACCGCTGGAGGCTTTCTACCCTTGTGCCCTCGTCCCATCAGAGGCCATTGGCGCAAATCCAGTTATGGGACAAACTGGTCGCATGAGGATCGACATTGTCACGGGTGACATCACCACCCGTCGAGTCGACGCGATGGTCAACGCCGCCAACAGTTCGCTCCTCGGGGGCGGCGGGGTCGACGGCGCCATCCATCGAGCCGCCGGCCCGGAGCTCCTTGCGGCGTGCCAGGCGCTGCGCGAGAAAGAGTACCGCGACGGGCTCCCCGTGGGGCACGCCGTGGCAACCCCAGCCTTCCGGCTCCCCGCCCGGTGGGTGATCCACACCGTGGGCCCCAACTGGCATGCCGGGCAGCGGGACCCGGGCCTCCTGCACTCCGCCTTCGAGGAGAGCCTCGCCCTCGCCGACAGCCTCGGCGCGACGTCCGTGGCCTTCCCTGCCATCTCCGCGGGCATCTACGGGTGGGATCCCCGCGTGGTCGCGCGCACCGCGGTGGACGCCGTGCGTGGCGCGGACACCGAAACCGTCGAGCTGGTTGAGTTTGTCCTCCGCACGCCGGACATGGCGGACGTCTTCGTGGCCGCTTCGTGACCGGTAGCTAGAGCCGCTCAGCCGACGGGCACCCACTTACCGCGCCGCTGGCGCAACAGCCTGAGGCGGCCTGTCCTCGCAACGTCCTCTACGGCGTCGTGCATCGCGAAGGCCGACTCGCGCGCGGCGGCGAGTTCGTCGTCGTCGTTCGCTGCCTCCACAAGGAAGCGCAGGGTGATCTCGGGGACGCCGCGCACCACGTTGAGCTGGGTCGCCTCGACCAGGTGCCGGGAGCCCAGAGCCTCGGCTGCGGCCTCCATCACGCGCTCGGGCGGGTTGCCTGGCCGGAGGCCTGTGATCTGCAGAACGGCGCGGTAGCTGGGCATGAAGGCCACTCTAGGCGCGACCTATCCTTGAGGGGTGACGCTCCAAGACTCCCTGCTCGGTTTTGCCGCGCTCGCGGCGCTCATCACGGTGATCCCCGGGACGGACACGGCCCTCGTGCTCCGCTACACCCTCAGCCAGGGCCGGCGGCACGCCTACATTGCCGCGCTGGGCATGATCTCCGGGGCGTTCGTGTGGGGCGCTGCCGCGGCGACCGGCGTCTCGGCGCTGCTGACCGTGTCCACGGTCGCCTACGACGTGCTCCGCTACGCCGGGGCCGCCTACATGGCGTGGCTCGGAGTGACCCTGTGGCGTGCGTCGTTTGTGAAGAACCGGGGCACAACGAACGACGGCGGCGAGGCACCTTTGGGACTCGCTCACCTCGCGTACGAGCCCCTCGGGCGAACCTGGGCCAAGGGCCTCGTCTCGAACCTGCTCAATCCCAAGTACGGGATGTTCTGCATCGCCGTCATCCCCCAGTTCCTCGTCCCGGGCGTCCCGCCCGTGTGGATGGGGCTCATGCTGACCGTGGTGAGCAACATCGAGGCGATCATCTGGTTCATCGCGATCGTCGCCGCGGCCCACTTCTTCCGCAAGTGGCTCGAGGGGCCGGCGTTCCGCAAGTGGATCGACCGTGTGACGGGGACCGTGCTCGGAGCCTTCGGCGTCGCGGCCGTGCTCGAGGCCGGCCGCGCCTGACCCGCGCAAAGCCTTGCCGGAATCCTTCGGCAGGGCCAAGGTGGGTGCATGACGGACACCACTGTGCAGAACGCCGGCACCGACGCCGAGCAGCTCGCCCGCTGGCAGCGCTTCCGCGAGAACCGCAACAAGGCGCTCGCCGAGGAGCATGGGTGGCTCACCCTGACCTCGCTCCAATGGCTCGACCCCGAGCCGTCCCCCGTCGAGTTCGTGCCGGGACTCTGGTCCACGTCCGAGTCCGTGGGGCTCGAAACGGCGGTGCTGACCGCCCGCGCCGACGAGGGCCTCGTGTTCGACGAGGAGGGCGACCCCGTCGACGGGACCTTCAGCGCCCACCTCGCCAACGAGGAATCCCTCGATTGGGTGCGGTACGGGACGATCCTTGTGGAACTGGTGATGCGAGGCGGCCGGTACGCCATCCGGACGCGCGACTCGCAATCGCCGACCCTCACCGAATTCCAGGGGGTGCCGGTTTACGACTTCGATCCCGAGTGGGTCATCGAGGCCGTGTGGGAGCCGTATTCCGCGCCGCGCGAGGTCCCCATCTCCACCGCGAACCCGCTCGTGGACGGCATCCATCTCTCCGCCGGCGAGGTCGTGTTCCACCGCAACGGCCACGAATACCGGCTCCAGGCCGAGCAGGGCCGGCTCGGTGACCTGACCATCACGTTCCACGACGAGACCAACGGCAAGACCACCGACGACTGGCGCAAAGTCACCACAGGCCGCCCTCGCCCGGACGGCACCGTGATCCTCGACTTCAACCGCGCGATCAACTATCCGAGTGCGTTCACGCCGTACGGCACGTGCCCTATGCCCGTCAGGGACAACTCCCTGGACCTCCCCGTCGAGGCCGGGGAGAAGATGCCGAACCCCGAACCCTAACCGTTTCGGGTACAGATAAGTCGCCTCTCCTTCACCACGGGTACGAGGCCAGGTGAGTAGCCGTACCCGAATTGGCTGAGGAGGGCAGTAGCCGTACCCGAAACGGAGATGGGGGGTTAGGTGAAGGCCGAGAGGCCCGTCGCGTCTCGACCCGCGATGAGGGTGTTGACCTCGAACGTCCCCTCATACGTGTAGACGGCCTCGGCGTCGGCGAAGATCTTGGCCATCCGATAGTCGGAGACGATCCCGTTCCCACCGAGGATCGCCCGGCCAAGGGCCACAGTCTCGCGCATCCGCGCCGTCGCCCAGGCCTTCGCGAGGGCAACGCGCGGCATCGTCGCCTCTTCTGTGTCCTGGAGCCGCGCGAGCTGGGCGAGCATGGCCATCGACGCCGTCGCGTTGCCCAGCATCTGCGTGAGCTGACCCTGCACGAGCTGGAACGAGGCGAGCGGCCTCCCGAACTGCTCCCGCCCGACGGCGTACTTCCGGGCGACGTCGAACGCCGCGAGCTGCTGCCCCACCGCCTGCCACGCCACGAGGAGGCGCGAGCTGAGCAGGAGGGTCCGCGCGTCGTCGAACGACGCGACGCCGGGGAAGCGATCAGCCTCGGTGACGCGAACGCCGTCGAACGCCAGGTCCGCATTCTGGACGGTCCGCAGCGCGATCTTGTGCTCGATCTTGCTCCGCGTGAGCCCCGGCGAGTCCCCAGCGACGATGAAGCAGCGGAGCTGACCGTCGTCCGGGCCGCCGGCAACGCGCGCCCACACGAGCAGGTGATCGGCGAAGGTGCCGTTGCCGATCCACCGCTTGACGCCGTCGAGCACCCAGTCCTGCCCCTCGCGGCGAGCGCGCAGCGAGAGGCCCCGGGCGACGTCGGACCCATGCTCCGGCTCCGTCAGCGCGAAGGCCCCCGTGGTGCGGAGGGCCATGGCATCGGCGAGGTACCGCTCGCGCTGCTCTGGGGTGCCGAAGGCCTGAAGCCCCTCGACGAACAGGTCGTGGTGGACCATGAAGAACGTGGCGATCGACGTGTCGGCGCGCGTGAGCTCGGCGATGACGAGGCCATGGAAGAGCCGCGAGTAGGCGGGCCGGTCGGGCTGAGCGCGGTGGGGCGTGGACAGGCCGAGCGAGCCGAGCTTGGGAAGTAGCTCGAACGGGAACTCCTCCCGGTCCCACCAGCCCTGCGCGTGCGGCGCGACCTCGGCGGCGAGGAAGTTGCGGAGCTCGGCGAGCTTCGCACGCTCGCGGCGGTCGAGGAGCGCTTGGACGTCGTAGTAGTCAGCGTCGGGGAGGGTCATCGCGGGGCCATCCTGATCGCTCCGTCGAGCCGGATCGTCTCACCGTTGAGCATGGCGTTGTCCACGATGTGGGCAACGAGGTTCGCGTACTCGGCCGGCCGCCCGAGCCGAGCCGGGTGCGGCACCTGCTTCCCGAGCGACTCCTGTGCCTCCTGCGAAAGACCCGCCATCATCGGAGTCTCGAAGATCCCGGGCGCAATGGTGACCACGCGGATGAGCGATCGTGCCAGTTCCCGGGCGAGGGGGAGGGTCATGGCATGCACTGCGCCTTTGGACGCGGAGTACGCCGGCTGGCCGATCTGGCCGTCGAACGCGGCAACCGACGCCGTGTTCACGATCACCCCCCGCTCCGGTCCGCCCAGCTCGGTGCTCACCGGATCGGTCTGCGCCATCGCCGCGGCCGCGAGGCGCACCACGTTGAACGTCCCGAACAGGTTCACGCGCACAACGCGTTCGAACTGCTCAAGCGGGAGCACGCCGTCGCGCCCGAGCACCTTGCCCGGCGTCGCGATGCCCGCGCAATTGACCACGACGCGCAGCGGCGGCAGCGAATGCTCGCTTCCCACGGCGCGGTCGACGGCGGCCGCCACCTGATCCTCGTCGGTCACGTCAGCGGCGGCGAACGCGGCGGGGGCGCCGTTCGCGGCGAGCTCCTCGGCGTACTCCGCGCCGTGGCTTCCCGGCAGGTCGACGATGACGACGGCGGCACCGCCCTCGTGCAGTCGTCGCACCGTCGCGGCGCCCAGACCGGAGGCCCCGCCCGTGACGAGCGCTGTCGCACCAGCGAGTTGCATGAGGCTCCTTCAGTTAATGGCGACTAACTGGGCTCATCCTAGCGGGAAGGGGTGACGGGCGTCACGCAGGCGCTTCGGTTTTGCTTTGCGCCGTCACCTTTTCACGGTCCCCACCCACCAAAACTGTAGGCGCAAGCGGGGCGCGACGGCCGAAGTTTTCGGCGAAGACCTACGTTTGCGCCCAGATC
>NZ_JBQCGQ010000023.1:0-9255 GCF_051955515.1 Sinomonas sp.
ACGCCGAACGGGTCATTCCCCGTCCACCCCACCGTCCACAGGCCGAAGGTGAACTTGTCCTCACGGGCAGGAATCAGGGTCATCGCACGCACCTCACCGGGCTAGTCTCCAAGCAGAAGAAGAATTAGTAAGTGTCCTGAACTATATGGCGATGGGCGAGGCCGGTCAACGCTTGACAGGAACTTAAGGCGTTTCCTAGCCTGTCGTTCAACGAAAGTAGTCGTAATTCAAAAGAAACTTTTCGCCGACAGTGAGGTCAGAGGCATGACAATTGACGAACGCCCGCCGGGATTCGTGCGCACCGAGGGTTCCCAGTTCTTCGACGGATGGGGAAAGCCGATCCGCTTCACCGGGGTCTGCGTCGGCGGATGGCTCAACATGGAGAACTTCATCACCGGCTACGCCGCGAATGAGACGCTCATGCGCGAAAAGGTTGCGGACGTAATCGGCGCCGACCGTGCAGAGCGCTTCTTCGACCGGCTGCTCACCGCGTTCTATGGCGAGGCTGACGCCGCGTTCCTCGGCTCCCTCGGGATGACGATCATCCGCATCCCCGTCAACTACCACCACTTCGAGTCGGACGAGAACCCGTTCCACATCCTCCCGACGGCCTTCGACCATCTTGACCGCACCATCGAGGCCTCGGGACGGCACGGCGTCTACTCGATCATCGACCTGCATGCCCTGCCCGGCAGCCAGAACCATCACTGGCACTCGGACAACTCGACGCACGAGCCGCACCTGTGGAGGCACCCCCACTTCCAGGACCGAGTGGAGAACATCTGGAAGGCGATCGCGGACCACTACAAGAACAACACTTGGGTGGCCGGCTACAACCTCATGAACGAGCCCGCGGACGAGACACGTGCCGTGGTCGGCCCGCTCTACCGCCGGCTGTTCGAGGCCGTGCGCGCGATCGACCCCAACCACACGATCTTCCTCGACGGCAACACGTACTCGACCGAGTTCGACATGTTCGACGCCGAGCCGTGGCCCAATACCGTCTACAGTCTGCACGACTACGTGGCCTCCGGACTCGGGCGCGGGGGCGACTACCCGGGCTACACGGACGGCACGTACATCGACAGGGAGTACGCCCGCAACAAGTTCCTCCAGCGCTCCGAGTACGCGCGCCAGACGGGAACGCCGATCATGGTGGGCGAGTTCGCGCCGATCTACACAGGCGTCGAGCCCGTCGACGCGATGCGCCGGCAGATCCTCGCCGACCAGCTCGAGCTGTACCGCGAGTTCGAGGTCAGCTGGACCAGCTGGATGTACAAGGACCTCGGCCGCCAAGGCCTCGTGAACGTCTCGGAGCAGTCCCCCTACCGCCAGCGCTTCGACGAGTTCGTCGCGAAGAAGAACCGGCTCGCGGCCGACCAGTGGGGCAGCGACCGGCTCGGCGGCGAGGGCGTGCACGAGGTCAGCCAGGCCGTGCAGGATCTCATGGAGCGCGAGTTCCCGAACTGGACCCCGTACCCGTGGGGCCGTTTCGACACCGTCGCAACGGTGCTGAACAACATCCTGTTCGCCCAGCCGCTCGCCGACGACTACGCCGAGCTGTTCCGGGGACTCACCGACGAGGAACTCGACGCCCTCGCCGATTCGTTCTCCTTCGAGCAGTGCGTGGTGCGCGAGAGCCTCCGCGACCAGCTCGTCGCCGGCCAGGACGCCCAGGCCGTCCCCGCGGCCCCGGCCGAGCAGGCCTAGGCCGTGCGCGCCGTCGTCCTTCGCTCCCCCGGCGAGCCGCCCCAGCTCGAGGACGTCGAGCTTTCCGCGCCGCGCACCGGCGAGCTGCTCGTTCGCATCGAAGCCGCGGGCGTGTGCCACAGCGACTACCACTACATGACCGGCGACCTGACCGCCCGTCTGCCGCTCGTGCTGGGACACGAGGGCGCGGGGATCGTCGAGGAGGTCGGGCCGGGAACATCCGGCCGCATCCGCGTCGGCGACCGGGTAGCCCTTCTCTGGCGACCCCGCTGCGGCCGTTGCGACGCGTGCGTCTCCGGCAATCCCGTGCTCTGCGAGCTGGGCGGGGTGCAGGCGGCGGCGGGCGGCCTTCCCGACGGCACCTCGCGGCTTTCACTGGGCGACGGCGGTGCGCTGCACCATTTGATGGGCGTCTCCTGCTTCGCGGAGCGAGTGGTGGTGAACGAGAACGCTGCTGTCGCAGTGCCCGACGGCGTCCCGCCGGAGATCGCCGCGATCTCGGCGTGCGCCGTCATCACCGGTGTGGGCGCCGTGTTCCACGAGGTGCGGGAGGCGGCCGGCCGGCCGCTCCTCGTCCTCGGTGCGGGAGGTGTCGGCCTCTCGAGCGTGATGGGCGCGGCGCTCGTCGGAGCGCACCCGGTCATCGTCGTCGACGTCGACGAGGCCAAACTCGACCTCGCCCGCGAACTCGGCGCGACCCACACGGTCAACGCCCGGGAGGACAACGTCGTCGAGCGCGTCCTCGAAATCACCGGCGGCGCAGGGGTGCCGTGGGCGATCGAGGCGATCGGGCGGGACCAGACGCTTGCGCAGGCGCTCGCCTGCGTCGCACCTGGCGGAACACTCGTCGCCGTCGGCCTCGGAGCCGCGGGCGCCGAGTTCCCGGTTCCCCTGAATCAGCTCGTGCAGCGGCAGAAGCGCATTGTCGGCTCGCTCTACGGGTCGAGCAATCCGCCGCTCGACATGCCGCGCATCTTCGCGCTCTATCTCGCCGGCAAGCTCCCGCTCGACAAGCTCGTGGGCGATCGGCTTCCGCTCGCCGAATTCGGCGAAGCGTACCGGCGGCTGACAGCGGGCGCCGTCGGGCGCGGAATCCTCGTGCCCTAGGGCAGATCGAACGATAGTGCAGCCCTAGCCCAGAAGGAGAAATGACAACATGGTCCGCTCACAGGGCTGGTACGGCGGCGAGGGCCGCGACCCCTTCATCCACCGCGCATGGATGCGCCGCGGTGTGCCCGATCACGCGTTCGACGGTAGGCCGCAGATTGCGATCGCGAACACCGCGAGCGATCTGACGCCGTGCAACATGCACTTCAACGAAGTTGCCGACTACGTCAAGCAAGGCGTGTGGGAGGCGGGCGGCGTGCCCGTCAACCTGCCCGTGGTCTCGCTCGGCGAGACGGTCGTCAAGCCCACCGCGATGCTGTGGCGCAACATGGCCGCCATGGCCATCGAGGAGATGCTGCGCGCAAACCCGATCGACGCCGTCGTGCTCCTCGGCGGGTGCGACAAGACGATCCCCGCTCTCCTCATGGGGGCGGCGTCAGTGGACCTGCCCGCCGTCGTCCTCCCCGGAGGACCCATGCTGAACGGCTACTTCCGCGGCGAGCGGATGGGCTGCGGCACCGGGGTGTGGCAGCTCTCCGAGGAAGTCCGGGCGGGCACGCTGCCCGCGGCCGAGTTCGAGGCCAGCGACAAGAAGATGATCCGCAGCAAGGGCCACTGCAACACGATGGGCACGGCCTCGACCATGGGCCTCCTCGCCGAGGCGCTCGGAATGACGATCCCCGGCATCGCCGGCACGCCCGCTGCGGACAGCCGACTGCTCGAGGGGGCCCACACATCCGGTCGGCTCGCGGTGGAGCTCGCGACCGAGGACCGTCGCATCTCCCAAGTGATCACGAAGGAGTCGTTCCACAACGCCATCGTCGCGCTCGCCGCGATCGGCGGCTCGACGAACGCGGTGGTGCACCTCCTCGCGATCGCCGGCCGGCTGGAAATCGACCTCACCCTCGAGGATTTCGACCGCATCGGCGGGAAGGTTCCCCTGCTCGTCAACCTCCAGCCCGCGGGCCGCTACCTCATGGAGGACCTCTTCCGAGCCGGCGGCTTCCTCGCCGTCCTGGACCAGCTCGCCGACCTGCTCGATCCGCTCGCCCAGACCGTCACGGGGAAACCCCTCACCGAGTACCTCGGCGGTCACGGCGTGTGGGACCGCGACGTGATCTCCCTGCGCACCGACCCTCTGCAGGACGACGCCGGCATTGCAGTTCTGCGGGGAACCCTCGCCCCCCGCGGGGCGATCATCAAACCCGCAGCGGCCTCGCCGGAGCTGCTCGTGCACACGGGCCGCGCCGTCGTCTTCGACTCGATCGAGGACGCCCACGAGCGTCTGGACGATCCCGACCTCGACGTCGACGCGGATTCGGTGCTCGTTCTCCGCGGCTGCGGCCCGAAGGGCTATCCCGGCATGCCCGAGGTCGCGAACATGCCGCTACCCCAGAAGCTGCTGAAGCAAGGGGTGCGCGACGTGGTCCGCATCTGCGACGGCCGCATGTCGGGAACCGCGTATGGCACGGTCGTGCTCCACGTCGCCCCCGAGGCCGCCGCGGGAGGCCCGCTCGCCCTGGTCCAGGACGGCGACCTCATCTCCCTCGACGTGCCGAACCGACGCCTCGAACTGCTCGTCGATGAGACCGAACTCGCCAATCGGCGGACGGCGCAGCGCGCCCTCGACGGGTTCGCACAGGCCGACCGCGGCTGGCAGAAGCTCTACATCGACCACGTGCAGGGCGCCGACACGGGAGCGGACCTGGACTTCCTCGTCGGCTCGAGTGGATCCGCGGTCACCCGAGAATCGCACTGAGTATCTGTACCCGAAACGTAAGAATGCGTTTCGGGTACAGATACTCACCCCTGAACTCATCCTCCGCGTGGATCAGCCGGCGTAGGGGTGGAGCGCCGCCCCGCGGATTCCATGCTTCACGGCGAACACGGCCCCGGCTTCGGGCTCGGCGTCCTCAGGCAGATGCTGTCGGGACGAGGTGATGTAGAGCGTGTCGAGGTCCGGGCCGCCGAACGCGGCGGCACTTGTGTGGGTCACGCCCGGCACCTCGACCACCTCGGTGAGCCGGCCGTCCGCGTCATACCGGCGCACTGCGCCGCCGCCCCACAGCGCAACCCAGAGGCCGCCGTCGTCGTCGATCGCCATGCCGTCGGGAACACCGGCGACGTCCCCTCCCAGCTCGACCCGGGGGCGGCGGTTGTGGAAGGACCCATCGGAAGCGTCGAAGTCGAAGACATCCACGCGCTTGGTCGGCGTGTCGATGTAGTAGGCGAGGGTGCCGTCATGGCTCCACTGCAGCCCGTTGGAGATCGTGACACCTTCGAGCGCCGTCGAGACCGTACCGTCCGGCTCGAGCCGGTAGAGGGTTCCGGCACCCGGCGTCTCGTCGTACGCCATCGAACCGCAGTAGAAGCGCCCGCGCGAGTCGCACCCGCCCTCGTTGAGCCGGACGCCGCCGTCGTCGACCACCTCCGGAAGGCTACGTTCCAGGGCGAAGTTCTCGTCGAAGAGCGCGAACCCGTGCTCGGTGGCCACAGCGAAGCCGCCGCCGACTCGGGGGCGCACCACGGCGGCCACCGGGCTGCCGACTTCGTAGCGCCGCGGGCTCTCGAGCGAGGAGAGGTCGACGACGGCGCCCGCCAGCATGTCGACGATGAGCATGCGCTGCCCGGCGGGGTCCCAGCAGGGGCCCTCGCCGTGCCAGGTAATGGGCGCCGTGATCTGTTCCGCCCTCACAGCCAGCCCCCGTCCACGACCCAGGTCTGCCCGGTCGCGAGGCGCGAATCGTCCGCGGCGAGCCACAGCATCATGCGGGCCACGTCTGCGGGGTACAGGAGCTCTGGCAGGCTCTGCTCCGACAGGATCTTCTCGCGCTCCGCATCGCCGACCCACTTCTCGAGCTGGCGCGGCGTCATGATCCAGCCGGGGATCACGCAGTTGACCCTGATGCCGTCCCGCCCCATCTCCCGGGCGAGAGTCCGTGTCAGGCCTTCGATCCCGGCCTTGGCCGTGATGTAGACGGGCATGTCCACGAAGTCGACATGCGCGCTGATGGACCCGAGGTTGATGATGGACCCGCCCCCGGCAGCCTTCATCATGGGCCACACGGTCTGGGCGGCGAAGAAGTGGTGCCGCACGTTGATGGCCATGCTGTCGTCCCACGCGTCGGGATCGATCTCGGCGACTTTGCGCCGGGTGTCATTGGCGGCGTTGTTGACCAGGACGGTGATGGGCCCGAGCGACTCGGACGCCCGGACGATGGCTTGCTGCAATGCCGGGATGTCCCGGACGTCCGCGACGTGGAAGAACGGCTCGGGGTCGCCCCGCTCTGCAATGCTCGCTGCAAGTTTGGTCCCGGCCTCCTCGTCGAGGTCCACGAAGGCGACCTTCGTGCCTTGGGCCGCGAGCTGGGACACGAACTCTGCGCCGAGGCCCGTGGCCCCGCCGCTGACGAACGCGACCCGGCCCTCGAGCGAGGGGTAACGCGCAAAGTCAGATTCGAGATTAGACTCTCGATCGGTCGTCATCGTTGATACCCTTCGTTGCAAGGTTTCTCTAAATCGAGCGAAAACTATCTGAAGAGTCAGGTCATGAGCTCCCCTCACAGCGTCAACCGGCCCAAACCGCCCACCAGCGGGGTTCCTCACGCGCCGCTACCATGAGGGCCATGGTGAACGACGGGGCAGACGATGCGCGGCCTACGCGAGCAACTCTGTCAGAAGTCGCGGCGCTGGCAAACGTATCTGTGGCAACCGTGTCGAAGGTCCTGAATGGGCGCAGCGGTGTCTCCGACGAGACGCGCGCCCGGATCGAGTCCCTGCTCGAGGAGCAGAACTACAACCGCCGCCTCAGTGCGCAGAGCACTGCTCCCCTGATCGAGGTGCTCTGCTTCGAAATCGACAGCCCCTTCGGCGGCGCCGCCGTCTCCGGCATCGAGCGAATCGCCCGCGAGCACGAGATCGGGATGGTCGTCACCGGCGCCGAGGAGTCTCACCTTCCCTCGCGCGGCTGGATCGACGGCGTGCTGCGCCGCCAGCCGCTCGGCATCATCCTGGTCGCCGCCCTCCTGCCGGAGAAGGACCTGGCGCGTCTGCGCAGCCGTGGAATCCCGATCGTGATGATGGACCCCTACGGGGCTCCCACCACGGATGCCCCCGCCATCGGCTCGGCCGACTGGAACGGGGGCTTCCTCGCGACGCAACATCTGATCAAGCTCGGCCACGAGCGCATTGCGATCATCACGGGGCCCGAAGACATGATGGCGTCCACGGCGCGGCTCTCCGGGTATCGGGCGGCGCTGGACGCCGCCGGGATCCCCGCGCGCCGGGACTACATCCGCCCCGGCACGTTCCATCGGGATGACGGCGTCACGGAGGGCCGGGACCTCCTTTCGTCGGCCGAGCCCCCCACGGCCATCTTCGCCTCCAGCGACCTGCAGGCGCTTGGCGTGTACGAGGCTGCCCGCTCGCTCGGGCTGCGGGTGCCCGATGACCTCTCGGTTGTCGGCTACGACGACCTTCCGATCGCGCGCTGGGCGGGACCGCCCCTCACGACGGTGCGAGTGCCGCTTGCCGAGATGGCCGAACAGGCCATGCACCTCGTGCTCCGGCTGCGCGATGAGCCCGAACTCGCGTTCAGCCGCGTGGATCTGGCGACCTCCCTCGTGGCGCGCGAGAGCAGCGCCCCGCCTCGCGTCTAGCCTCAGGCCCCTCGCACAGGCCGTGGACGACGCATGCCCCGTGGACGAAAAGTTTCGAACTTCTTTGTAAACCTTGACGCAAATTTTCGCTGTTGTTAGATTCGTCTCATTCGTCCCAGCCATGAGGCCAGTTCCCCTGGACTCGCAACTCACGACGACGGGGCCTCACTCCAGCCTTGAAGCCCCCAGTACGCCGGGCTCCCCGCTCGGCGCCCATCCGGACACAACGCTGTTTCCGCGACGCAAGAGGACTGACATGCGATTTCCATTCCAATCGAAGACCGCTCTCCGGTCACTCGCTGCCCTGGCGGTAGCAGGCCTGGCCGGCCTTGGGATCGTGGGCTGCTCCGGCAGCAACCAGGGCTCGGCCGGTTCAGCCACAAGCGGCACCATCAACTGGTGGGGGTGGACTCCGACCAACACCAACGAGGCGAACGACTTCATCGCCGCGTTCAACAAGGAGTATCCGGACATCAAGGTCAACTACAAGCTGGTTGGCATCTCGGACTACCAAGCCACGATGCGCCCGGCTTTGGCCTCGGACAACGGACCCGACGTGTTCGACCTATCGCCGGGTGCCTACGTGCAGCAGTTCGGCTCCTACGCCGAGGACCTCAGCTCGGCCGCTCAGGGCGCTCTGGGCAGCGACTGGAAGTCCAAGATCTCCAGCATCGCGGTCGACGGCCTCAGCTCCAACGACAAGCTCACCGCCATGCCGGTCGGCTCGACCTATGCCGGCTCGCTCTGGTACAACACCGATCTGTTCAAGAAGTACAACCTGCAGCCGCCGAAGACTCTGGACGAATGGAAGAAGGTCTGCCAGACCTTCGAGAGCAACGGAGTCGGCTGCTTCGCTCAGGGCGCCGCGCAGGAGGGCTTCGATCAGGACACCCTGCAGGCCATCTCGAACTCGGTCGAGCCGGGCTACTGGACGAAGGCCTCCAAGGGTGACGCGAAGTGGGATTCTCCCCAGATCGCCCAGACGCTGACGATCTGGAAGGATCTCTTCAGCAGCGGCATCATGCAGAAGGGCGCGCTCGGCGCCCAGCAGTACCCCGACGTCAACAACGCCTTCCTCACCGGGAAGTACGCGATGGTGATGATGGGCAGCTGGTACACGCAGTACGCGACCCAGAACGCCATGACCCAGGCTCTTGGATCTGCGGGTGTCGCGGGGGCGAAGCCCTTCCCCATCCTGCCGATGCAGTTCCCTGACGTCGCCGGCAAGGGCAACACGTCCGAGATGTTCGGCGACGCCGACTACGGCCTCGCCGTCGCCAGCAAATCGAAGAACAGGGCGGCCGCGGAGACGTTCGTGAAGTGGA
Organism: Sinomonas sp.; assembly: GCF_051955515.1. Classification (GTDB taxonomy): domain Bacteria; phylum Actinomycetota; class Actinomycetes; order Actinomycetales; family Micrococcaceae; genus Sinomonas. Next base: position 8,801 of record NZ_JBQCGQ010000023.1, read on the forward strand.
TGGCCGCGAATGCCAAGGGCCAGCAGGTGGTCGCCGACCGTCTCGACACCACCTCGGTTCTGAAGGGTGTCTCACCCGACTTCACCACCATCAAGTTCGTCGATCCCGCCCAGCAGAGCGGCCCGGTCAATGACTACCTGAAGAACGCGTCCTCGGTGAACGAACATCGCTTCGCCCTTCTCAACTCCGACATTGAGAACGCCTTCCTCGCGGCGGCGCAGTCAGTCGCCAGCGGCAGCGCCACCCCGCAGGCAGCGGCGGCAACGCTCCAACAGGCGGCGGACGCGGCAAAGGCACAGAACAAGTAACGAAGGCCTTGGACCAATGACCCTCTCCACCCAAGAGCGGTTGGCCAGCGCGGCCGGCTCCCCCAGCCGGCCGCGGGGCGGGCGCCGGCCGCCACCCAACGGCGGCCCCACGGTGCGGCCCCCCCGCGGACTCGGGGGGGGGCGCCC
>NZ_JBQCGQ010000024.1:0-3276 GCF_051955515.1 Sinomonas sp.
CGTGGAGGGCGCGGACCTCGCGCCGGTGGTCCCCTCGCCGTCGAAGGTCTTCTGCGTCGGCCTGAACTACGCCTCGCACATCAAGGAGATGGGCCGCGAGCTTCCGGAGTACCCGACGCTGTTCGCGAAGTTCGCCGACACGCTGACGGGCCCGTTCGACGACGTCGAGCTGCCGGTTGCGGACCAGGCGATCGACTGGGAGGCGGAGCTCGTGGTCGTCGTCGGAAAGCGCGCCCGCCGTGTCGGCGAGGACGTGGCGGGAGACTACATCGCCGGCTACACGGCGGCCAACGACATCTCGATGCGCTCGTACCAGTTCCGCACCAAGGAGGGGCTCCAGGGGAAGGTCTGGGAGAAGTCCACGCCGGTCGGCCCGGTCATGGTCACTCCCGACGAGCTCGACCGGGACGCCGCCATCACCACGACCGTGGACGGGGAGGAGCGCCAGCGCGGCTCGATTGGCGACCTGGTGCACGGTCCCGAGTTCCTCGTCTCGTACATCTCGGAGATGATCACGCTCAACCCGGGCGACCTCATCCTGACCGGCACGACCGGTGGCGTGGGCCACGCCCGCCGTCCCGAGGTGTACCTCACGGATGGCCAGACGGTGACGGTCGCGATCGAGGGCATCGGCGAGCTGCGGAACAGGACTCGCGCGCAGACTGAGCTGCCCGAGGTTCCGCCCGCGGGCGTCGAGCTTGCTGGCTTGCCCAGCAAGAACGGAGCCTGAGGTGGCTGCGCGCCACGATCTTGTCGAGGACGCGGAAGTCCGCGCGGGGCTGCTGACGGCCCGGCGCGGCACCGCGTTCTTCGCCCGCAAGCACAGCGAGCTCGCCTCCAGCGATCTCGACGCTCCCTCGCTGCTTCCCGGCTGGTCCCGCCGGCATGTCATAGCGCACGTGGGCTATAACGCCCGGGCGGTGGCGCGGCTCGTGGAGTGGGCCTCGACCGGTGTCGAGACGCCAATGTATTCCTCGCCGGAGGCCCGGAACCGGGAGATCGAGTTCGGCGCGACGCTGCCCCCGGTCGCGCTGCAGAACCTCTTCGACCACTCGGCGATCCACCTCTCCGTCGAGTGGCGCGATCTGCCCGCGGACCGGTGGGACTTCGAGGTCCGCACGGCGCAGGGACGGCTCGTGCCGGTTTCCGAGACCGTGTGGATGCGCACCCGCGAGGTGTGGGTCCACGCCACCGACCTCGACAACGGCGCGCGGTTCGCCGACGTCCCCGCCGAGGTCCTGCGGCGGCTACTGGCCGACGTCTGGGGCGCGTGGGAGAAGCGCGGCGACACCGAAGGGCTCGCGCTCCGCGTCAGCGGCGGCGCGGATGGGGGGCTCATGCTGGGTGACCCCGGCACGAAGGCCACGGTCATCGAGGGGTCCCTGCCCGCCGTCGTCCGCTGGGCGCTCGGCCGAGGCGAGGAGCCGAACGCTCTCCTCGCCGCGACGCACGACGGCGGCCCCCTCGCCGAGATCCCCAACGTCTGCCGCTGGATCTAGCACCTGGGATCGGCAGGAAGCCGTTGTTCCACTCTGGTACTGCAACCGGAGCGTCAGCGAATTGCAGCAATGGAGGAACTTCAGGATCCCCTAGTGGAGCAATTTTCATCCAGCTTCGCTGTCGCCTAGAGCCCGATGCCGAGGCCAGTAAACCCCGCCGCCCATTGTCGCCGCTGCGGAGTACATGGGCTCTCATGTATGCGATGGCGCCAAGACCCTATCGAAGGAGAACACATTGACACTGTCGAACCTGGGCGGGAGCCTGAAGGGGGTGGCGGAGGATGAACTCGAATTCATCACGGACCGCCTCACAGGCTACCTTGAAGTCGATCCGGGCCTTTCGTTCCAAATGGCCGCCTTCTCCGGTGGCCAATTGATTCTGGACGTCTGGGGAGGGCCAGATCTCGACGGGGAATCGCTTATGGTGCCCTATTCGGTCTCGAAGAACATCATCGGCATCAGTGTGGGGCTCCTCGTGGAGCGGCAGGCATTGGATCTTGACGCACCTGTCGCGGAATATTGGCCGGAATTCGCGCAAGGCGGGAAGCAGGGCGTAACTGTCCGCCAACTTCTCTCTCATCAGGCGGGGCTGCCGGACGCGTGGCCGAAACTCAGCTGGGAGGAGATCCTCGACCACCATAGCGCCGCGGAGCGGCTTGCGGCCTCGGTTCCGGTTTGGCGTCCCGGCTCTGCTTTCGGCTATCACGCGATCACGATCGGCAATCTGGCGATGGAACTCGTCTTCCGGAGCACGGGAGAAACCCTCCACGAATTCTACGAGCGAGAAATCCGGGACCCCCTCGGGGCTGACTTCTATCTGGGCCTGCCGTCGGGCATGGAGAGCCGTCTCGAGCCTGTCAAGCGCATGGTGCCGCCGTTGGCCAAGTACCCCCTTCCCGCGCAGAACGCGATGCGGTCCTGGGTTTCTGGCACCCGGCCAGGGGGAGATCTGGATCTGGCCAACGATCCACGCTCTTACCGGTTCGGTCACCCGGCGGGGTCGGCGGTCGGATCCGCGCGGGGGATCGCATCCTTGCTTGCGAGCGCGGTCACCGGGCGCGAGGGCTCTGCTCCGCTACTGAGCGCCGACACCGTTGCCGCCATCGGGCAGCAGCAGGTACGCGGCTACGACGAGGTGCTCGGCCAGCCAGATCGCGCGCACTCGATCGTCTTCCAGAAGCCGAGCGAGAAGCTGGCATGGGGAGGGCCGCGCAGCTTCGGGCACGACGGCGCGATGGGTGCGGTAGCCTGCGTCGACCCCGACACCGGCATCGCCTTCGCCTATACGATTTCGCAGGGACCTTGGCCAGGAGGCGGAGATCCACGTGCGATCGCCATCGCCCGCGAAATCGGCACCGCCATCTCCTCGTCCCCAAGTGCATAAGGACAGCCAAACCCCCACAAGGGATTCATCCTGGTTGTTCTGGGGAGACAAAGGCGCCTTCACCGGCAACTCAGCGGAGCCACGGTGGCAGAGCTAGGACGAAGTTACGCCGACGTGGGCCACGCCGAACGCCGCCGATCTTCAGGAGGACGACATCCGGCTCCGCAACACCGCGGCCGCCCTCAGCAACGGCCTCACCCCAGTCCGCTGTGTAGGCGGCCGGCGTGGTGGGTGAGGGAGCTGGTCCAGGCCCGCCAGATGAGGAAGTCGGAGACGATGAGGGCCAGGAAGGTCCGCCGCCAGGCCAGGGAGGTGCGCTCGGGCTGCAGGCCCGGGTCGCGGGCCGCGGGGTCCTCGGGGGGCGGGGTCACCGCACGAGGAGGATGAGGGCGG
>NZ_JBQCGQ010000025.1:0-18166 GCF_051955515.1 Sinomonas sp.
TCAAGGTCTACGCGGGCCCGAACCACCCGCACCAGGCGCAGCAGCCGAAGACCTTTGAGATCAACCAGGTTGCCCAGTAGTCCTGGCCACGACCCAAGAATTCACCAAGGAGAAAACTGTGGCTCAGAACGACGAGCTCAATACGGCTGCTGAGGCCGAGGACAACCTGACCAGCTACACCTCGGAGAGCGCGCCTGCCGCCACTGAGACGGCTAAGCGCGAGCGCCCGGCCCTCACGGTGTCCGGTGCGGCCGTCGGCCGCCGCAAGGCTGCCGTCGCCCGCGTCCGCGTTGTTCCCGGGTCGGGCCAGTGGACGATAAACGGCCGCTCGCTCGAGAACTACTTCCCGAACAAGCTCCACCAGCAGGAAGTTAACGATCCGTTCAAGCTTCTCGACCTCGAGGGCGCTTACGACGTGATCGTCCGGATCCACGGCGGTGGGCCGTCCGGCCAGGCCGGCGCGGTGCGCCTTGGTGTGTCGCGCGCCCTCAACGGAATCGACGTTGAGAACAATCGTCCGGCCCTGAAGAAGGCCGGCTTCCTGACTCGTGACGCCCGCGTGGTTGAGCGTAAGAAGGCCGGTCTCAAGAAGGCCCGCCGCGCGCCGCAGTACTCGAAGCGCTGATTTCAGACCTTCCCCCAGAGGGCCCGTCCGGTTTTCACCGGGCGGGCCCTCGGCGTCCTTACGGTAATGGCCGCCTAAGGTCGTATACGGTTGGTTCTCCGTTCATCACTGAGGGGAAGGCTGACCGGACCCATTCTTCAATCGACCGGGCCTCAGGACTCAGCTGCTCTGGTCGGTCACGGATTATGGCGAAGTCGGCGAAGTAGGCCACGCGGCCGCTTCGGACTAGTGCTTTAAATTGCGCCAATGTCGGAGAGGGATCGGAGCCGAGCCAGCCGCCGATCGCCATGACAGGTGTATCGGACGCTAGTTGGTATTGCGCTACGTTCTGTGCGCTGTAGGTGGCTAGGGTCCAGGTAGACGTGCTTGACGCTTCCCGCATCAGACTTATGAGTCGGGGGTCCGGCGGAGCACCGAAGTCGACTTCTTTCTCCCATGACAGGTCAGGTGACGCGTGGACGGCGTCGAGAACGTTCTTGAGGGCCATGGGATCCCGGCTCTTCGATCCTGATGCCGGATTGGTGCCCTCCTGTGGCTGGGATGCTGTAAACATGTTGCTTGCTGCTGGAGCAGTGCCGAGCGCGACGACAGTGAGTATGGCAGCGACCGACTGCACTGTTCGTCTCGAGGGCGTCGCGAGGAAGTGCGCCGCTGCAGCGGCGACGCCCAATCCTCCGAGAGCCCATGGAACCCAATCCGGCCACTGGACGCCATAGCCGATGATGCGAACTTGGCCGTAGACGCCTGCTCCGATTACTACTACTGCCAAAAGCCTTTGTGCCCATCGCTCGGCAGATTGCCTCAATCGGTGCAGCGCAACAGCAACGGTTAGGGCTGCCCAGGGAGCCAGGGAGTGGGTGTAATACGAATGGAGCATGGTGCCCATAAACGACAGGATCGCGGCAACGACGAGGAATGCGACCGCGCACGTGACGCCTAGGAACTGCTGTCCCCGGTTCCACTCTCGCCGGGCGTAGACGAGCACGAGTAGGGCAGCCATGAGGGCGGGTAGGACTAGCCATCCCGCGGCGACTGAGAGGTTCGCGTTGAACAGACGGCCGGGTCCCCCGTCATAGGCCAACCCAGGGGCGTCGATTTGTATGAAGCGAGCCAGGCCGTTGTAGTCCCACGTCAACTCGAGGGCACTATTGCCGAGGGACCCGCCGACATAAGGGCGACTCCCTGCTGGAACCGCATCCACGATGAGGACCCATGCCAATCCGGTCGCCAGCATGCACGCGCCCGCTCCGAGCACACGGCGCCACCGGGTGGCTATGCTTCCGACTCCAAAGACCAGAAGACCGAGCGCGACCGCGGGCACAGCGATCCAAGCTTGGAGTTGCTTGGCCATGAAGCCGAGGCCGAAGAATATGCCACATAGTAGGTAAGGTGCCCAGCGGGTGCTTTTCCTTGCGCGGACTGCGAAATACAACCCTAGGGCCACCAGGAATCCAGTTGTGGCCTCGGGATTGTTGAACCTTGACATCAGGAAGACGACCGGGGTGGTCATATAGAACGTCGTTGCGGTGAGCGCAGTCCAGCGAGGAAACTCCTGTCGCAAGGCTAAATAGAGTACAACCACAGTAGCCGCGCCAAGGACTGCGTGTGGGGCGAGGATGCTCCACGATGACATGCCGAAGATGCGGATCGCGATCGCTGAAGGCCACACAGCAAGCGGCGGCTTATCGATTGAAATCGAGTTTCCCCAATCGAGGGAGCCAAAGAAGAACGCTTTCCAGTCGTGGGCGGCCGCTTGTGCGGCGGCCGCATAGAATGGATTTCCCCAACCGTTGATATCCAGGCGGAATAGGTACAGCGTGAGCGCCGCTGCCATTAGCCCGCCGATGACGAGTGGCTCCGTTATGCGTTTGGAGTCGGTCTTGGCGCGCGACTTGATTGCAACGGAACCCGGATCCCTTGTGGGCCAAGAAGTTTGAACAGTCATTGCATCTCCGAGAAAGAATAATAGGTGAGAGATCCATAAATGGCGGGGGTGTAATGTTGTTCTACCCAGTCAACGATTCGCTGGCTTTCGGCCCCACCTTGCACTCCGCTCGGAAGGGGGCCGAGTACAAGGCCGCCGATTCTTCGTTCGCCGACCAACTGCTTGAAGTCCGTGAGCGTTGGCACTGGGTCCGCACCGTAGAATCCTCCGACAGGCACCACAGGATCCCCGGTCGTGAGCGCTGTCAAGGCTGCGTTCTGTCCTCCTACAGCGGCGGTGACCACGCCTCGACTGGATGTCGTCGAGCGGATGACATTTGCGAGGTCGGGATTTGGCTCAATTCCCAAAATCGCTGATTCATTGGCGGGTGTCATTGAGGACGGGAACCCGAGGCGTGTCGGCGAGTCGGACGCCCCTATTATGCTGGCCGGCCCTGCGCTCGGAGATGAGCCGATATGTCCTGACAGGGAAGTGGCGACAGACCAGACCGCCGGACCTGCGAGCAGTGTCAAGACGACGAGCCCACTCCCGATGCGAGAGATCCTCGGGGGAGGATTCTTCGCTATGAGGAGCGCAGCGCTGACCATAGCCCCCGCGACCACTATTGGGCCGAGGAGCAGCTCGAAGCCGTGTGTGTATAGCCCGACGATGATGAGGTTGAGGAGAAGCACAACAAGGATGCCAGACGCGAGTGCACGGCGAGTCCAGGGCCGGGCGTCACGACAAAGCCCCATATGGAGCACCCAAGCTCCGAGAATCGCCGTGGGCGGAGCGATGACGAGCAAATAATATGGGTGAACAATCCCACCCATATACGCAATCACAGGTACGCTCGTCCACCACCAGATGACTGAGAACATGACCGGCGCGGGCAACGAGTGCGCCTTTCCGCGCAGCACAATCACGATCAGCAATGTAGTGGCTACTATCACGAGCGGCAGCAGCCAGGAGACCTGGCCGGCGTAGTTGGGGTAGATGAGGCGAATGAATCCGATGGCGGGCCCATCGTCCCCGGTCGCCGGCCCGGAAACGCTTGAAGCATCCTGTCCAGTAAGTCGGTCTACGCCGTTGTAGCCGAGCGTCAATTCCCAAACGCTGTTGGTCCTTGAGCCTCCGACGAACGGTCGCGCATCGATCGGCACCAAGCTCACGCCAACAAACCAAGTTAGGCCAGTTGCGATTGCTGCACCCGCCGCGACCGCTCCAATTCTGGCTTTCGTTGTCCATGTGATCCCCCCTGCCCCCAGGACACATAGGGCTACGGCGGGCACGATCAGAAGGATTTGCAACTGTTTGGTCATGAAGCCCAGACCAACAGCGGCGCCAATTGTGAGAGACCATGCAAAGCGAGGTTTGTGCAGGATCCGCAGCGATGCCCACGCGCAGACCGTCATGAGGAGGACGAGCAGGGCGTCTGGGTTGTTGTACCGAAACATGAGCGTAGCCACAGGCATCGTGGCTACTGCGACGCCACCGAACAGGGCATAGATCGACGGGAGGAATGATCGACAGATAGCGTAGACGAGCAGTACAGTGCAGCTGCCCATCAGGGCTTGCGGGATGAGCATTGACCAGGTGTTGAATCCGAAGATTCGGCATGAGAGCGCCATTACCCAGATGCTTAGTGGTGGCTTGTCAACCGAGACGAAATTCCCCATATCTGCACTCGCGAACCAGAACGAGGTCCAGCTTCGCGATGCAGCTTGTACCGCGGCCGCGTAGTAGGCGTTGGCCCAGCCATTTTGGTTGAGTCCTGGGAGATAGAGCGCAGCGGAGAGCGCGGCAAGAAGTATGCGGTGTACATGGCCGCTCCGGGCCCATTCGCCGAGCCCGATAATACGAGCGCCCCAGCGAGGGCTCAGCCCGGTGCGCGCTGTGGTTGCGGCGCTCATGCCGCTGAGGCTCGGCTTGCTACTGAAACCGTGTCGTCTGGGCCCCTAGCCACCGTCGTCCGCGTGCGGAAGACCCATGCCTTGAGGAGCGCGAATCGCAGGATAGTGGCGACGATGTTGGCGGCGGTAAGCGTCACCAGTTCGGCGGTCGCTCCTGGCTGTCCTATTACTGCGTGCAGCCCCAGCAGCGACGACGAAGTGAGAGCCCAAGCAAGGCCGAACACAATGAGCCCTTGGAACTGTTGCAACCCGTAATGCTCGGGCCCGCGAATTCCGAAGGTAAAGCGTCGGTTCGCAGCCGTGTTGAGCACAGCGGTGATGAGAAGCGCTGCAAAGTTGGCAGCCTGGGCACCGGCCATCGGCTGAATCAGGAGATACAGCAGGGCAAACGCGACCGTGGAGAGAACTCCGACGGCTCCGAAGCGAAGTACTTGGCCGAAAAACGACGGCGGCAAACTGGGTAGGAGGGGGCGTCGGCCGAGTTCCGCATAGATGGCCGGCAGCGGTACTTTGCCCCTGGCAAGCGACCCCACGACACGCACGATGCCGCGCATGTCGTCCAAGGCCGTCTGCTTGATGTTGACGCTGCTAGTCGGGTCGTCTGTCCAGTCCACGGGGATCTCGTGGATCCGCAGGCCGGCCCGTTCCGCGAGGACCAGAAGTTCGGTGTCGAAGAACCAAGCATTGTCCTCGACATGGGGGAGTAGGGCCTTCGCAGCGTCCGCACGGATCGCTTTGAAACCACACTGCGCATCGGAAAAGCGCACTCCGAGCGCACCGTGGAGCATTGCGTTGTACGTGCGGGAGATAAATTCACGCTTCGGGCCGCGAACAACTCGGGAGTCTCGCCGGAGCCGAGTGCCGATCGACAGGTCAGAGTGGCCCGAGAGAAGAGGCGCGAGCAACGGCGGCAGCGCTGCAAGATCCGTCGAGAGGTCGACGTCGAGGTAGGCCAGCACTTCGGCCTCGGACTCCGACCACGTCGTCCGGAGCGCGTAGCCGCGGCCCTTCGTCTCGAGACGGCGGTAGCTGACCCGCTCGAGCTCCGCAGCGAGCTCCTCGCCGATCTCCCGAGTCCCATCGGTACTTGCGTTGTCGGCAATGGTGACCCGCCAGGGAACCTGGAAGGCGTCGTCCAGATATGCGACGACATCTCTGACGCTCGCCTCGAGGCTCGCCTCTTCGTTGTAAACCGGGATGACGAGCTCGATCGCCAGGCCCCCGCTGCTTCTGGTCATGCCGAAAAAGGTAGGTCTCGAGGATGCGGGCCTACTAGAGGTCTGGTGAAAGACGAGTACCTCGTCGGAGAAACTCAGGTACTCCGTTTGGCAACGCTCTTGACCACGGGAATCCACGTGGAAAAGTCGAGTACTCCAAGATCGTCTCCAAGTATTGCGAGAAGTCTTCGTCCCGCTCGGCGATGCGGGCGCGGCGACGTCGCCCCGCTGGGCTGATGAGAAAGAGCCTGGGCAGGAGAGAGCTGAGGCCAGGCGAGCTCAGGATGGATAAGTCCTCGTATTCGAAACGCGTCTGCTTCCCGCCCTCGCCGCTCGGCGATCAGTCGGCTGCCTCCTGGAAGCGCGTGACGTGAGTGCGATCCCAAGGGCCTTCGTACGTCCGCCCCTCGAGCTGTTCGACGTGGGTCCACCGCGGCGCGTAGAACTCGATCTGCGGTGCGCGAAGCAGTTCGGCCCTGCCCCGGTAGCCAGCTACCCGTCCAAGCAGAGGATCTGTCCGTCTCACAAGCGGCGGATTCCCGTGCGCGTCATCCTCGATTGTGAGGGATTCTGTGTCGGCTTATTGTCTGCATGCAAGGACGTTTCGGACGAATAGGACCGCGCCATGGCGTAAAAGTAGGATTAGGCGAACGCATCAGAAAAAAGCGTCCGTCTGTGTTAGCCCGCGGGATTTTCGGGGACATGCCCTGCAGACGGCCGCCTTTCAGGCTATATCCAGCGGGCTCGGGTTGAGCATTCTCGTCTGTGTTGTGCTCACGAATTCCGCGACATGCGGGCGATCGCCTCGACCATAAGGAAGCACCTCGAAATAGTCCGCATAAGGCGTTGCGTTGATTCCGAGCCTAAAGACCAACTTCAGCCGCGTCCCAGACCCACCGCCAAACTCCTCCAAGCGCACGTCGCTCACCGCACTCCAGGGAATCGTCCCGAACGACGCATGTCGCAGCGGCCGGCGCACTTCGAGGCCGTTCTCGTCGGCGATGACCTGGATGAAGAATCCGCGCCCCTTTGCCTCCTCGACGAGGCGTCCGGGCTTGAGGAAGGAAGCGGTACTGTTCTCGGCCCAGTAGCTCGTCAGGACGACTGCGGTGGGACGCTGGGCTCGAACGACGGCCGCCGATCGCAGCGCGCGGACAGCCGGGATCACGATCAGGATCAAGAAGGTAGCCGTCATGGCCGAGACTGCGCAGAGACCGATGAACCAGCCATCCGACTTTCCCATGTCGCTGCGGTATCGAAGGAGCCTCGCGAGCACCACAGCAGCTGCAACGAGCAGAAGCGCAAAGTGGAAACGGTGGAGGCCCAATCTCCCTCGCTGGTCGTTCATGGAGCGACTGTAGGACCCGCCGGAATGAAAGGTGAGGGGTGAAGGGAAAGACGAGTAGTCAAGGAGGCAAAGACAAGTACTCGCGGCACTCACTCACACCCGGTAGCTGAGCGGACGGGATTGCAGCGACGCGAGCGCCTCCCACGCAAGCGCCTGATGGCAGACGACGTCGAGATCAACCTCGTCGGCGATCTGCTCCAGACGAGCGCGGGAAGGAATGCCGTCGCAGTAGAGGGACTGAGCCTCCTCCCGCGGCACCTCGGAGAACGCCACGGCCAATTCGTCCTGGCGTCCGACGCGTACGCTGACGGGCCGAACCCTGCCGTAAACGGCAGCGAAGGCCCGAGAGGCGGTAATTGCATAGGCCTTGAGGAATTCGTGCCGCACATGATCGCGCTCAAGTCCGGCGCGGCGAGCTGCTTCTCCGATGATCCTGTCGATGTGCCGGCTCAGGGAACTTTGACCGAGGGAAACCTCCCAAGACCCGTCGCAGGATTCACAGCTTCCCTCGAACTCGGCCTTCCGCGCCTCGCGCAGTGCAGACTGTGCCAATTCGGCAATCTGGAAACCTCTCAGGGCCTGCCGGAGCACCTCGGGGCAGATCATCTCGCGCGCCAGGAGGTGCTCGAAATGGTCTCCGACGCCGGAGATTTGGACCACAACCTTCAGGCAGCCCGGAGTGCCGCGAGAGGCCCGAGTCATGGATCCGAGCACCTGCCCGTCCGCTCGGGACGCCTCAATCAATGTGTTGATTCGGGCAGTTAACAGCTCTTTGACCACGTTCTCGCATCCGATCATTTCCTGACCGTTCGGCTCGAGCTCGGTGAGCGCGGCCCGGACGGACGCCTCGATCGCCTCGGTGGAGAGGAGTTCCTCGAACGTCTTCACATTGCTTGCGGTGGGAACTTCTGGATTCACGCCGACCCCCATCCTCGTGCCGTGACCTCCATGCTTGGACCCACCGCGTTATCGGTGCGTTATCGCCTGCTCACTCAGCCCGGGCCAAGTGTTTAGGCCGTAGGGCAAGAGAGGAACCGGGTACGAACTCGGAAGCCACCCAAGTAGCGCCCCCGAGCAGATTGCGTAGCGATCACTCGGGACAGAACGGTCCGTCTGGTCTGTACTGGTCGTCGGGTCCGCTATCCGTGCCGGCGGTGGCACGGGATCGCTCGAGCAAAGGGCAGGCGGGCAGCATGGCGATCGCGGGGGTGATGTCCAAGTATGGCGACGTGGGAAGTGAGGCTCCTCGGCAGCTGGCAATTGCTGGCTGACGATCGAGCAGTTTCAGTAGGAATACGACAACAGCGGCTGATCAGCGTCCTGGCCCTCGTGGGATCCCGTCCACGCTCCTATCTGGCGGGGCTTCTGTGGCCCGAGAGCAGTCAGCGGCAGGCTGGCGGCAGCGTCCGCGCAGCGGTCTTCAAGATCCGCCACGAAATGCCGGGTCTTCTCACCGACAGCATTGAACCGGTGGGGCTGGAAGCCGGCGTCCGCGTGGACTTCCACGACTTGCGGCAGCAGGCCGACCCTGAGACGACGGCGGGCGCCGTGGCCCGAGGAATCGAGGACCGGCTCGCGGGCCTCGAGCTCCTTCCCGGCTGGTACGACGATTGGGTGCTGTTCCAGCAGGAGCGCTGGAGGGGGTTCCGCTTGGCCGCGCTCGAAACCATCGCCCGCAGAAGGCTGGACGGCGGGAACCCAGAAGGCGCGATCGTCGCAGCCAGGCATGCCGCCGAGCTCGAGCCGCTGCGCGAGAGCTCGCAGGCCCTCCTGATCCGGGCGCAGATTGCGGCGGGGGATCCGGCGGCGGCGTTCCGCACTCACGAGCGCTTTCGCCGTCGGCTCTGGGAAGAGCTCGGGCTCGAGCCATCGCCCGAGCTGAAAGCGGCCTTCGGTCCCCATTTCAGCCCCGGCCAGTTCCGCAAGCACGTCACCGTGGTCCGCGAGCCGGCGCCCGCGGGCCTCTCCCACCTCATGTTGTCCAGAAAGGACGGCTGAACATGCCCGATCGTCAGCGCAGATGGAAACCCGCCGCCGTCGTGCTTTCCCTCCTCGGGACGCTTCTTCTGGCGACGTCGGTTCCCGGAGCCGCCTCGGCCGCCGGGCGGGGCCCCTCGAATGACCTGCGGTCGTCGATCTCCCTGGACGCGGCGTCGTCGGCCATTCCCACGACGGCGCGCACGGCGGTGACCGATTCGGCGAACGCCACCGCCGTCTTGGAGGGGCAGGGACGGAAAGCGGTCGCAACAGCAGTTGCGACAAGCGGGTGCGACGGCTGTGCTGGAACGGCCACCACCTTTCAGACCGTCTTGGTGAAACAGGGGGGCGCCGCCATCGCGGACAACGTCGCCACCGCCTGGTCCAGCTGCTCGAGCTGCTCCTCGTCTGCGGTCTCGGTCCAGATCATCACCGGGCCCAGCGCGAGCTCGGTCGAGGTCAACAATCGCTCGCTCGCGCTGAATGCCGGGTGCACCGCCTGCACGACGACGGCGGTCGCGCTCCAATTCCTGGTGATCGGCGGCTCCCAGCGTGAACTCTCAGGGACGACCAAGGCGCTCATCCAGCAGATAGAACAGGATCTCGGAATCCAATTGGCCGGGAAGTCAGTTCACCGCGACCAGGCTCAGAAGGCCGCCGACGACGCCGGCAAGCGCGCCAAGTCGGCCATTGCAGCGGACCTCCGCCCTGCGGACGTTTCCGTGAGAGTCGAACTCAAGACCGGCAACTGACCGAAGCAAATTGAGCAAGCCCCTCGCGCCGATGCCCGGCGCGAGGGGCTTTTTTCTGTGCCCATCGGGCGAATAACGCACCCGTAACACCTGCATAACGCGGGCTTCGTTTGACTCGCATCAGCGGTCGAATTCATCGATCCGCGAAACCAGATCCCTTTCATCAAGGAGTTGAGTCCCATGACGAAGCTGACCATCACCGAGCTCGCCGCCGAGTCCGTCGAGCTGCTCCCGAGCCGCGACACCCTCTTCTTCAACGTCAACCTCGCCCAGGTTGTGGCCTCCAACAGCTCTCTTGCGCTGAACGCGGTTACGTCGGGTTCGCTCGCGAACAGCCAGGCCGGCCAGTGGATCTCGGTCTCCCAGCACTGAGCCTCTGCTGATCACCTTCCGGGGCGCTCGTGCTGACCACCTGCCGCCCCGGAAGGAGGGCCCGGGACACGGTGTCCACGAAGAACCGAAGGAAGGGCAGCATGACCGAGCAAGTGATCGCCGCACCCGAGAGGTGGCAGCGTGCGGCGGGCGTGGAGCTCTTGGGCCAAGTCTCCGGCTCGGGGCTCAATCACAGCACCTTCCTGGTGCGGCGTCCCGACGGTCAGGTCGTCCAGCTCAGCGAGCTCCTGCACTGCATCGTGGCCCACGCCTCCAGCCCTCTGGGAGCGGACGAGCTCGCCGACCGCGTGAGCCAGGCCTACGGGCGGGAACTCGATGCCGAGGGCCTGCACCTCCTGGCCACGTCGAAGCTCGAACCCCTCGGACTCCTCGAGGTGCCGGGCACGGCAGTCTTGGTCGATGCGCCCACCGCGACTCCGTTGCTCGCACTCCGCGCGAAGGCCACCGTGGTGCCGCGCCGCGCCGTCGAACGCCTCTCATTCCTCCTCAAGCCGCTCTATGCGCCGCCGATTGTCGTTCTCGCCTGCCTCGGGCTGATCGGGTTGGATGTCCGGCTCTTCGTCGGCTCCGACCCCCTCGCGGCCCTCAATGACGTCCTCATGACGCCGACCATGCTCCTCACGCTGTTCCTGCTCATGACGGCGGGCGCACTCGTTCACGAACTGGGCCACGCGACCGCTTGCCGCTATGGCGGCGCGACTCCTGGTGTCATCGGGGTGGGCATCTACGTGGTCTTCCCGGCGTTCTACACGGACGTCACGGACTCCTACCGTCTCAGCCGCGGCGGACGCATCCGGACCGATCTCGGCGGCCTCTACTTCCACCTGTGGTGGGTCCTCGCGGCTGGCATCGGCTACCTCGCGACCGGCAGTCCGCTGCTTCTGCTGCTCGTGATCATGACCCAATTGCAGATGGCCCAGCAGCTGCCCCCGACCATCCGCCTCGACGGGTATTTCGTGCTCGCCGACCTTGCCGGAGTTCCCGACCTCTTCGCCCGCGTCGGCCCCGTCTTCCGGAGCCTGCTCCCAGGCCGCCCGACCGATCCCCGGGTGAGCGAGCTCAAGCCCCTGTCCCGCCGGATCGTCACCGCTTGGGTCCTCATTGTCATTCCGTTCCTCGCAGGCGTCCTCGTCTGGCTCGCCGTGAGCCTGCCGTTCGTCGTGACGTCGGGCGCCTCGGCCGTAAGCGTCCACGCCCAGAACCTGGCAGCCGCACTGGCGAAGGGGCAGGTGCCCGAAGCGATCATCTCGCTCCTCGGGGTGATCCTGCTCGCCCTCCCGGTGCTCGGCTCGGTGCTGATCCTCGCCCAGGCGTTCGCGAACCTCGCCAGGCAGCTCACCAGGCGCTTCCGGCCCCAAAGGACGACGACGGCGCGCGCCCGCCACGTGGCGACCCGCGCCGAGCGCAGGCGCTCGAGCCGCCGGCGCACTCCGGCCCACAAGACAGCTCTCATCCGCTGAGAGAAGAACTGCCAGCAGCAGAGAGGAGGTGACCATCATGCAGAAGCTCACCCTGGCCGATCTGGCCGCCGAAGACGTCGAACTGCTCCCTCGCCGGGAGACGCTCTTCTGGAATTTCAACACTGCCCTCGTGGGAGCGACGAACTCCTCGCTCGCGCTCAACGTGGCGACGATCTGTTCGTCCGCGAACAGCGCCGCACTCCAGCAGATCGTGGTCTCGCAGCGCTAGGACCGCGGCTCACCGCTTGCGCAACTTCACATCCAGGAGGAAATGGCCATGAATACACTCACTGTTGCCGAACTGGCCGGAGAGCACGCGGAGCTCCTTCCGCAGCGCGACACCCTGCTCTTCGACATCAACATCGCGCCCGTTGTGGCGGTGAACCTCTCGTTCGCGATCAACGCCGCGACGATCGGGTCCACTGCCAGCTCGAACGCGTTCCAGTGGCTCGGAGTGCTTCAGCACTGACAGGGCTGAGGGGGCCGGGACCCGGCGTGCCGCGGAGACAGCTCTGTGTCCCGCCCGGACCGGCCCCCACCCGCCCGTCCCTTTCCTTCCTCACTCGAACGAGTAACGCAGCAATAACGCCGGCATAACGCACGGTCGGTTGACTGTGTTCAACGGCCTGCACCGGTTCGTCATTCACTACAAACAAGGAGTTGAGTTCCATGACCAAGCTGACCCTCACTGACCTGACCGCCGAGACCGTCGAGATGCTCCCCAGCCGGGAGACCTTGTTCTTCAACTTCAACGGAGCACTCGTGAACGCCACGAACGTCTCCTACGCGGTCAACGCGGCCACGATCCTCTCGAGCGCCAACAGCGCGGCGCTCCAGAGCATCCACATCTCGCAGGGCTGACGGCTGCCGCAGATCCCGGTGCCCGCATCCAGTCGGCGGGCACCGGGAGGCTCCGGCGGAGATCACCACAGGCTGGCGGGGAGGGGAAACATGGGACGGCGGACAGCACGACGGCGATGGCTCCGGATGCGCTACGTGGTCCTTGCGCTCGCCGTCGCCTTCGCCGTGGGGGGCGCGGGCTTTCAGGTCGCCGACGCGGCGCATCAGCAGAATCGCGCGCTCGAGGCCGATCGTTTGGCCGCCCAGAGGGCTGACTCTGGCGAGGCCCCTTCTCCTGCGCCTACTTCTTCTGCGCCTACTCGTTCTGCGCAGTCCTCTTCTGCGCCGGTCGCTCCTGTGCCGTCCCCTCATGTGCCCAGCCCCACTGCGGGCAACAAACTCGTTCTTCCCCCCACCAAGTTCGCCTGGCCCGCAGCGGGAATCTCGGTCAACGTGCTGCCGCTCGCGTGGTCGCAGGGCGAGACCGTCGACCCGCCGCTCGACGCCAATGGTTTCGACCCCGTGGCGCACTGGCTCGCAGGAACCGGAACGGTGGCAGGAATCAAGCCGGTCGTCCTTGCCGCACACTCGTGCCACGAAGGCATCCCGCTCTGCAACGACTCGACCTTCCCGTTCAACCGGCTGAGCTATCCCGGCTGGACGCAGGGTCAGACGGCCATAGTCACCGGCGCCAACGGGCTCTCGGTGCCGTGCACCCTCGCGGACAGGAGGCTCGTGGACAAATCACGCGCATTCTCGTTCGCCAACGACCCCTGCACTGTCGTGGTGTTCTCGTGCAATTTCGAGAATCCCGACAGCCAGGTGGTGCTCCTGACATTCCGATGCGGCCAGTGCACCTGAATGCCAGCCACTTCTCCTTGTCACTTTGTCGAGGGCATTGCGCCCTTTGGAAAGGAGGCGGCCAGCATGCCGCTGAACTCAAAGCCGCGTCGCAAGGGCGCGAGGACCATCTTCACGCTGAGTGCCTGTGCCCTCATGAGCGCGGGCGTCGCAACGAATCCCGCGTGGGCCGGCCAAGGCATCCCGGGCGGCGTGAACGGCCTGCCCGGGACCGGAATTACCGTCCCATCGACAGGAACCGGCGTTCCCGGGGTCGGCGACATCCTGGGCGGGGGGCTTCCCGGGGGCCTGCCCACCGAGCTGCCGAGTCTGCCCGGCGGGGCCCCGGGAACCTGCGGCTGCCAAGGCGGCCCGACGTCGAGCCCCACCCCAACGTCGACGCACACGGTTACTCCGACGCCGTCGCCCACTGAGACTCACACTGGCACGCCAACGCCGACTCCCACCGGGACACACACCGGCACGCCAACGCCGTCGCCCACGACCTCGAGCGCGTCACCGAGCGGCGCGGCGGCGGGCGGCACCACCACAACGCCGGGCACCACCACAACGTCGGGCACCGTCACCGTCGCCCAAGCGGCCGGTGGTTCGGCGATCGGTGGTTCGGCGATCGGTGGTTCAACGGTCCAGCAAGGCGCAGGAGCAGGCGCCGCCGGCCAGGGTGAGGTGAGCATGACGGCCCAGACAGGCGCTGGCGCCGCGGCCCCGGACTACACCGCCTCGACCTCGCTCTTCGCCTCCGGGTTCGTCCTGCTGCTGTGGTCGTTGTTCGGCCCCCGAGGCTCGCGGCGCGGCACGCACGCCCACCGCGCCCACTGACACCCCGATACGAAGGCTTGCGGTTCCGGCGTCCCGCTCAGTGTGGAGACGCCGGAACCGCTCCTCTGCCCGCGACCCGTAGACTGGTCCCGATGACTAGGCTCTTCGGAACGGACGGTGTCCGCGGGTTGGCCAACGGCCTGCTGGACGCGCAGCTGGCACTCAGGCTCTCTCAAGCGGCTGCGGTCGTGCTCGGGCACCGCGAGGTCCCTGACGGCACACGGCCGCGCGCCGTCGTGGCCCGCGACCCTCGCGCGAGCGGGGCATTCCTGAGCGCGGCAGTCGAGGCTGGGCTCGCGAGCGCCGGCGTCGACGTGTACAACGCGGGCGTGCTCCCGACGCCGGCGGCGGCCTACCTCGTGGCCGACCTCAACGCCGATTTCGGCGTCATGATCTCCGCCTCGCACAACCCCGCGCCGGACAACGGCATCAAATTCTTCGCCCGCGGTGGCCACAAGCTCCCGGACGAGGTCGAGGACGCGATCGAGGCTGAGCTCGCGAGCGAGCCGGTCCGTCCGACGGGCGACGGCGTGGGCCGTGTCCGCCGGTTCGCCGACGCCGAGGACCGCTACGTCCTCCACCTGCTCACCACCCTGCCGCACCGGCTCGACGGCCTCACGGTGGTGCTCGACTGCGCCCACGGTGCGGCCTCGGGCTGCTCGCCCCAGGTGTTCAAGGACGCGGGCGCGAACGTCATCGTGATCGGCGCGGAGCCGGATGGCATCAACATCAACGAAGGCGTCGGATCCACCCACCTCGAGGCGCTCCAGGCCGCCGTGGTCGCCAACGGAGCCAATCTTGGGATTGCGCACGACGGCGACGCCGACCGCTGCCTCGCTGTGGACCACGAAGGCAACGTCGTGGACGGCGATCAGATCATGGCGGTGCTCGGTCTGGCCCTGAAGGCCGACGGGCGCCTGCGGGACGACGTCCTCGTCGCGACCGTGATGAGCAACCTCGGGCTCAAGATCGCGCTCCGCGAGGCTGGCATCACCATCCGGGAGACCGCGGTCGGAGACCGCTACGTCCTCGAGGAGATGCGCGCGCACAACTACTCGATCGGCGGCGAGCAGAGCGGCCACGTCATCTTCCTGGACTATGCGACGACGGGCGACGGCGTCCTGACCGGCCTCCAGCTCGCCGCGCAGGTGGCCAAGACGGGCAAGACCCTCAAAGAGCTCGCCTCCGTGATGACTCGGCTTCCGCAGGTGCTCATCAACGTCAAGGGGGTGGACAAGTCGCGCGTTCGGGAGGACGACGGCGTGTCCCTCGCTGTGGCCGAGGCGGAGGCAGAGCTCGGCGAGACCGGGCGCGTCCTCCTTCGGCCGTCGGGCACCGAGCCGGTGGTCCGCGTCATGGTCGAGGCCGCGGACGAGGAAACCGCTCAGCGGATTGCCGAGCGGCTCGCCGGTGTGGTGCAGAGCAGGCTTTCCCTCGCAGGCGAGGCAGAACAGGTGAGCCCCGCATAGGCTAGCCGCATGCGCCCGCCGCCGCCCGCCGTCGTCCGTCTGGTCCAGCGACTCAGCGATGCGCTGGGGCGCGCGGGCCTGGCTCTCCAGCCCCCGCAGGCGAGGTTCCTCCAGCTTACCGGCGGAGTTGCCTCCATCATGCTCATGCGGGCGGCGCTTGAGACGAAGCTCGTCGAACCGCTCGCGCACGGCCCGTTGACCGCCCCAGCACTCGCGGACCGTCTGGGATTGCATGCCGACACGGTCCATCGCGTGCTGCGCGGACTCGCCGTCTACGGGCTGGCGCGCCTGGATTCGCGCGGGCGTTTCTCGCTCACCTCCACGGGCCGCCTTCTCCTCGACGAGAACCCGCATTCGATGTCCGGCTGGATCCGCTACCTCACCTCGCCCCTGGTGATTCAGGGGTGGTTCCGCATCCCGGAGTCCCTCCGGGACGGCCTGCCCGCCTTCAACGCTGCCACTGGGAAGACCATCTGGGAGCACCTCGCCGAGAATCCGGAGGAAGAGGACGGCTTCGCCCGGACCATGCGCGAACTCACGCTCATGGCCGCGCCTCTCATCGTCGCAGCGTATCCGTGGCCCGAGACGGGCACGGTGTGCGACGTGGGAGGCGGTGTCGGCTCGATGCTCGCGGAAGTCCTGCGGCGACGATCCGGTCTGCGAGGGCTGCTCGTTGACCAAGCCGGGCCCCTCGCCGGCTCGGGGGAGTACCTCGCCTCGCGCGGCGTGGCCCATCGCGTGACCGCCGTCGAAGGCGATCTCTTCACCGGCTTCCGCGCCGACGCGAACATCTACCTGCTCAAGGACGTGCTGCACGACTGGGACGATGCGCAATGCCGCCAGATCCTGCGCACGGTGCGGGACGCGGCGCGGCCGGGCGCGCGGGTGCTGGTGCTCGAGTGGCTGCAGGAGCGGAACCGTGCGGAGTTCCCGGTGTCCGTCTCCGACATCATGATGCTCGCCCAGACCGAGGGCCGGCAGCGATCGGCGTCGGAGTTCTTCGCGCTGGGCTCCGCGGCGGGGTTCGAGCGCGGACGCGTGATCGACACGGGCGCCTACGGAATCGTCGAGCTCGTGGCCGCCTAAGTGCGCGTAAGGCGCTCACTCCCGGGTAATTGCAGTTTGCAAGGAGCGGGGAGAAGGCGATGTCCACCCGAGAGAGCGAGCGATCTCGCACGGGGAGCGGTTGGAAGACCTGGCTGAGGGCACTCGGCCCGGGCCTCGTGACCGGCGCGGCCGACGACGACCCCTCCGGAGTTGCCACCTACGCCCAAGCCGGCGCGCAATACGGCTTCGCGATGGTGTGGACCGCTCCCGTGGTGCTGCCGATGATGATCGCCGTCCAGGACATGTGCGACCGTACGGCGACTGCCACCGGTGACACGCTCGGCAAGCTCGTCCACCGGCGCTTCGCGCGTGCTGGCAGGGCCGTGGTAGGGCTCCTCCTCGTGTGCCTGCTCGTCGCGAACGTGGTCAACGTCGCCGCAGACCTCATGGCCATCGGCCAAGGGATGCAGCTCCTCGGCGCCGGCCCGTCCCAGCTCTGGGCGCCCCTGGGAGGCCTCGCACTCGGTGTCCTGCTGATCACGGGCTCCTACCGGCTCGTGGCGAAGGTCTTCGTGTGGCTGTGCATGGCGCTCTTCGCGTACGTGATTGTCCTCTTCCTGGCCAATGTGGACTGGAAGGGGGTGTGGACCGGGCTCACGTTCCAGCACCTTTCCTTCGACCTTCAGTTCTGGGGGCTCATCGCCGCGGTGTTCGGCACGTCGATTTCGCCCTATATGTTCTTCTGGGAGAGCGGCCAGCGGATCGAAGAGCTTCGCCAAGCCCCCGAGAACGGACGCCGTGCGGCTTCCGATCGCGACATCCCGGAGCACAAGGCCCAGCGTCGCCGGCGGCAGCAGCGCATCGACGTGACAACGGGCATGACCTTCTCGGTCCTCGTGATGTTCGCGATCATCGTGGCCACTGGAGCGACGATCGGGCGCCATCCCCAAGACATCAACACCGCTGCCGACGCCGCCCGCGCCCTCCAGCCCCTCGCGGGTCCCTACGCGGGCGCGGTGTTCGCGCTCGGGTTCATCGGAACCGGCCTCCTCAGCGTCCCCGTCCTCGCATCCTCCGCGTGCATCGGCCTGAGCGGCCTCACCGGCAAGAACTGGGGATTCGAGCGGCGCCCCCGCAACGCCCCCGTGTTCTATGGGCTGCTGGTTCTTGTCCTGCTTGTGGGTACCGTCCTCGCCGCAGTCCTCACGGACGCCATCGGCCTGCTGGTCTTCTCGGCGATGCTCAACGCGATCGCCGCGGCACCCTTCCTCGTGGTCATCCTGCTCATCTCGGGCAGCAGGCGCCTGATGGGGGAACGACGCAACGGTCCCCTCGCGACGACGGCAGGCTGGGTCACCGCCGTCATCATGGCGCTCGCCGGAGTCCTGGCCATCTGGGCACAGTTCGGGTGAAATCCGCCCTTGCTTCGGGTGCCTTCCTCCGTTGCGCCGTCCCCTGTTGCGGGGGGGGGCCCCGCCAACCGGGCCACCCCCCCCATATACGCCCCCGCCCGCGAGGCGC
>NZ_JBQCGQ010000026.1:0-7733 GCF_051955515.1 Sinomonas sp.
CCGCCCTCATCCTCCTCGTGCGGTGACCCCGCCCCCCGAGGACCCCGCGGCCCGCGACCCGGGCCTGCAGCCCGAGCGCACCTCCCTGGCCTGGCGGCGGACCTTCCTGGCCCTCATCGTCTCCGACTTCCTCATCTGGCGCGCCTGGACCAGCTCCCTCACCCACCACGCCGGCCAGATCGAGGGCTCCTCGCTCGGCCTCGGCATCGCAGCAGCGGTCGCCGCCGCAGCAACAGTCGTCCTCGGCGCCTGCATCCTCTACCGCGGCGCCGCTCTGCGCACCGCAGTCCCACCGCCCACCATCCTCCTGCGCATCACGACGACGGCGATCCTCGCCATGGGCGCCGCCACCATCGCCGCCATCGTGCTGGGCGGCTAGCGACGCCTAGGATCTACAAACGCTCACGCCGCCATACGACGGCGGAGCCGGTCCAGCAAGCGCCGCAGAAGCCGAGACACCTGCATCTGGCTCACTCCGAGTTCGTCAGCAATCTGCTGCTGCGACATCTCCTTGACGAAGCGGAGATACAGAAGGCGCTTGTCGTCCCGGGAGACGCCTTCGAGAGCCGAGGAGAGCGCAATGTTGGCTTCGACCATCTCGTAGCCCGTCTCGTGGAAGGCCATGACGGCTCCCAGCGGGTACACATCGCGGTCCTCGGTCGAATCGGTCGGCTCGATCTGCTGGTATCCAAGGCTGGCCTCGGCTGCTTGGGCGGCAACGACGTCGTCGACGCTCACGCCGAGTTCGCCACTGATCTCCTGCGCAGTGGGCTCGTGCCCCAGGCGCTGCGTCAGGTCAGGGACTGCACCCCTAACCCTTAGGCGCAGTTCTTGGACGCTCCGGGGCGGGCGCACGGTCCAGGCCTGATCCCTCAGGTAGCGCTTCAATTCGCCGGTGATAGTCGGCACGGCGTAGGCCACGAAGCCGTTGCCTTCGCCGCTGCGGTACCGGCGGGCGGCCTTGATAAGCCCCATTCGGGCCACCTGCCGAAGGTCCTCGGCGTCGTGGCCCGGGCAGCGGTACCTCTTCGCCAACGCGTCTGCGACGCTCAGATACTCGACCGCGAGGTCTCCCGCGGCTTGTGCTCGCTCCGCCGTCTCAGGCGAGGCCTGGTCCAAAATCTCAGGGGAAGCATGGTCCACGATCGTCATGGCGAGTCTGCTCCTAGCTGGGGTAGGGACGTCTACGTTCAGAACTGTGAGTCAGATGCAGTGAGTCCTAGTGCCGCTCCGATGACTGGAGGCCGGTACGAGGGCTAGGCCGCAATCTCGACGCCTTCCCAAGGGCGCTCCGGCCCGGGGAAGGTGATCTCCTCAAGCGAGACGACGGCTGTCCGCCGACGCCCGGTGGCCGTGGCCCACAACACTCTCGCGGTCTTCTCGTCGGCTGAGACGAGATAGCCGTGCAACTCGGCCCTGCTGCGCAGGGCGATTACCTTGCGCTCTTCAGTCACCGCCATAGCAGCCTCCTCTTCGCACGCCAAGCAGTGCGCTTCATGATGGTTTTCAGGCTTTGAGGGCCAGCTGCGCGGCCGGCTGCTTGACCGCCACCCTCAAAGACAGAACGTTCTGTCTCCTGTTGAGAACTTTCTACACGGTACAGAACGTTCTGTCTACTTTCTTCGGTCAAATCCTCTAGAATGGAACGCATGGACGCTCAGGAAACCCCCCAAGCGGCCGCGGCTGGACGACTCAGCGCACGAGAGAGGATTCTGGACACCTCCTATGGGCTCTTTGCCCGGCGGGGGATTCGTGCTGTCGGAGTGGATGAGATCCTCGCGCGCTCAGGCGTTGCGAAGGCAACCTTCTACCGGCACTTCAAGTCCAAGGATGACCTCGTCCTCGCCTATATGGACCGCTGGTACAACGCTCGCAGCAGCGCAATAGAAGCCGCTATCCGCAGCATCGAGAATCGCGAGGAGGCCGTCCTCGCAGTCTTCGGCGTGCTCGACGACTGGTTCCAACACGACGCGGTCGAGGTCAGCACGTTCCTCCACGTCATGATCGAGATGGGCCCGGATCACCCCCTCGGGCGCGCCAGCATCGGGTTTCTGGAACGGACGCGAGAGCAGCTGGCAGCTCTTGCCCGGGCCGCCGACCTTTCTGATCCCGAGGGCTTCGCCTGGTCCTGCCACATCCTCATCAAGGGGGCTATGGTCGCGGACATGGAGGGCGACAGGCTCGCCGCAGAGCGCGCGCGCACCATGGCGACCCTCCTGCTCGAGCACCACAAGCGGCAGGGTCTCCGCCCACGGAAGTTTCAGACCCTCGAAGAGGCCACGCGCAACTGACGCTTGAGGCGCGACTCGTCAGGCGCGCGGTGCCTGCCGCAGCGAGTGCTGGGCGGCATGCTGCACAGCGTGCCTGATGGGTGCGTTCGGGGCACCGAACCCGTCGTACCCATCGATCCGCTGCACCACCTCGAAGAAGACGCTTCCCACGGTCGCCGTGTAGAAGTGCAGGAACGCGCCGCGCTCGTCACGGTCGTAGAGCAGATCGAGTTCGCGGAGCGTCGCGAGGAACTCCGGATCAAGGCTGTACCGCGCGTCCAGGTCTTCGTAGTAGTTCTCCGGGATCGCGAGGAAGGGCAGCCTGCGGGCGCGGCACTCGCGGGCGGTCGCGACGAGATCTGGCACCGCAATGGCGATGTGCTCTTGGAACGTGTCACGCACAGTCCCCCGCACGCGGTCGGCCTGGATCCATGGCGCGAGGTTGAGCGCCAACCGCACCCGCCTGTCCTCGCCCTGCATGACCTGCGAGCGCACCAGGCCGGCGGGGCTTGAGACGTCTTGGGAGGGCTGCGGGCGCAGCGCCAGCACGGACGAGTAGAACAGCACCGCCTCGTCGTAGTGCTGCCACGGCTGGGCGAGATTGATGTGGTCGACGCGGGCCGGAGCAGCGGACGACGACGGCGCGTCCCCCATTGCGCCTCCCTCGCCGAATTCTTCGGCCCAGACAGCGTCTTGGCACAGGAACACCTCGGTGCCGTCCGGCGCGGTCACGGCGAGCAGCACTTCCTCGTTCGCCTGGGAGGTGCGCGGCACCGGTGTTGCCTTGAGCTGGACGGCGCGTGCGACGGCGGTCAGGGCGTTCTCGACGTCGAACCCGAGCGCCGAAATCGCTGGATCGACGCCGCGAGCCTGCTGCCGGTTGAGGATGATGCGCGCCTCGCCGAGCGTCCAGAGGCTGACGGGCTTGGTACGGTGGTCGCCGCACCACTCGAAGCCGAGCTGGGTGAGGAGCCGCTCCAGATCAGAGGTGTCCTCAGCCTTGATTTCCGCGAAATTGACGCCCGACGGCGGCGCAACCTGCGGGAGCGTCGCGAGCGGCATTGCATAGCGGCCGTCGCCGTCGGACCCGGCCACGAGCTTGGCCGTCCGTTCCTCGAGCCAGATGAGCGAGCGCATCGCGTCAACGGCGGTGCGCTCGACGTCGGCCTGCCGGAAGGTGTCGTTGAAAACCTCGAGCGAGACGGGACCGTTGTAGCCCGTACGTGCTACGTGGCCGACGAATTTGGGGAGATCGAACTGCCCTTCTCCCGGAAAGACTCGGTAGTGGCGGCTCCAGCTGAGCACGTCCATCGACAGCTTCGGCGCGTCCGCGACCTGGACGAAGAAGATCTTCTCGCCCGGAATCTGCTCGATCGGCTCGGTGTCCCAACCGCGCGAGAGGATGTGGAACGTGTCAAGGCAGGTGCCGAGGTTCGGGTGATCGGCGTCGGCCACGATGCGCCACGCGTGCTCGTAGTCGTTGACGTAGGCGCCCCAGGCGAGGGCCTCGTACGCGACCTTCACCCCATGCCCAGCGGCCAGCTCGGCGAGTCCGTGGAGCTGCTCGGAGCGCAGCCCGTCGTCGTCGATGCTCGCGGTGGCCACGTTGCTGCACACCAGGATCGTGTCGATCCCGAGACGGCCCATGAGCGCGAACTTCGCCTCCGCGCGGCGCAGGTTCGCACGGTACAGCTCGTTGGGGACGGAGTCGAAGTCCCGGAACGGCTGGTACAGGTCGAGGCCCAGGCCGAGCTCGTCGGCGAGCTTGCGCACCTCTTCCGGGCTGAGGGACGACGTGACGAGGTCCGTCTCGAAGATCTCCACCCCGTCGAAGCCGGCCTTCGCCGAGGCCCGCAGCTTCTCCTCGAGCGTCCCGGAGAGGCAGACAGTCGCAATTCCGGTGCGCATCAGCGGGCTCCCGCCGCGGCAGTCTGGGCCGCCTCGAGCTCTATGAGCTCGAGGAAGTGCGCACGCATGCGCTCGGCGTCGGGCTCGCGGCCCGTGAAGATCCGGAAGGCGTCGACGGCCTGGCCGACGGCCATGCGCCCCCCGTCGAGCACCCGACAGCCGGCGGCTCGCGCCTCGCGCACCAGCTCGGTCTCGATCGGCCGGTACACGATGTCGGCAACCCATTGGCGTGCGTCGAGCAGCGACGTGTCGAACGGCGTGCCCGGGTGCGCGGCCATTCCGGTCGGGGTGCAATGCACCACGCCATCCGCCGCCTTGAGCAGCGGGGCGAGCTCCGCCGTCGTGCTCCCCTCGACGGACGCGCCAGGGAACATCGCCGCAAGCTCGGCAGCACGGGTCTCAGCACGCCCGGCGTCGACGTCGACGATGCTCAGGTGCTCGACCCCCGCCATCAGAAGCGCGTAGGCGACGGCGGATCCGGCGCCCCCAGCCCCGAGCTGGACGACCCGGGCGAGCGGGGCACCGGGAAGGCCTGACCGGAACGCGCCCAGGAAGCCGGACCAGTCCGTGTTGTGGCCTACCGTGCGGCCCCCCTCTTCGATCACCACGGTGTTCACGGCACCGAGGCGAGCGGCGTCGTCATCAACCTCGTCAAGGTGCTCGATCACCAGCTGCTTGCATGGATGCGTGATGTTGAGCCCGTTGTAGCCCAGGTTTCGCGCAGCCGTCACCAACTCGCCGACCCGCTCGGCCGGGAGGCCCAGCGCGGCGATGTCGATGGGCCGGTAAAGGTAGAGAAGGCCATGCGCCGCCCCCTCGCGCTCGTGCATGGGTGGGGTGAGGGACGGGATCACGCCGTCGCCGATCAGGCCGATCAGAAACGACTCCGTTGTCAGGCTCATGAGGGGCTCCTGGAAACTCTCGAAGCGGGGCTGTGATCCAGACTACGGCATTTGTTGCAGCAACGCATTGACTCGTTGCAGAAACGATGTCACTATCGGATAGTCGCTGTGATGACCACCACAGCGCGCAAGAAGCACCGAACGACCGAACAAGGAGGTTCAGATGGCCACGATTGCCGAGATCGCTCAGGCGGCAGGCGTCTCGAAGTCCACCGTGTCCCGGTCGTTCACGCGGCCCGACTCGGTGAACGCCGAGACGCGGGATCGCATCCTCGCCGTCGCCGCAGAGCTGGGCTACACCCCGGCCCCTGCAAAGGCAGAGGCCACGGGAACCATCGCGCTGTTCATCCCGGACATCGCGAACCCGTACTACCCACCGCTCGTCAAGGCGATTCAGGCGGCCTGTCGCCGGCAATCGATCTCGCTCCTCGTCGTCGACGGCGAGGACGATCCCGAGGCAGACGCCGAAGAGCTCGAGCGAATCATCGGGCGCGTGGACGGCGCGATCGTGTTCGCCCCGCGCATGGACGCAGAGAGGCTTCGTGCGCTCGATGCGGTCTCCGCGGTCGTCCTCATCAACCACGTCGCCGACGGCCTGCCCGCGGTGATCCTCTCGGCGCCGGAAGGCGCGCGGCAGGCGGTTGAGCACCTCGCGGCGCTCGGCCACCGGTCCATTGCGTACCTTGCGAGCTGGGAGGACAACTACTCGAGCCGCGTCCGTTTGGCCGCTGCCGAGGAAGCAGCCGATTTCCATGGCTGCACCCTCATGGTCCTCACCCACGCGGAGCCCACCTACGCGGCTGGCGTGCGGGCTGCGGACCTCGTGCTGGCGGAGCCGGTCACGGCCGTCATCGCGCACAACGACCTCATGGCGTTCGGCTGCATCAACCGTCTTGAGGACCGCGGCGTCAAGGCCGGCCAGGAGATCAGCGTCATCGGCTTCGACGACATCTGGCTCGCGTCGACCACCCGGCCGTCGCTCACCACGGTGAACACGCCCTATGAGCGAGGGGGCGCCGTCGCCCTCCGCCTGCTCACGGAGCGGATCGCCGACCCGGCCCGCCCGGCCAGCACCGTCCACCTCTCCGGGGACCTCATCGTCCGGAACAGCACTGCGCCTGCTCCGGCCCTCGTGAAGTAACTCCCTGCACCTGTCAGCACCCCCATCAGTTCGCACCGAAAGGCTAGAGCCCCATGGCCGAGTTCAGCGGGATTGTCGATCCCGACGTCAAGACCCCCGAAGAGCAGGCACGGCGCCTGCGCCGCGCCAAGAAGGCAGCCCTTGCGGCGTTCCTCGGCGGCGCGCTCGAGTACTACGACTTCTTCGTCTACGCGACAGCGGCGTCGCTCGTGTTCTCGAAGATCTTCTTCCCCTCGGGCAACCCGACGATCGCACTGATCTCCTCGTTCGCGACCTTCGGCGTCGCCTACGTGGCACGGCCGTTCGGCGCCGTGTTCTTCGGCCACCTCGGTGACCGGATCGGGCGCAAGAACACCCTTGTTCTCACCCTCGTGCTCATGGGCGCCTCGACCTTCCTTATCGGCGCACTGCCCGACTTCCACGCAGCGGGCTACATCGCACCTGTCCTGCTCGTGGTGCTTCGCCTCATGCAGGGCCTCTCCGCCGGCGCGGAAACCGCGGGCGCCTCCGCGCTGACCATGGAGGAGTCGCCGGTCGGTCGCCGAGCGTTCTTCCCGTCGTTCTCCATGAGCGGCATCTCCACGGGCATCGTGCTCGCCTCGCTCGTGTTCCTCCCGGTGGCCTCGATGAGCGAGGCCGACCGCCTCCTTTGGGGCTGGCGCATCCCGTTCTGGAGCTCGATCGTCGTGCTCGTCGTCGCGTACCTCGTGCGCCGTTCCCTCGAGGAGCCCGAGGTCTTCGAGGAGAAGGCCGAGCACAACGACCTCGTCAAGCTGCCGGTCGCCGAGATGTTCCGCACGCACACGCCGCAGTTCCTGCAGGTCGCACTCATGTCCTTCGAGACCGTGACCAACACGTTCATGCAGTCGTTCGGCCTCGCGTACGCCGTGTCCGTGGGGGTCCCCGCCTCGACGATGCTGTGGGTGAGCGTCGTGGGCAATGTCGTGGCGATCGCGACCCAGCCGCTCGCTGCCTTCCTCTCCGACAGGTTCGGCCGCAAGCCGCTCTTCATCAGCGGCATCATCGGCTCGGCGATCCTCATCTTCATCTACTTCTCATCGATCTCCACTCAGAACGTGCCGCTCATCTTCCTCACGAGCACGCTCATCACGGCAGGCACGTACGCGATGTCCAACGCCATCTACCCGGCATGGTTCGCGGAGCTGTTCAACGTTCGCGTCCGCTACTCGGGCATGGCGATCGGCCTGCAGATCGGCATCCTCTGCGCTGGCTTCACGCCGCTGCTCGGCACCGCGCTGGTCGGCGGGACGCCCGCGAACTGGGGCCCGGCGGCCTGGATCGTGGCAGGGTCCTCGGTCCTCGCTCTCATCGGCGCCATCTGGGGCCGCGAGACCTTCCGCACCCCGATCCACGAGCTCGGCAACAAGGTGCGCGGCTCGAAGTAAGGATCTGGCCACGGGTTGAGTAGGAGGTGGGCCCCCGGGCCCAAAGCGGGGGCCCCCCTCCCCCCCCCCCGGGCCACCACGCGCCCGCCCGCCGGCCCCCCCCGCC
>NZ_JBQCGQ010000027.1:0-3571 GCF_051955515.1 Sinomonas sp.
CTGCCGCTGCTCGTCTCGCGCACCGGGTACACCGGTGAGCTCGGCTACGAACTGTGGTGCCATCCCCGGGACGCGCTCGCGCTGTGGGATGCGGTATGGGAGGCGGGCTCTGCACACGGGCTGACCCCGTTGGGCCTGGATGCGCTGGACATGCTCCGGATCGAGTCGGGCTTGATCTTCGCCGGGTATGAGTTCTGCGACCAGGTCGATCCCTACGAGGCGGGAATCGGATTTGCCGTCGCCCTGAAGACGAAGGAGGACGACTTCGTTGGCCGCGCGGCGCTGGAGCGGCGTAAGGCCGCCCCGCAGCGCACCCTGGTCGGGCTGGAACTCGAGGGCAATGAGGCCGCCGCGCACGGCGACTGTGTCCATGCCGGGCGGTCCCAGGTCGGCGTCATCACCAGTGGGACCCGGTCACCCATTCTTCGCAAGAACATTGCGCTGTGCCGGATGGCGATGGAGTACTCAGCCATCGGCACGGCCGTCGAGGTCGGGAAGCTAGATGGGCACCGCAAGCGGATCCCCGCCCAGGTTGTCCCGTTCCCGTTCTACGACCCGAAAAAGACCCGCCCAAGGTCCTAACCCGTTCAGTCAACCGGATCAGTCGGAGGAAGTGCCGGGCTGGGCCCCCTTTTCTCATGGCCGCCGGCCGCCAGCGCCAGCACCGTGAATCTCTCTTCGCATTGCAGCACGACTTCAACGATCATTACTATTACCGTAATGAAAGGCGCACGCATCACGGTGAAGTGTGACTGTGGCGAAGCCAACCACCTCGCCTACGGGGAGACGTGGCGCTGCAAGTGTGGCCGCCGGTGGAATACCGGTCAGATCCCGGCCGACGAGTACTGGGGGATCATGCGAGAGATGCGCCGGTTCCGGCTCGGCGCGATCGGGGCGGCCCTCGTCCTCAGCGTAACGTTCGGGCTGCTCGCGTTTCTTGTGGCGCAGCGGCTTCTGCTGCTGTTCCCGGTCATCATGGCCGGGTGGTACCTGTACTACATGCCGCGGTGGCGCCGCCGGGTGAGGCAGCGGGTGCGCAACCTCCCGAGCTGGCAGCTGCATCCCGAGTGACATGACCACGCAACTCGGGCGCCTCCGGTCTCCCGATACCAGGTCGCGCGGTGACAGCGGGCCGGTTCTCCTTGCCACCTTCTTCAGCGTCCCCTTCGACCAGGGCGCCGCCGAGCTCGCCGTCACCTCCGCCCTCGAAGAGGGCCAGCCGCTCATCGTCGCAAACGTCGTCGAGCTGCCGCCGCTGCCCATGTCGGTGCGGTTCGGCTACGACCACCTCGACGACCCGCCCGAGATCGAGTCTGCGCTTCGTGCGCCGGCCGAACTCGCGCATTCGCTCGGCGTGCACGTGGAGCGGTTGCTCGTGCGAAGCCCGCGCCCCGTCGTCGCGCTCCTGCAGCTCACGGCGGAGCGGCGTCCCGGGCTGCTCGTGCTGGGATCGGACCCCGCGCGGCTTAGCCGACGCTTCCTCCGGCGCGCCTGGCGGGCCGTGCGCGATCAGGCTTCCTGCCTCGTCTGGCGTGCGGGCGAGGACTACGGCGAGTAACGCGCTACCAGCGGAACCAGCGCTGCGGGCGGTTCCTGTCCACAACGAACCCGGCGACCCAGACGACGGTGAGCAGGAGGCCGAGGATGTAGGCCCAGGCCAGGTTCTTCCACACCGCCAGCGTGAGCACCAGGCCGGTAACGAGCAGGTAGGCGATCATGGGGGAGAGGTTGGCCCACTGGACGTCCGGGCCAAGCGGGTCCGCCTCCGGCGCCTCGGTCCCGCCGCCCACTGGCAGCGCCTCGTCGGTCATGACTCTTCCCCTCCGGCCAGTGGAGCCGCCCCGACGGGCACACGCTCCGGGGCCCCGCGGCGGTCGCTCCAGGCCCGGTAGTAGTAGATCACGATCCCGGCGAGCACGATCAGCCATCCCAGCCCGACGTAGCTCCAGCCCCAGGACGGCGCGCCGACGAACAACAGCACGAGGTTGACCGCAGCGAGCACCACCCCGAGGCGGATCATCGTTGTCGGCGCCCGGTACGGCCGCTGGGCCGAGGGGGCATCCTTCCGCAGCAGGTAGCCGGCGACGAGGTTGAGGACGTTGAAGATCATGTAGCCGACCGTCGAGGCGGCAAGAATGTAGATCGGGTTGCCGAGCATCATCAGGAAAAGGTTGAAGATGACGTCGAACCCCATGGCCTTGAGCGGGACGCCGCGGCGGCTGGTGTACTGCATGAACCGGAACGTCCACGAGTCTTTCGAGGCCTGGTAGAGCGTGCGGGACGAGCCCAGGATCGCGGTGTTGACCGAGAGCAGCAGCGCCACGAGCAGCAGCGCGATCAGCAGGGCGCCCGCCGTCCCGAAGACGGCGTTGGCGAGCGGCACGAGCGCGGTGCTGGGATCCTGCTCGATCGCCTTGCCCCCAACGACGGCGTAGAGAATGAACGGCCCGAGACCGTAAAAGAACAGGCAGAGCCCGCCCGAGGCGAAGATCGCCCGCGGCGTGTCGCGCTGCGGATTCTTGAACTCTGCGGTGTAGACCACGGCCGTCTCGAAGGCGTAGGCGCTCCACGCGGCCACGAACAGGCCCGCGCAGATGAGCGCGAACACGTGCCAGCCGTGCGCGTTGGGCACGGTGAACGGCGTCAGGTTCGACAGGTTCACCTTTCCCTGGAAGACGGGGACGATGATCATCAGGCCAAGCGGAACGAGCGACACGACCGCGAGCACGCGCTGCATCCACGCGCTCTCCTTGATGCCGAAGTGATTGAGCCAGAACAGGCCGACGAGGATCGCTGCGCCGACCACGAACGCGAAGTTGAAGTGGAAGCCGAAGCTGGCGGTAATCGTCCAGTCCGCGGACCAGGTCTGGCCGGGAAACCACTCCGCCTCGATGTAGCTGCCCATGAGCAGCCCGCCGATCGCCAGCACCGGGGACCAGGCGAACCAGTAGCCCCAGATGCTGAGCGGGGCGATCGGCCGGAAATAGCGCTTCCATGCTTGGGCGCCGAAGACCGGCGGGCCGCCGGACTTCTCGGGGAACATGCCGGCCATCTCGGCGTAGACGAACGCCATCGCGAGGCCGATCAGGACCGAGGCGAACCAGATGAGGACGGATACCGGGCCGTCGAGGACGGCGATATAGCCGACGGAGAAGACGAGCAGGGCGGGTACCCCGGAGGCGATCCAGAACGCGTCCGTCCAGCGGATCGTCCGGACGAGCTCGCTGTGCTTGGTCTCGACGTCAACCATCGCAGTCACCGCTGTTCCATGGGAGCGTTCTGAATAGGTGTGGCTCCACGCTTGTTCCAGCCGCCATGCCGCTCTCCTTCTCGCGGTGCTCGACCGATCGAGGATTACGCTCTCCCGCTCACGGCCACCACTCAGCTGCTGGCGCCTCCGGTCACCGGGACCGCAGCCTCGGACGGCGGCACGTCCGGCGTCCTATCGCGCCATTGCAGGGGCTCCTTGTCCTGCAGCTTGCGGACGACGTACGCGACGATCGAGATGGCGAGGACCCCGACGCCGATCAGCGTCGTCTTCAAGCTGCCGTAGCCCGTGAGCCCCGGATAC
>NZ_JBQCGQ010000028.1:0-21045 GCF_051955515.1 Sinomonas sp.
CGTCCTCGTCGTCCCCGAGCTCCCCAAGACCCGCTCCGGGAAGATCATGCGCCGCCTCCTCAAGGACGTCGCCGAAGGCCGCGACCCCGGCGACGCCACCACCCTCGCCGACCCCAGCGTCATGCAGCAGATCGCGCAGGACCTCCGCAAGTAGGCCACCGGGGCAAGTGCGCTTCTCGCACGGAAGTCAGGGTGTGCTCCGAATGTTCGTCGCCCCTCGCGGAGGAGTTCCCGTTACGGGAGCTCCTCCGCGAGAGCGGATCGGAGCGTTATCCACATAGGCGGGCTGCCGTGATCACGGAAGACGGCCCGGCTGTCAGGATCGACCGCATGGACCTTCTGGCGCACCTCATCGACAGCTCCCTCCGCAAGGTCGACGGGGCGTCGTTCGACCCTCGGACCCGATTCGCCGCCGGCCAACTCGTGCGCCTCCGGCGCGGCTTCTACGTCCCGACGCCCCAGTGGCTCGAAGCCACGCCGACCGAGCGCTTCCAAGCCGCCGTCACGTCGCACGCCCTCGCCAACCCGCAGGCCGTCTTCTGCGGGGAGACGGCCTTGTTCCTTCACGGAATCCCGGTGGTCAAGGTTCCGCCCTCGATCGATGTGGCGGTCGATTCCACGACGCGGCTCGGACTCCGACCGAACCCTTTCATGGTTCGAGGCGAATCGGATCAGGCCAGGAGAGCGCGTGTTGCGCCTCCACCGCCGGTTCGACGCCATCGACATCGGGACGTAGGCCCAGTTCTTGCCGGCGACTACTCGACCGTCCCGATCGTCACCGCGCTCGTCGAGGTCCTCGGCACCGGACGATTCGCCCGGGCGCTCGCAGTGGCCGACGGATTCCTGCGTGTCAGCGGTCAAGAGTCATTGGTCGCCGTGCCCGGGGTCCAGGACGGAATCGCCGCCCTGTCGCACAAGAATCAGCGCCAGAGGGCCGAGCTGGTTGCGTCTCTCGCGCGGGCCGGCGCTGAGTCTCCGGGCGAATCGGTGAGCAGAGCGCTCATGCACATCTTCGGCTTTCCCGAGCCCGTCCTCCAACGGGAGCACCGAGATACGCAGGGGTTCATCGGTCGGACTGACTTTTGCCTGGGACATCGAACCGAATCCGGTGGGCGAATTCGACGGCTGGGGGAAATACTTCCGTCGCGAAATGACAGGAGGCGAGGATCCCCGTGATGTCATCCGGCGGGAAAAGCGTCGCGAGAACCGTTTGCTGGCGTCCGGTCATCCGGTACTGCGGTGGGACTGGGCCAGCTCGAACAGCCGATGCTTCTGCGCGCGAAGCTGCTCGAGGGCGGCCTCCGACCGGTAGGGAGCTCGCTCCTTGCAGAGAAGTTCACGTAACGGGAACTCGTCCGCGAGAGCGGAACTGCTGACCTCGCTCACGCGAACTTCGTTGCGGAAAGGTGACTTGGCTCAGCACCCGCAGGACGCCCGGCGGACGAGCGTGGCGGGGAAGATGCGGTTCCGCTTGTGGTCGCCGCCCCCCACGAGGGCCTCGACGGCTGCGTGGGCCATCTCCCCCACCGGCTGCGCCACCGTGCTGAGCGGGGGCCAGCTGAATTCGGCTTCGGCGGAACCGTCGAACGAGACGATCGCGAGGTCCTCAGGCACGCGCACTCCCGCTTCGTGGCAGGCCTTGAGCAGCCCGACGGCCTGAAGATCGGAACTCGCGAACACGGCGGTGG
This sequence comes from Sinomonas sp., assembly GCF_051955515.1. Lineage (GTDB taxonomy): Bacteria > Actinomycetota > Actinomycetes > Actinomycetales > Micrococcaceae > Sinomonas. The sequence continues at coordinate 1,689 of NZ_JBQCGQ010000028.1, forward strand.
GCCTTTCGGCCTCGTTGAGCAGCCATCGTCCGGTCTTGTAGCCGCCTTCTCGGCTGAATGGACCTCGCATGACGGGGCCGGATGGAAGCCCCGCGTCGGCGAGTCCACCGCGCCAGCCCACCTCGCGCGCATCGAGGTCCCCACCGGTGTTCGTGCCCATGATGAGCCCGATCCTCCGATGCCCGTGCCAGACCAAGTGCCCAACCGCGGTCCGTGCCCCCTCCTCGAGGGCCACCCCCACCGAATCGAAGCCGGGCGTCTCGGCGCTGTGGTTGAGGAGCACGGCCGGGATCTCGGCCGCTTGGAGTTCCCTCAGGTCGGGCTCGAAAAGGACGCTGCAGAGGAAGACGCCGTCCACGCGCCGGCTCACGAGATTCGCGACCTGCCGCCGCTCCGAGGCAAGGGATCCGCCGGAGTTCGCGATGAGCAGCGCGTAACCGCGCTCGGCGGCCGCCTCCTCGACGGCGTGGGCGAGCGTCGCGAAGAACGGGTTGGTGGCGTCCGGGACGACCATCCCGAGCATCTCGCTCGACCCGAGCTTGAGGGCACGAGCCGCCGCGTTTGGCCGGTAGCCGAGCACGGCGATCGCGTCGCGCACCTTCGCTTCGGTGGCCGGTGAGACCCGCTTCGGCCCCCCGTTGACCACGTAGCTCACGACGGCGGTGCTCACCCCTGCGAGCCGTGCCACGTCCTTGCGGGTGGCAGTCGGCTTCGCGGAGGGATGCGGCATGGCCACCATGCTATCGCCGGGGCTCGCTGACCTGTGGCGTGGAGGAGGCCGACGACGGCGACGCCGCCTCCGCGGCTACGGCAGCAGGGGCGTCGCCGAAGTCGGGCACGGGAAGGCGTTCTCCGCCGCGGAGCGCGGACTGGTGAGCGATGATTCCGGGCAGGGTGTAGCGGGCCGCCTCCCACGCGTTCACGGGGGGCAGGGTCCTGTCCGCCACGGCACGGGCGAAGTCGTCGACGAGGAACTGGTGGCTGCCCTCATGGCCGGTCGGGAGTGCGCGGAGCTCACGCGGAAGGCGCGAGGCGTCCTGCACGGGAGCGAGTCCTGACACGAACGCGTCGCGCAAGGCGGGCGCGACGTCGGCGAGCGAGGGGTCGTCGGCGGCGAGCGTCGCCGTCGTCCGCAGGAGCTCCGAGACATCGGTGACCGACTCCTTGTCCTGCCACACCGCGGAGTCGACGAGCTGCTCGAAGCTGCCCTCTGTGCCGAAGTAGCGGAAGCGGCTCTCGCGCAGGTGCGAGGGGTAGCCCACGCGGCGGAACTCATTGATGCGCATGGACCCTCCGCCGGCTAGCTCGAAGAGTGCGGTGGCGTTGGAGAAGTCGTTGTCGAACATGCTGACCTCGCGGTCGAAGACGCCGTCAGCCCGCTCGTCGCGCACTCCGATGCAGCTCACGCTCACGGCATGGCCGCCGATCCCGCCGAGCACGCCACCGACCGAGTGGGTCGGGTAGAGCATGGGCGGGTAGCTAGCGGTGCGCTTCCATTCGGCGCCGCCGCTGTACTGATAGGCCTCGTAGAAGCCGAGATCCATATCGTGGACGTAGTCGCCCTCGGCGTAGAAGATCCGGCCGAATGCGCCCTCGGCCCGGCGCTGGCGGGCGTAGACGGTCGCGGGGTTGTAGTAGCTCGTCTCGCCCATCATGTAGGTCAGCCCGGTGTCGCGGACGGCCTCGATGATCGCCGCGATCTCTCCGACGCTGATGGCCATGGGCACGGCCGAGTAGACGTGCTTGCCAGCGCGGAGGGCCTGGACCACGAGCGGCCCGTGAGTCCAGCGCTGGGTGAAGATCGCGACGGCGTGGACGTCGCCGTCGAGCATCGCCTCGAAGCTCGGGAAGGTTCCGTCGAGCCCCAGCCGGTCGACTAGGGCGGCAGCCCTCTCGGGGATGACGTCGGTGACATGGACCGCCGAGATGGCCGGGTGGGCGTGGAAGAGCTTGGCGAATTGCCCGGCGAACTGACCCGCGCCGACGATGCCGAGGGAGAAGCGTGAAGTGTGCGTCATGCGCGGCAGTCTCGCATAAGAAATCTACACGAGTCAACCATCCAAACAGACCGGAAGAAGCGCGAAGAAGAGGGCTTGCAGCATCGAAAGTTACTCGTGTAGATTCCTCGGCAGCTTCATTCAGCTGTTATCCACATCACAGGAGGATCCATTGGCGGCCACCTCACTGGACACCCGAGCGCCACGGCAGCGCGGCCTCCGCGTCGGGGCAGCGCAACCCGGCCGGCGGCGCAGCCGGAGCGATCTCGGAATTGCCCTCGTCTTCGTAGCACCGGCCCTCATCGGGTTCGTGCTCTTCTACCTCGTTCCCACGGTCCGAGGCATCTATCTGAGCTTCACGAAGTACAGCACCCTGAGTCTCGCCGACCCGAAGTGGGTCGGAACGGCCAACTATGAGGCCATCGCGAAGGATCCGCTCTTCTGGAACGCGCTCGGTGTCACCCTCGAATACGTCGTCATCAACATCGTGCTCCAGACGGCGCTCGCCCTCGGCCTCGCGCTGCTCATGCACCGCATCGCGAAGTCCACGATCATCCGGGGCGCCCTCCTGCTTCCTTACCTCATGGCCAACGTCATCGCGGCGCTCCTGTGGTTCTGGATGCTCGACTACCAGATCGGCATCGTGAACCAGATCATCGAGTGGCTCGGCCTCCCGCGTGTGGCGTTTTTCGGGTCCGAGGAGTGGGCCATCCCCACGCAGGCGCTCATCAACACCTGGCGGCACATGGGCTACACGGCGCTGCTGATCTTCGCCGGCCTGCAGGCCATCCCCAACCACCTGTACGAGGCGGCGCACCTCGACGGCGCCTCAGCCGGGCAGACGTTCCGGAGGATCACTCTGCCGCTCCTGCGGCCCGTGCTGGTCCTGGTGCTCGTGGTGACGGTCATCGGCTCGTTCCAGGTCTTCGACACGGTGGCGGTGACCACCCAAGGCGGCCCCATCAACGCAAGCCGCGTCATCCAGTACTACATCTTCCAGCGGGCCTTCACCCAGCACGACTTCGGCTACGGCTCGGCTTTGGCCGTCATCCTCTTCGTCATCCTCGCCCTCGTCGCCTTCATCCAGATGAAGTTCCTGCGGGGCAACGAGTCGGACCTGGACTAAGGAGCCCAGCATGTCTGCCACCACCACCGTCCGCCGTCACCTCCCATCGAGGCGCCTTGTGACCCGGGGCCGCCTGAACTGGCGCCGCGCCATCGCATGGGCCCTGCTCATCCTCGCGATCGCCGTCAGCGTCCTGCCGTTCTACTGGGTGCTGCGCACGGCACTCTCGTCGAATCATGCCCTCGCCGCCAACTCGGCGAACCTGCTCCCCGCGGACTTCAGCTTCGGCGCGTTCCAACGGGTCTTCGGGCTCCAGTCTCCGGCCGAGGCGGTCGCCGAGGGCGGCTCCGGGGCGTCGATCGACTTCTGGCAGTACCTGGCCAACTCCCTCCTCTTCTCCGGGATCACCACGGTCTGCGCTGTGTTCTTCAGCTCGATGGCCGCCTACGCCTTCGCGAGGCTCCACTGGAAGGGCCGCAACGCCGTCTTCTCCCTGTTCCTCGGCACCATGCTGGTCCCGCCGATCTTCACGGCGCTGCCGAACTTCCTCCTCGTGAAGAACCTCGGCCTCCTCAACACGATGCTCGGACTCGTGCTGCCGTACCTGTTCATGACCCCGTTCGCGATCTTCTTCATGCGGCAGTTCTTCCTCAACATGTCCCGCGAGGTCGAGGAAGCCGCGATGCTCGACGGCGCGAGGCACTGGCGGATCTTCTTCCAGATCGTCCTCCCCAACGCCGCCGCCCCGATCGCCACCCTCGCCCTGCTGACCTTCATGGGCCAGTGGAACGAGTACTTCTGGCCGCTCCTCGTGGGCTCCGACGAAAGCACCCGCGTGCTCACCGTGGGCCTGGGCGTCTTCAAGTCCCAATCGCCGCAGGGCGCCCCGGACTGGTCCGGCCTCATGGCCGCGACCCTCGTCTCGGCCCTCCCCGTGCTCATCCTCTTCGCTGCCTTCGGCAGGCGAATCGTCAACTCCATCGGCTTCAACGGCACCAAGTAACCCCAAACCCTCGGAAGGACCATCATGAAGAAGACCCTCGGCGCCATCGCCGTCGCCGCCGCGGCGACCCTCGCGCTCTCCGCGTGCGGAAGCGGCAACTCCGGCGGAGGCAACTCCGCGGACTCCGCGAAGGGCGAAGTCGCGTACTGGATGTGGGACGCCAACCAGCTCCCCGCCTATCAGCAGTGCGCGGACGACTTCCACAAGGCGAACCCGGACATCACGGTCAAGATCACGCAGACCGGCTGGGACGACTACTGGGGCAAGCTGACCAACGGCATGGCCTCCGGCACCGCTCCGGACACGTTCGCCGACCATCTTTCGAAGTACCCCGAGCTCGCGACGAACGGCCAGCTCCTGGCCCTGGATGATGCCGTCAAGGCGGACAGCGTGGACCTTGGGCAGTACAACCCCGGCCTTGCCGACCTGTGGATCGGCCCCGACGGCAAGCGCTACGGCCTCCCGAAGGACTGGGACACGATCGGCCTCTTCTACAACAAGGACATGCTCGCAAAGGCCGGCATCTCCGAGGACCAGATGAAGAACCTCACGTGGAACCCGCAGGACGGCGGCACGTACGAGAAGGTCATCGCCCACCTCACCGTGGACAAGAACGGCAAGCGCGGCGACGAGCCCGGCTTCGACAAGAACAACGTGGCGGTCTACGGGCTGGGGCTCGAGAGCTCGGGCTCGGGCATGGGCCAGACGCAATGGAGCTTCCTCACCGGCACCACGGGCTGGACGCACACCGACAAGAACCCGTGGGGCAGCAAGTACAACTACGACGACCCGAAGTTCCAGCAGACGATCGCCTGGTGGGCGAGCCTGGCCGACAAGGGCTACATGCCCAAGCTCGAGACCACCGTGGGCGCCTCGATGGCGGACAACTTCGGCGCCGGGAAGGCCGCAATCAACTCGAGCGGCTCGTGGATGATCGGGCAGTACACGGGCTACAAGGGCGTGAACGTGGGCATCGCCCCGACTCCAGTCGGCCCCGACGGCAAGCGCTCCTCGATGTTCAACGGCCTGGCCGACTCCGTCTGGGCCGGAACCAAGAAGAAGGACGCCGCGGTCAAATGGGTCGAGTACACCGGCTCGAAGGCCTGCCAGGACGTCGTCGCGTCGAAGGCCGTCGTCTTCCCGGCCATCTCCAGCTCGACCGACAAGGCCGCGGACGCGTTCAAGGCGAAGGGCGTGGACGTCTCCGCCTTCACCCAGCAGGTCAAGGACAAGACCACGTTCCTCTTCCCGATCACGGACAATGCGTCCAAGATCGACGGCATCATGAAGCCAGCGATGGACGCCGTCGTCTCCGGCAAAGCGCCCGCGAGCTCCCTGACCGACGCGAACAAGCAGGTCAACGCCCTCTTCCAGTGAGCCAGACCGGGGGGAATACTTGACCCCACCCGGGGGTCCGGCACCAGCCGGGCCCCCGGCCCATGACTTCTAGAACGCCTCCAGCCAGCGACACGAAAGCGAATTCCATGGACCCCCTGCATCTCCGCTCAGCCGGCATCAGCGTGCTGCTCGCCTTCGACTCCGGCGAAGCCGAGATGGTGCACTGGGGTGCCGACCTCGGCGAGACGCTCCCCGACCTCGGCATCCTCCGCAGCCCCGTGCCGCACTCCGCGCTCGATCTCCCCGTCGTCGCCGGGCTCCTGCCGCAAGCGTCGTCGGGCTGGCTTGGCCGCCCGGGGCTGCGGGGCCACAGAACGAATGCCACAGGCACAGAAGCTGCCGTCCCCGGCTTCGCCTTCTCCCCCGCCTTCCGCGTGACCTCGGCAGAATCGACGCTTGACGGGCGCGGGGCGCGCATCCTTCAGGCCGACGCGGAAGCCGGCCTCACCGCAGAGACCCGGCTCACCCTCCACGAGGGAGGGCTACTCGAGATCTCGCACGAGGTGACCAACAGCCGGGACGAGCCGTACCACCTGGGCGAGCTCGCCGTCGTCGTCCCCGTCCCCGGGGAGACGGAGGAGCTCTTGGACCTGACCGGCCGCTGGTGCCGCGAGAACCATCCGCAGCGGCATCGCATCCAGCAGGGCACCTGGGTGCGCTCGGGACGGCACGGCAGGACGGGCCACGATTCGTCGCTTCTCCTGGCCGCCGGGACCCGCGGCTTCTCGAACCGGGCGGGCCGTGTGTGGGCGATCCACTTCGCGTGGTCCGGCAATCACGAGCAGTACCTCGACTCGCTCGCCGACGGCCGCCGCATGCTGGGTGCCGCCGAGCTGCTGGGCCCGGGCGAGGTGGTCCTGGCCCCCGGGCAGTCCTACCGCACGCCGACCCTCTACGCGGCGTTCTCCGACCGGGGTCTCGACGGCGTGACGGACAAGTTCCACCGCTGGTTCCGCGCGCGTCCCCAGCATGTGGGGACGACCTCCGGACGGGTGCGTCCGGTGGTCCTCAACACGTGGGAGGCCGTGTATTTCGACCATCGCCTTGAGCCGTTGGTCGAGCTCGCGGAGACCGCGGCGGAGCTGGGCGTCGAGCGCTTCGTGCTCGACGACGGCTGGTTCCGCGGGCGCCGCGACGACCATGCCGGGCTCGGCGACTGGTACGTCGACGAGACGATGTGGCCCGAGGGCCTCACGCCCCTGATCGACGCCGTGACGGAGCTGGGGATGGAGTTCGGGCTCTGGGTAGAGCCGGAGATGGTCAATCTGGATTCGGACGTCGCCCGAGCGCATCCGGACTGGATCTCGGGACCATCGCCAGCCTCGCACAAGGACGGGGGCCGGCTCGCGCACGAATGGCGCCATCAGCAAGTGATCGATCTGGTGAATCCCGACGCCTGGCAGTACGTCTACGATCGCCTCGACGAGCTCCTCAGCAAGAACAGGATCTCGTACCTCAAGTGGGATCAGAACCGCGATCTGGCCGAGCAGGGCCATGGGGGCCGACCGTCGGTGCATGAACAGACCCTTGCCGCCTACCGGCTGTTCGACTCGCTCAAGGCGGCGCACCCGGACGTCGAAATCGAGTCGTGCTCGTCCGGCGGCGGCCGCGTGGACCTCGGAATCCTGCAGCGCACGGACCGGGTCTGGGCCTCGGACTGCAACGACGCCCTTGAGCGGCAGACCATCCAGCGGTGGACGGAGGCCGTCCTGCCGCCCGAGCTCGTCGGCGCCCACATTGGGCCGACGCACTCGCACACGACGGGTCGGGTCCACGACATCTCGTTCCGCGCCATCACCGCGCTCTTCGGCCACTTCGGGATGGAATGGGACATCCGCCAGGCCACTCCGGCCGAGCGGAAGACGCTGCGACGCGCCATCGCGCTGTACAAAGCCCACCGGGCTCTGATCCACTCCGGCGCGGCCGTTCACGCCGACCTCCCGGAGCGGAACCTCTCGCTGCATGGAGTGGTGGCGTACGACGGCGGCGAGGGCCTCTTCGCGGCCGTCGCCTTGGGCTCGCTCGCGGCAGAGATGCCGGGCCGAGTGGGGATCCCAGGGCTCGATCCGGACCGCGAGTACCGAGTCGAGGTTGTCCTTCCGACGCCCGAGGACGGCGATTTCGCAGGCACTTTCATCCAGACGGCGCCGCCTCCGTGGGTCGCCGAGGGCGCGACGGCAAGCGGACGCTTCCTCGCCGACGTCGGCCTCCCCCTGCCGGTCCTGCGCCCCGAGCACGCGCTGCTGCTGCACGCGAAGGCGCTCGGCTGATCCCCTTGCGCCGTCACCTCCGCAGGGTCCCCACCTCAAAGCACCCTGCGGAGGCGGCGGCGCAACGAAGAGCCCCTTTTCTTGACAACTGAAGACAGTTTTATGGTATCTACTCGTGGAGGGAGGATCGGGAAGTATTTCTTCCTGCGCCACGAGGCCTTGATGGGGGTGGATTCGGTGTCTTCACCCTTGTCTGAGCGATATCGGCGTCTGGGCGAGTTCCTGCGGCTGAAGAGAGAGCGGATCCTTCCCGAAGACGTGGGCCTTCGGAGTTCCGGCAGACGGCGCGCACGAGGGCTTCGGCGAGAGGAAGTCGCCTCGATCGCCAATGTCGGAGTGTCCTGGTACACATGGCTCGAACAGGGGCGAGCAGCCGGCGCCTCCCTTGAAGTGCTCGACGCCGTTGCGGAGGCGCTCCAGCTCGACGCCGACGAGCATCGCTATGTTCTCGGTCTCGCGAGAGGTGACGGCGGGGCGAGGGTCATCGCGCCCTCCCCCGCTCATCGCTATCGATACGCAGAGCTCGTGGAGACAATCGCCACTCCGGCCTACGTCATTGACCCCTGTTGCCGCGTGATCGCGGCCAACAACCTCGCGAAGGAGTGCTTCGACGTCGGCGTCGGCATCAGCCGGCTTGAGCAGTTCTTCCTCAATGAGGCCTTCGCTGATCGATTCGTCAATCCCGACTTGATCGGCCGCCGCCTCGTTGAGCAGTTCCGCGCCCAATCGGGCCGCTACCCGGACGATCCGATTTTCGACACTCTCGCCCACCGGTTCAGGGTGCGGTCGGCGCTGTTCCGCAAGTACTGGGACCAACATGTGGTCGGAGAGTCATATCGGGGAGACGTCACCTTCACTCATGCGACCCGCGGCCCGCTCACCTTCGAGGTCCTCATCTTGACGCTCGACGGGGACACTCAGCTAAGACTCTGCACCTACCTCCCGCGCCATCAAGACCGAATGAGTTCGGCGGGAGCTGCGCGCGACGCCAGGTAGGCAGGAGCAGCGGCAGACAGGAGTCCGGCAGCTACACCTGACGATAGACCGGTCAGCAACGTCAAAGCGTCCAAAGATGGAACCCACCCCTGCGCGTTACAGATGAGGATCAGCAGGCCTGGTCCGATGGCCACTCCCGCTAAGCCGCCTACCAGCCCCACCATCAAGCCTTCCTGCAGGAACGCTCTCAAGACGGCGGGTCGAGAAGCTCCCATTGCCCTTCTCAGAGCAATTCCAGGAAGCCTCGAGAGGACTGACAAATACATCGTCAGCCCACCACTGAAACAAGCCAATCCGAGCACCAGGACCGAGATTGTTGAGACTAGATCGGACAATCCATCAGCCACCGCAGCGCGCAGCTCGTCGACATTTGCCACAGGATCAATCCTGATCGATGAAGGATCGGCCGGATCGACCGCGAGGGGAATCGATGTCGCCAGCGGCTGGCCATAGCCGGGCTCCACTTCGATAATGAACGTCGGAACAACCGCAGCTGAGATGCTCGAACGGGCTAGCACTACTGAGGAGAGCAGAGAGTCGTCCGAGGCGGAGACCATGAATCCGGCGATGGCGATAGGGCGGCCGTTGAGAAGCAATTCTTGGTCCAGATTGATGGAGAGTCCCAGATTCTTCGCAGCGTCCACGCCGACGATCACACTCGAGACGTCGGGATTGTCGAGGAGGTCTGGTCGTGCGTTTGGCGTCAACGCCACACCACGGACGTCCAGCAGATTCGCTGTCCCAACGTAGGCCTGGCCGGTGAACAGCCCTTCTCCCCCCGGGGTGATCTTGGAAATCCTTGCAGCTTCAGGAGGAACCTCACCCTGCACCCCAACCCCAGAAACGCCGGGAAGCTCCTCGACCGGCCTCACGACACGGGCTATCGACTCCGCACGGTCCGCCTCCCACAACCACCGGCCAGATGTCTCAGGACGCGCGTAGAGTATCGACGAGGATCTGTTAACGATTGACAGATCCACCATTCGTGCCGCGCTCTCGGAAAGGCCTCTCGCGAGGATCAGTCCAGCCACGCCTATCGCGAATGCCATCGAGATCACTGCCGACTTTCCAAGAGATGAAGTCAGAGAATTGATTGCCTCTGCGATCCCTCCCGCCAAACGGGCCGTCCGGCTCGCTGTAGCCAACGAACGGCACAGGGGTATCGCCGCCCTCTCGTAGTCGCGCCGCGGAGCACTTGAGATTCTCTCGTCAACCAACGCACCATTTCCCACCCGGATCACGCGATCCGCAAACTCTGCCACTTCAGGATCGTGAGTAACAACTACGACCGCGGTCCCACGGGCGGAGAGTTCTCGAAGGAGCCTCACAACCTGCCGCGTATTAGCGGAATCGAGATTTCCCGTGGGTTCGTCCGCTAGCAGGATCCTCGGGCTGTGCACCACTGCGCGGGCCAAGGCCACACGTTGCTTCTCGCCTCCCGACAGGTTGCGGGCCCGCTGATTCCATTGATCGGCCATCCCGACCCAACTCAGGGACTCCAATGCTGCATCAATGCTGCCTTTTTGGTGCAGGCCTGCGATCTGAAGCGGAAGAATCGTGTTCCCGAGAACCGATCTGCTCTCGTCAAGATATGAAGCCTGGAACACGAAGCCGATCTGTTGGCCTCGGAGACGGTCGAGAAGACTGGATGGAACTTGATCTGTCTCCTCGCCAAAGACCTTGATCGAGCCCTCGGTCGGCGCCGTCAGAAGGCCCATCATGTTCAGGAGGGTCGATTTTCCAGAACCGGACGGGCCGACGACCGCCACGAACTCGCCCGTTGCCACCGCAACGTTGACTGTTCCGAGGACAACATTTCCGTCGAACGCCTTCGATACGCTGTTGAGTTCGAGCGCGAGGACGGCTTCACTCCCGTCATCCAATGCGAATCTCGTCCCCTTCCATGACGGCACCGCTGTCGGCGATGGCTGCCCATCCGCCAGCCTGATCTACTACTTCTACGGGCACTCGTTCATCTGGCTCCCCCTGCCGGGATTTTCGGAGCACGTATGCACTGGCATTCGCAGATCGGATGGCCAGAACCGGCACGGCCAAGGTCGACTCACCTGACGGAACCTTCGACAACGCAACCGGTTGCCCCGCCTCAAGATCGATGAGGTTCGCTGGAAGTTCGACTCGAACATCATGGCCAGCCGGAACACCAGCTTGCGCGGATTCCACGAATGGTCCGATTTCCTTGACCTGCGCACTTCCACGCCGTTTCTCAGAGAAGATCTCGAGCGTGTCTCCAACGGCAACCCGTGTTTTCTGGTCTACAGTGAGTCGGGACGAAACAAATTTCGGTTCTATGCGAACTCCAGCAACCGGATGCTTCTCGTCGAGGATCTGTGCAACGGACGCAACCTGGATGATCGTTCCAGCGCTGGCTTCCATTTGAACGAAGTCGGAGTATCTGAAAAAGACGGCACCATCGGCTGGCGGTTCGAGGCCGAGTTCTTTATAGATCCGAGCCACAGCATGAATCGAATCCACTCCCATCACCCCGGTTGCGGCTACGGCATACCCTTGGCCTCTCAGATAATTCTGAAGGACAAGGACATCGTGACCTTTGTCCCCTAAGCGGAGGTCACGATAGATGGGCACTGACCCAGCCATAGTGATCAGAGGCCGGCCCGAGGCCACCGCGAGCAGCCTCAGTTCCTCGTACGGATCGCCGGGTTTGACGAACACGGCTGTAACCCGCGGGTGAGCGGGAAAACTCAGGTTCGGTTCGAGATTGATGACGCGCCCTTCGCGAACCCCGCCCTGAAACGTCAGAGCGACGCCTACGCGACGCTTCTCCGCTTGTGCGTAGACCGGAAGGGCAGACTGTGCGATTCGCTGCGCGTCCAGACTCGGCTTGGCAATGAGACTCGCACCGGCGTAGCCAGCCGCCGCCGACAAGATCACAACAAGCGAAAATGACAAGACAAGCCACGGTCGCCTGAGGCGCCGGTACATGTCCTTCTTCGGGCTCCCACCGCTCGTTTCGTAACGAAGTCGGACCATTAGCGGGATACATCGGATGCGCCAACACCCGACACGATCTCTCTGGCCTTGGAGAGGTCTGCGGTCTTCGCCGAACGAAGAGAATCGACGGCACCCTGGTTCCTTGCCATGTACACCGCTTGAAACTTAGCCTCGAGGTCAGCCACCCTCTGGATAAGATTGGTGCGGTTTTTGCAGTCGATGTCAATTCGCGCTGTTCGGATCTGTTGGTTGCGGTCGTTGGGCACCTGCGGTACCCAAGAATTCTTGTCCTCGCTGACTACGACTCCCCGTTCCTGTAAGCATTCCCTCCAATCCTGCTTCGCCTTCCCCCAATCCGAAGCCTTCATCGCACTGCCGTAGGCCTTGGAATCGATCTGCTGGATTGACTCGGGGGCCTCCGGCCTTCCGACCTGTCGCATCACGATGAGACTGCTCTGAAGATCCTCTCGGCACCGCACGTAGGCATCCCTGAAGCCTTCCTGAGCGTCGTATGGCGCTGTCGACTCGGAACTGACGCCCTCTCTGTCCGTCTTCGCGTAACCATTTTCGTCGGCCAATCTCTGAACCCAGATCCCGTATCGTCGATCTTCCTGATCGAGCTTGAACACCCCGAAGTCTTTCGACAGATTGATCCGGCTCTTCGCCAGACACTCGCGAATCAGGATGTTGTTCGCCTGTTGGACGAGGATCCTTTCGCTGGGCGAGAAAAGCACTTCGTCAAGAGGCATGAGAATCGTTCCAGCGTTATGGTCCAAACGAGCTCTGACTGAGTGGACACCCCCGAGGTCCGCTTCGGTCGCCTCGGATGGCTTGTTGGCACAACCGCCGACGCCTACTGATATGACGAGGGCTACGATGGCGACGTGCTTTCCACACCCCATCAGGTGGTGTGGCTGTCGATGCGGTCGTTCCAGTTCTCCCACCAATTCAGCCCGTAGCTCCACGAGCCAAGGCTGCGGTTGTAGGAGTAGGCCGGGACTATGACGCCCCTGCCGCCGAGCCAAGGATTCTCGTAGAAGACCAGGTCCCACGGCAGATTGCTGTCGTACGAGGAAACGCGGTCATGCCACCCGAACGCACCGTACTCACCGACGTACGCCCCGAAGTCGGCTCGAGGTCCTTGATACCACTCGTCATGCCACACACAAACGGCGCGATACGTGCGACAGTTCGGACCCGCCGTCGCTGCGGGCGCGGCGGCGAAGAGGGTTCCCGCTGTGAGTCCGACGACGGTGGCCCATGACAGGAGCTTCTTGAACATGGCTTCCCCCAAAGATCGCTTTCTTCACCTGGTTGACGCTCGTGGTCTCGGCTGAAGCCGACCTCCAAGGAGCGGTTCCCCTACCGTCCCAAGTCCGCCTGAGCGGAGGAAGTGCGTGCTGGCCATAGGTGCGGCACCAACACCTTCCGGGACGATGCTTTCGATTCTGATTCGTTCTGTACGTTTCTGTGCGCCTCCCCTACGCTTGGAATCTCCACAGACCCTCAGAGCAGAGGCAGAGCGCCATGGACATGAACGATCTCACCCGTCAACTCGGCGGCGGGACGCCCCGCATAGCCTTCGGTGCCGACTACAACCCTGAGCAGTGGCCCCGGGATGTGTGGAAGCACGACGTCGAGCTCATGCGGGAGGCCAAGGTCAACCTCGTGAGCGTCGGCATCTTCAGCTGGGCGCTGCTCGAACCGGAGGAGGGCCGGTACGAGTTCGGCTGGCTCGACGAGGTCATGGACCTCCTCCACGAGAACGGCATCGCCGTCGACCTCGCCAATGCCAGCGCGTCGCCGCCGCCGTGGTTCACGGTCAAGTACCCGGACTCCGCGCCGGTGGGTGCGGACGGCGTCCGCCAGACCCATGGCTCGCGGCAGGCCTTCGCAGCCTGCTCCCCCGACTACCGGCGCGCCGCCGCGGCCCTGACCACCGCCATCGCCGAGCGCTACGCGGACCACTCGGCCCTTGCGATGTGGCACGTCCACAACGAGTACGGCTGCCACAATCAGCCGGACTTCGGCCCGCACGCCGAGCGCGGCTTCCGCGAGTGGCTCCAGCGCCGCTACGGGAATCTCGACGCCCTCAATGATGCCTGGGGCACAGCCTTCTGGTCCCAGCACTACTACGACTGGGCCGAGATCATGCCGCCGCGCCGCTCGGGAACGCACATCAATCCGTCACATCAGCTCGACTTCGCGCGCTTCTCCTCGGACTCGCTGCTCGAATGCTTCGAGGCTGAGGCGGCGATCCTCCGCGCCCGTTCCGACAAGCCGGTCACCACGAACTTCATGGGCCTCAACATGGGCCTCGCAAAACCCATCGACTACTGGCGCTGGGCGCAGCGGATGGACATCGTCTCGAACGACCACTACCTCATCGCGGAGGACCTTCGGCACCATCAGGACCTCGCCCTTGCAGCAGACCTCACCCGGGGCTGGGCGGACAACGCGCCCTGGCTGCTCATGGAACATTCCACGTCGGCGGTGAACTGGCAGCCGCGCAACATTGCGAAGGCTCCGGGCGAGATGCTGCGGAACTCGTTCCAGCACCTTGCCCGCGGCGCAGACGGCATTCTCTTCTTCCAGTGGCGCGCCTCACGGTCAGGAGCCGAGAAGTTCCATTCCGGCATGGTTCCGCATGCGGGCCGCGATACCAAGGTGTGGCGCGAAGTGGTCCAGCTCGGCAAGGCCCTCGAAGCTGCCTCGGAGGTCGCCGGATCTCGCGTCGCGGCCGACGCCGCCCTGGTGTTCGACACCGACGCACGCTGGGCCGCGGAACTCGACTCCCACCCGAGCATCGAGGCCCATCCCACACGCGAGCTCCGCGACTGGCACGACGCCCTCTACCGCTCCGGCATCACCGCCGACCTGCGCCAGAGCACCGACGACCTCAGCGCCTACAAGCTCGTGGTCGCCCCCATGCTGTACCTCGTCACGGACGAAGGCGCCGCGAACCTCAGGCACTACGTCGAGGGCGGCGGAACTCTGCTCCTCACCTACTTCTCCGGAATCGTCGATGAGCACGACCGCATCATCATGGATCCGGTCGACGGCGGGGGCTACCCCGGCGCTTTCCGCAACCTCCTGGGCGTGGAGATCGAGGAATTCTTCCCGCTGCGTGCCGGCGAGGCGCTGGCACTGACGGCCGGCTCCTGCGAGCGCTGGAGCGAGTTGGGACGGACGACGACGGCGGAGGTCGTCTCCCGCTATGACGAGGGGCCGACGGCGGGGTCCCCGGCGGTGACCCGGAACGTCGCCGGTGCGGGGACGGCCTATTACGTGGGCACCTCACCGGACGCCGAGGCGCTCGCCGCGTTCCTCCCACGCGTCCTCGAGGATGCTGGCCTCGAGGCCCCCGCGCACGCTGCAGAGTTCCCGGATCTGGAGGTCGTGCGCCGCATCTCCGACGACTCATCCTGGCTCTTCGCGATCAACCACGGCGAGGTCGAGGCGCGCCTCTCGGTGGACGGCACGGAACTTCTCTCAGGCAGCCCGACGGAAGGCGCGCTGGCGATTCCTGCGGGCGGAGTCGCCGTCGTCCGTCTTTCTTAAATCACGATTCGGGAACTTACGTTCCTGATCTTTTCCGATCGTTTCTGATCGTCTACCATCGTCCCGTGGCGTAGATCACATCGATCGCGCACTCACCCCAGGAGACAGACCATGACGATTTCTCCAACCCTCGACCGGCGCACCCTCCTGAAGACCCTCGGCATCGGTGCCGTGGGCATCGCAGGGGTCCCGCTCCTCTCAGCCTGCACGGGAGGCTCGGGCCCCGCAGGAGGCTCCGGATCGAAGACCATGACCTTCGGCTCGTCGGCCTCCGACGACGTCCCGAAGCGCGCCTACCAGGCGGTGGTCGATGCGTTCCAGAAGAAGGAAGGCGCCACGGTCACGGTGAACACCGTGTCGCACAACGACTTCCAGAACAAGATCAACTCCTATCTGCAGGGCAGCCCGGACGATGCCTTCACCTGGTTTGCCGGCTACCGCATGCAGTACTACGCCGGAAAGGGCCTCCTCGCGCCCGTCGATGACGTGTGGCAGCAGATCGGCGGCAACTTCTCCGACGCGCTCAAGAAGGCCTCGACCGGCCCAGACGGCAAGATGTACTTCGTCCCGAACTACAACTACCCGTGGGGCTTCTTCTACCGGAAGAGCTTCTGGGCAGAGAAGGGCTACACCGTCCCGACCACGTTCGATGAGCTCAAGACCCTCGCCGCGAAGATGAAGGGCGACGGCATCATCCCCATCGGCTTCGCCGACAAGGACGGCTGGCCGGCGATGGGAACCTTCGACTACATCAACATGCGCCTCAACGGCTACCAGTTCCACGTGGACCTGTGCGCCCACAAGGAGTCCTGGAACCAGCCGAAGGTCCAGTCTGTCTTCGACACGTGGAAGGCCCTCCTGCCCTACCAGGACCCGGGTGCGCTCGGCCAGACCTGGCAGGACGCCGCCCAGCTGCTCGGCCAGAAGAAGACGGGCATGTACCTGCTCGGATCCTTCGTCACCCAGCAGTTCACGGACAAGGCGACGCTAGACGACATCGACTTCTTCCCGTTCCCCGCGATCGCGGTTGAAGGCCAGGACTCGATCGAGGCCCCGATCGACGGCCTGCTGCTGTCCAAGAAGGGCGGCAACAACCAGGTCGCGAAGGACTTCCTGCAGTTCATGGGCACGCCCGAGGCGCAGAACACCTACTACTCCGTGGACACCTCGAACATCGCCACCGCGAAGGGTGCGGACACGTCCAAGTTCTCCGTGCTGAACAAGAAGTGCGCGGATGCGATCGCCAACGCGAAGAACATCAGCCAGTTCTTCGACCGCGATGCCCTGCCCGCCATGGCGAACAACGTCATGATTCCCGCCCTGCAGTCCTTCATCAAGGACGGCACGGTGGACATCAAGAACCTCGAGTCGCAGGCGGCCACGCTCTACGCAGCCCAATAGGAAAGTCCGTCATGCCCACCATCCCCCGCAAGGTGCGGCGCCTCTCGAAGCGGGACAGGCTGGTCCTGACCATCATGGTCGCGATCCCCACCCTGATCCAGCTGGTCTTCGTCTGGCTTCCCACCCTGTTCTCCATCGGCCTCAGCTTCACCCGCTGGAACGGCCTCGACCTCACCGACATCCGGCCTGCAGGCGCCTCGAACTACCAGTTCGTGGCCCAGGAGTACCCGCCGTTCTGGCCCGCGGTGCAGCACAACGTCCTGTGGCTCGTATTCCTCGCCGTCGTCGCGACGCCGCTGGGGCTCTTGCTGGCTGTACTGCTGGACCAGAACATCCGCGGGAGCCGCGTGTACCAGAGCATCTTCTTCGCGCCAGTCATGCTCTCCCTCGCCCTCGTGGGTGTCATCTGGCAGCTCTTCTACCAGCGCGACCACGGCCTGCTGAACTTCCTCCTGGGCACGGCCGGGCAGCCCTCGGCTGTGGACTGGTTCGGCGACAGCAACGTGAACATCTGGGCAGCCCTCGTCGCCGCCACCTGGCGGCACGCCGGCTACGTGATGCTGCTCTACCTCGCGGGCCTCAAGGGTGTGGACCCCTCGCTCAAGGAGGCCGCTGCGCTTGACGGCGCGAACGCGGGGCAGACCTTCTTCCGGGTCGTCTTCCCCGCCATGCGTCCCATCAACATCGTGATCGTGGTCATCACGATCATCGAGTCCCTTCGGGCCTTCGACATCGTGTACGTCATCAACCGCGGCACGAACGGGCTCGAGCTCATCTCTGCCCTCGTCATCCAGAACCTCGTCGGCGAAGGCCAGGTGATCGGCGTCGGGTCCGCGCTTGCGACGATCCTGCTTGTCATCTCGCTCGTCCCGATCGTGTTCTACCTGACCCGCACCTTCGGAAAGGAGGCGAAGGAGTCATGACGGTAGTCGCAACACCGACCGATCTCGCCCGCGGCACGGAATACTCCGGCTCGCGCCCGAAGCGCCACTACGGGACCCACCTGATCCTCCTCGTGCTCGCCGTCATGTGGCTCCTGCCGCTCGGCTGGTCGCTCTACACGGCCCTGCGTCCTGTCGAATCGACCAACCAGTACGGCTACTTCAGCGTCGGGGGCGCCTTCAACTTCGACAACTTCGTCACGGCCTGGAACCAAGGCGGCTTCTCGAAGTACTTCTGGAACTCTGTCATCATCACCGTCCCGTCGGTCATCCTGACGTTGTTCCTCTCCTCGCTCATGGCCTTCGCCGTGAGCCGGGTGAGCTGGAAGTTCAACATCACGCTGCTGATCATGTTCACCGCCGGCAACCTCCTGCCCCCGCAGGTCTTGGCTGCCCCGCTGTTCCAGATGTTCAAGCACCTCACGCTTCCCTACTGGTTCAGCGACTCCGGAACGCTCCTCAACACGTACATCTCGGTCATCGCGGTGGACACGGCGTTCCAGATCGGCTTCTGTACGTTTGTGCTCTCGAACTACATGAAGGCCCTTTCGCCTGACCTCACGGAGGCGGCGCTCGTGGACGGAGCCGGCATCTGGCGCCAGTACTGGTCCGTCATCATGCCGCTCTGCCGCCCTGCATTCGCTGCCCTCGGGACCCTCGAAGTCATCTTCATCTACAACGACTTCTTCTGGCCCCTGCTCTTCATCCAAAGCGGTGACCGCCTGCCGGTGACCACCGCGATCAACAACCTCCAAGGCGTGTTCCTCAGCAACTACAACCTGCTCGCGGCCGGGGCCACTATCACGGTCATCCCGACGCTCGTCATCTACCTGCTCCTCCAACGGCAGTTCGTCGCGGGCCTCACCCTCGGCTCGAGCAAGGGGTAGGGCATGCTCGCTGCAGCCAGACAGTCCGCAATCCTCGACGCCGTGCACAAGGAGGGCGTCGTCAAGGTAGCCGATCTGGCCGAGCGCCTCGGCGTCTCGGCGGTGACCGTCCGCCGGGACATCGATGTACTGAGCGACTCTGGGATGCTGACCCGCGTGCACGGCGGCGTGATGCTCCAGGAGGACGTGGGCACGCACGAGCCCGGCTTCGCACTCAAGTCCACTCAGCGGCTCGAGGAGAAGGCCGCCATCGCCCGCGAGGCGGCGGCGCTCGTGAGCGAGGGCATGGCTGTGGGCATCACGGCGGGGTCGACGACGTGGATGCTCGCCAAGGCACTCTCCTCCGGGCCCCGCGTGACGGTATTGACGAATTCGGTGCGGGTCATGGAGGCCTTCGATACGTCGTCGTCCGGCTCCACGGTGCTGCTCACAGGAGGCGAGCGGACGCCGTCAGACGCCCTCGTGGGGCCCCTCGCCACCTCGTCCATCCGGCATCTGCACCTCGATCTGCTGTTCTTGGGCGTGCACGGCATGGACGAGCGGGCGGGCTTCACCACCCCCAACCTCCTCGAGGCAGAGACCAACCAGGCGTTCGCTTCCTCTTCGCGTCGGGTCGTCGTGGTCGCGGACCACAGCAAGTGGGGCGTCCAGGGGATCGGGAGCATCTGCGGCTTCGACGACGTGGACGGCCTTGTCACCGACGGCGGGCTGCCCGGCCCAGCGCTCGGGTACCTGCGCGAACGGATCCAGTCAGTGCGGGTCGCGGCCTGAACCGCCCCACCTGTGCGCGAGCGGGGGGGCGCCGGGGGGCGGGGGGGCCCCCGCGGCCGGGGGGGGGGGGGGTGGGGAAGACCACCCCACGGCGGA
>NZ_JBQCGQ010000029.1:0-5967 GCF_051955515.1 Sinomonas sp.
AGAGCCGGAGCGCCGCGCTATCGCTGCCATCACCTCCTCGCGGGAGAGTCCGCGCTGTTTCACCGCATGCTCGACGGCGAACTCGAGGGCCTCGCTCTTCCCACCTGGGCGGACCTCGGCCCGGATCGCAAGCCTGCCGAGCCGTTGGGCCGCGGCCAACCGGTGGTAGCCGTCGGCGAGCAGGAGGAGCCCATCGGCCTCGAAGACCGTGATGGGTTCCGCTTGCTCGAAATGCTCCACGTAGTACGCCACGCGGCTCTCGTCGAGGTGGCCACGCCCCTCAAGGATGGGCTGCTGGACGAGATCCGCGATGACGATGTCGGTGACGGCCATGGGACCATCGTGCACCATGCGATGCGCCTGCCCGCTACGCTGCGATGGCCACCGAGGTCGCCAAGACCTTTCCGGAGGAGTCGAGGGCCTGGGCTGCCACATGAGGGGCGGCTGCGACTGCCGCCGTCGTCTCGAAGCCGGTCCGCTTGACCACCACGGCCTCCGAAAGGGCGGTGGCGTCGTTGCCGGTGAGGAATCTCCAGCTCGCGACGGCCGTGGCGCCGTTCCAGCTGGCGTATACCTGCATGGTGGAACCGTTGCCTGTCACCGCCGCGACATCCGGAAGGGTCTCGGGAGCGGCGGCCCACTCGGCACGGTACACCCGGTAGGACCCGCCTCCGATGCCGGTGGCCTCGAAGACCGGCGTCCCGTCGGCCGCGAATTCCGTTGCCGCCGGATCCGACCCCCAGCCCACCAGGTAATGCCCGTTCGGAAGGAACTGGACGTTGCCCATCGCGTTCCCCCGGTGCCCTCCGCGGGCGAGCTGGAGCTTCACGCTCGCTGTCCGTTTCGCTTCGTCGACGGCGAGGAGAAGGCCGCGGGATGTTCCGGTGGTCCCGTCCTTGTAGTGGTTGTCGAACATGCTGATGACCCCCGCGCCACGCTGACGGACGTCGTGCTGCCAGGCGAAGACCGCGTCGCTGGGGAGGGCGAAGTCGCTGTTCTTTCCGCCCAGGCGCCACGCCACCGACCCGGACCGGGTCACCAGATAGACCGTGTGGGTGTGGCGGAAGGACACGAGGTATCCGTCCGCGCGCAGGTCGACCGCGTTGAGGTGATAGGGATCGTATGCGGTGCTCGTCGAGGCGCCGTTCGCGGTCTGGTCATCGGAAGGCTTGACGTAGCTTTCCTCGAGGGTGACGTGATCGGACGCCGTCCAGTCGAAGAGCAGCTGTCCGGTCGCAATGTCGACTTCCTGGACGTGGCAGTCGTACATGTACCCCTTGACGGGACCGCCCACGCTCGAGAGGTCGCGCTGGATGGTCGGGTAGGACGTGAGGAGGGCCGTGCCCGAGGCGGTGAGAGTGAACTCGTGGAGATCCGCCTTGAGGCCGCTGCCGGCCGGCACTTCCGCGATGGTGCGGTAGGAGGTGTCCTTGATGATCCCCTTGCCTTCCCCGTGCCCTCCGATGCCCTGGCCGCTCCAGTACGTGAGCACCTGCCGGCCCAAATAGGACTGCACGCGCAGATCGGTGACCCCGGCTCCCGTGGGTTCCATCCAGATGGGGCGGCCTTCGTTGTCCATGATGAGCCCGTTGGATCCGTGTCCCATCGGCCCCGCGAAGAGAAGCCCCGGCGCGGTGGCGGCAGTGGACCACACGCTTACATGGGGCGTGGTGAGCTTGGTGCTCACGAACGTGCGATCGGGCGGAGAGGTGGGCCCGGCGGAGGTCGTGGGCGACGGCGTGGGCGTCGCCGCGGCGGCGCTCGCCGGCAGAGGGAAGACGCTGGACCGGGCGACGGTCGCCCCGGCGACCGCCCCGAACACCGCGATCCCCGCGCCTTCGATGAAATGACGACGACTGACCTTGAGCATGCCGCCATGCTAGGGAGCACTGCTGTGGGCCCGAGAGCGGGAATCTGTGGATCAACTGAGAGAGCACCGGAAGCGGGCTGGTGCCCGTTCCGGTGCTCTACCAGTGAGGTTAGAAGTAGGTGACCGATGCTCCCCCACCCGAGGGCGTGGTACCGACGGCGGCGCTCCCCGAATCGGTAGGTGCACCCGTCTGCCCCGCCACGGCCCCCGAGTAGGTGGCAGGAACCGGGGCTGGCCGAGTGGAGCCGTTGACGATGGCCTGGGTGCCCTTCGACGAGCTGGACAACGCGCCGAGCGTGATCGTCAGCGTCTTGCCGTCCGTCCCGAGCGAGACCTGAGACGGGGCTCCCTGCCCTGATCCCTTGAAGGTGAGGGACCCGCCGCTCGCGTACGTCGCACCGAGGTACACGGTCCCGAAGTTGGACGCCGTGGTGCACCCGGTGACGGTCAGCGCGTCGTTGCCGTTATTCGGGGTGATCTGGACCGCCACACCGTTGCCCGTGAGCGAGCTGGTGGTGCTGGTCCACGTGCTGCAGAATGAGCTGGGGCTCATGACCTCGTTGAACACGACCGTGACGGTGTCGCCGGAGTCGGCCTTGCCGTTCGTCCCGCTCAGGGCCACGGAGACGACCTTCGGTCCGATGCGACTCGCCGCCGTGTTGACCACGCTCACGTTTCCGTACGGGTCGGTGGCCTGGGCCGAGAACGTCACAGGCCCAGAATTGAGGCCGCTCACGTTCATCGTCGTGGTCCAAGCACCGGAGGTGTTGGCAGAGACCGTTGCCGTTACCGAATGCGAAGCAGAGTCGCTGGCCGTGAGAACGACGGAGGCGCTGGGATCCGAGGTACCCGAGATCTGAACCCCCGACACGGTGTCGCTGGTGATGGTGGCAGGCACCGTGAGCTGTGGCTTCGCCGAGCTCGTGTCCTTCAGGCCCGTCTGGGTTCCGGGAGCCCCAGTATTGCCAGCGGCGTCAGTTGCCGTTGCCGAGTACGTCAGCTGCCCCTCCGCGAGCCCCGAAAGGTTGAGGCCCGTGACCGACCAGCGTCCGGTGCCGTCGGCTGTCGCGTTCCCGGTGACGAACGCCCCGGCACTATCGGTCACCTTGAGCGCGATCCGCGCGCTGGCCTCCGACGAGCCGCTCACGCTGAAGGACGCCACGTTCGCGGACCACACCGTCGCGGGAGCTGTGACCGTCGGTGCTGCCGGCGCCTGAGTGTCCTTCAGGGCCGTGGCCGTGGTCGCCGGGCTCACGTTGCCCGCGGCGTCTTGTGCAGTGGCCTTGAGGGTGATAGTCCCGTCGGCGAGGCCGGACATGTTGAGTGTCGGCAGGGACCAGGAGCCCGACGCGTTCGAGGTCGCCGTACCCGTCACCGAGTGACCGGACCCGTCGGAGGCCGTCACGGTGACGGTGCTGCCCGACTCGGCGCTGCCGGAGATCGGCACTGCACCCACGTTGGCTCCGTTGATCACCGCTGGAGCACCGAGAGCCGGAGCCCCGGGCGCCACCGTGTCGATCCGTACCGTGAGCGTCTGGTTAGCCGAGGTGTTGCCCGCAGCATCGGTGGCCGAGTACACGAGGGTGTGTGTGCCGTCCCCTCCGATGGAAACGCTGGCGCCGGCGCCGGAAACCGTAGCGGGCTGACCGCCGTCGAGCGCGTAAGTGATCGAGGCAACGCCGCTGCCGCCAGCATTGTCCTGTGCCGCCAGCGAGACGGTGACCGGGCTGCTGTTGTTGTAGCCCGCTGCGTTCGGCGTGGGAGTGATCGAAGCGACCGAGACGGTCGGCGGAGTGCTGTCAGTGACGACTCCTGCGCTTCGCGCGCTCTCCGCCCCCGCCCAATTGCCTAGGACCGGGGTCACCGTGTAGAACCATGTGCCGCCGGGCACGCCCGTCTCGGTGCACGACAGGTTGCTCACAACCCCCGCGCAGCCGCCCGTCGCCGCGACAGCAGCGCCGCCGCTTGCCGTGCTGTATCGCGCGATCGTGTAGCCGGACACCGCGCGGCCGCCCGCCGTCGTGCCCGCCGTCCATGAAAGGGAGACGCCTCCGTTGGCGAAGGACCCCGAGGGTCGAGCCCCCTGGCTCACGGTATCGGCCACCACGAGCCCGTCGGGAGAGGTCGACGTCGCCTGCCAGTAGGCGAAAGCGGCTGCACCGCTTCCGGCAACGAGGACGACGGCGGCGAGCGCCGCGGCGCTGCGCCGCCCCACCCGCAGGAGGCGCCGTGGGCTGCCCTGGGACATCTGGTCGTCAATCACTTGCGCACCTCGAGAGTCAGCGGAAGGTTGAAGTGAGCTCCTTGGCATCCCGCGTCGGATGTGAGCCCCATGGAGACGCTGCTTGGAATGGTCACTGTCTGCGTTGCGTTCGCAGGAATCGTCACGGGCTGGGCGAGGGGGTTCTGGTTCTGGAACGAGACCCCCGTCGTGACACACTGGGGATGGCTGGCGTCGGCTGTCGCCGCGCCCGCCGAGACAACGCTGAAGAGCTGAACGTCGTAGGGATTCGGGTTCGAGACCCGGACAACTGCGTCTGCCGTGCCGCCCGGAGACAGCGGTTGCTGTCCCGGCGCCGCTTGGACGAGTGCCTGCGTCGCCAGGGTCTGAAGCTGCCCCGCCGCCGCACTGCCCGAACCCGTCCCGGACGTTCCCCAGTAGGCGTAGGCGGTTCCGCCGGCGAGGACGAGCGCGGCCGCGCCGAGCACTGCCGAGACTGTTCGGCGTCCGCCACGCCACGTCACCTTCTGCAGCCCCTTCATGTCAGTTCCCCTGTCCTGATCCGGAGTACGTCAGCACGAGCGAGGCACCCTTGCAGCCGTCCTGGTTGGCAGCCGTGTCGAGCATCGAGATCTTCGGCCACTGGCTGCTGGCTACTCCAAGCGACGTCAGGGAGCTGCTCCCACTCGGCAGGGCCACGGGGTACGGCCCGCTGTACTGGGCGATGGCAAAATCTGCCGCCGTGCAGGGAAGCCCCTGCGCCTTCGCAGTAGCAGTCTGGCTGATGCTCGCGATGGTGACCGAGAGGTTCGTCACCGAGAGCGACTGGTTGTTCGGGTTCGAGAAGGCGAGGCCGAGCGTCCGCGACACCCCGGGGGCGAGCTGCGATGCCGCGTCGCCGGAGATCGAGAAGGCCTTGCCGTTGCTGACGATGCCGAACTGGACACTCGCGTACCCATATTGAGTCTTGCCCGTCGCGTCCTGGCCCGAGCCCACGATGTACAGGGTCCACGAGCCTGCCGGCGCCGAGGGCGAGGCGGTCACCTGAAGCGTTGTGGTGTTGCCGGTCGCCGGGTTCGGGCTGAACGAGGCGGTGACGCCCTGTGGCAAGCCTGAGAGGGTAAACGAGATCGGCCCCGTGAGATTCGTCCTTGAGATCGCGAGACTGTAGGCCCCGCTCGAGCCGGGCGAGATGCTCAGAGACGCCGGCGCGCTCGAGAGCGAGAAGGACCCCGAGAGAGGGTAGTTGACCGTGAGTCCCGCGGTGGTCGACGCCGTCGTCTTCCCCGAGGTTCCCTGGATCTGAGGGCTGTACGTACCCACGGGCGTCGACGCCGTTGTCGACACCGTGAGCGTCGTGGTGGCGTTTCCGCCTGCCGCGACGTTGAGGTTCGCGGCGGAGAAGCCCGCCGTCGAAGAGCTAGGGAGGGCCGACGCGGACATCGCCACGGTTCCGGCGAACCCGTTCTGCGAGGTCAGCGTCACGGTGTAGCTGACAGCCGAGCCGCGCACGACTGACTGGCTCGCCGGCGATACTTGGACGCTGAATGTTGGCTTGCCGGCCTGGCTCGCGGCGAACAGTGCGCCCGCCGGCAGCATGATGCCGAGCAGCGTGATGACGGCGATCTTCACCGCCCGTGCGCCTGACCGCGGCGCGGCCTTCAGGAGATTCCCCAGACGTCTCACCCTTGTGCCCCTCTTGCTTGGTTGTTGCCGAGTGTTCGGCGTGGATGCGCGTCGGGTGGGCGGGCTCGTCCCCCCCCACCCGACCGCAGGCTCTTAAATTCTCGAGACGTTGAAGGGAATGGGCGCGCTCTTTCAGGCGTCCTTGTTCGCGGTGGAGTCGTTGTATTCGAGCGTCCCCGCGCCAAACATC